>NZ_CP094516.1:7595303-7918504 GCF_029909975.1 Bradyrhizobium sp. ISRA430
CGGCATACGTACGTATCCAGCATCAACTAAAGCTTCCGCGATCGCTTCGGATTGGAGGTAGCGATCGACGCTGTCGCAGCGGTCAATACGCCCCATCCGTCTCGGCGCCGTGTCGCGGGTTGCCGGCCTTGGCGGACGAAAACGCGACCGAGCTCCGTTCGGCCTCAGCTTCTTGTTCCAATTGCAGAATATGCGCTCTTAACGCATCGGAAGTCGCTGCCGCTGTCTCGCTGAATAGCGGATCTCCATGATCGGTGAGGGCGGAAGCGATTTCGGTCCAATCCTGAGCCGAGAGAGTCTTCAGGGCGGCGGGAAAGAAATCTCGCTCTTCCCACATCATGTGGTGCCGCTCGCGTACTATAAAGTCGTGTACGATATTGCCGACGTCTTGCCGAAGGAGTTCACGATCCGCCAGGATGGCGTCAATAGCTTGCGCGAAGTGGTGCAAACGGTCGACGACTTCCTGGTGTTCAAGCGCGAGATCGCCGACGATTGCAGCTGCATCCGGATCGCGAGCCTTGAGCTTGGAAAAAATCAAGTCTTCCTGTGGATGATGGTACAGCTCCGGGTAAACCTCGAAATAGCTGATAATCGCGCGAATGACCTCATAGTCGGGACGGATCCCTTTCTCAAAAATCTCCAATTCGCGTTGAAGAGCGACCAAAAGCAGATCAATGTTGCGATGCTCTCGAAGCAAAAGATCGATGATCATTGCGGTGCTCCTGGAGGCACAAAAGTAGGCTGGGAGCGTTTCTGCCATTGGCAAGATCGCCCGATTTCGGTGTCCTTTGCGCTGCAATTTGTCCGCGCTGTTCGACGCAAAAAGCAGTGCGCTTCAATCTGAGCTGTAAATCGACTTAGCCTAGGTTTTGCACAAAGCTCCTGGGCAATCTGTCGTTACGCAGCTCGACTCGGCGTGAGGTCGGCAGGGCGATCACGCCATTTTGCTCAAGTTGGGTAAAGGTGCGCGACACGGTTTCGATCGTCAAGCCAAGATAATCGGCGACATCCTGCCGTGACATGGGCAGTTCGATGGCACCGTTCTTCGTAGCGCGGCGAGACATATCGAGCAGGAAGGTGACGACCCGGTCTTCAGCGCTGCTGATCAGGAGCATCATATGTTCCTGAAAGCGGCGGAGCTCGAGCGCCATCGCGTCCCACAGCTGCCGTGTTAGCTCCCTCTCGTGACTGGCCCGAACAATGAGGGCGGTACGCTTCACCATCAGCAGCTGCGTCTCACAAATCGCTCCGGCCGAAGAGATATGGCTTCCTCCGGCTTCGAAGCCGAACATGTCACCGGGCAGATAAAACGCACCGATCTGACGACGTCCGTCTTCCAGAATCTTGTAGGTTCGCACAGCGCCCGACGCCACCTGATATACGTATTCCGCTGACTCCTCTTCGCTGTAGATCTCGCTATTGCGAGTGAACCGCATCGGTGTCGCAATCATGCCAAACGGTCCACAACCATGAGGTTGCCCACGCAAGACGCTGGTTGGATGGCGGCTGGTCTCGGTAAAACTGGCAACCTGAGCGTGCATGGCGGACCCTATCTTGCGAGCGTCGATGGCACGCGGACATTGGCCGCTCCTGACGAACTGGGAAATTTGGATGTTTCCCCTACGGAGAAGCCCTTAAGTATTTACACGTAAGTCCGCTGAGGAGGGCGTCTTGAATGGTTCGGCGGTCCGTTGGTTGCTCAAACATGCTCAAATCGGATTAGAAAGCTGCATGCTGACTTCGTCGGCCGCGCCCGTGAAGAGCTCCAGCCAGGCCGAACGCTGTCGTCCACCGCCACTTTCGGCTTGCTCCAGGAAGTCTTGTTTGGACGCCGGGACTCCGATCCCCGTCAGCATCGGTGGGCCGCGGTGGTGACGAGGCGGACATTGACCGCATCCTGATCGATGTACGCTGGCCGACGTGGACGACGTGTTTGGAAATCATCCGATACGTGCGCATGTGGACCGAGTTGGGACCCGGATCATAGAACTCGGCTCGCGTGATATATTGACCTGGCTCAAAGACCGGCCTTGCCGCTCTCCGGCGACTGTTGCAGCCGGAGGAAATCGTGACTTGGCCTGGCCTGAAGCTGAGCTCGGGGCATCGTCGGATGGCCGGTGACAGACTGTCCGCGAGCAGTTCCTGCGGCATCTCGACCGTTAGCGCACGTGCAACGTTCGGAGCAGTGTCGCATGATAGCGGGCCCGGCCGCACCTCGTCGTTGGAGCGCCGGCGAACGCATGGGGCCGGACAGACGGCACTCCTCGTTCCTGATCGGGCCCCTGGCGTCGCCATTGCGCCGATTGCAACGGCGTTCTGATCGCATCTGGAATTCGTGCCTCAGTGCGACATCAGGACTGGGATGGTGATTGCACGAAGGCCGCACGGCGGCTGACCCTCCCAGCAAATCCCGATTCGTCTGATCGAAAAAGTGCCATGGAAGATGGATGGGAGGTACAGAACAGGGCCGCCAGCCGGCAAAGGGAATAGAGTTATCGTAGCTGTCGTAGCCCCTCCGACGCTGTGTGACCATGGTCAGGTTGTAGATCCGCGCTCGCGCAGATGATCCGGCTCGCCTCGGCCGGAACCGCACTCAGCGCACGGCTGGTGTAGGAAATGCCGACGTTCCGTGCCCGCAGATCAAGTACCCGAAGTGCCGCTTCGGCCCGCTCAAACGGCACGCGCCTGCTTGATCTCGAAGACTGAAGCGACTGCGGCCCAGCCGAGCGCAATGAGCGGAATGATAGTCGTCTCTCAGCCGATCACCACAACCTCAAGATGCGCACCCGTCCCCAATGCGAAGGAAATCGAACCGTTTACTGCAGCCCGCACCGGGAGCTCCGTGGGAAGGACCAATATGTTCCCGAACAATGCCGATCTCCGGGAAGACCCGCTGTCCATCGGAGCACAAATCCGGGCCGGCAATTGATCTGCTTCATATGCCGTCGTGATTTTGTTTAAGCACGATCAAACCGGAAAGCGGCAAGCTCTCGCGATGGTCCGTAGGCAAGAACCAGCATTGCGTGTCTTGCATCGGTAACGTTAGCCGCGGCACTCTAGGATTTGTGCCCAGCCAATCTGCCGCGATACCAGTGCGGCGATCAGGGTGGCGACGGGATTGGGATTGCCGTCTCTCGCCATTGCCGGCTCGACATTCATGTCATGGCAAACCAGGCCTGCTGGAGGAACAACGAGCCAGCGAAGGTCATGCAGGGCTCGTTCGTCGCGGTCCCGCGGATCCGCCAGTGCTCGGATTCTTGAACTGCCGCTGGAAGGCCAATCAGAGCCGCTCGCAGATGATTGATGACGGCCGGCAGTGCTGTTGGATCGTTTCGGATCGTGATTCCCTCAATCGATAGATATCAGTGCTGCGTCCGAATTGGCGCTTCTCGGAATTGATCAGAATGCTCGAACGCACGCATCGCTCTCGGATCTGGTGATCGTCCTTATCCGGCGCGCCACGTCGGGGCCGGCGCCCTTGGCGCGATAAGACGAAAAACGTGTTTCGGAAGACCGTACAGGAAGTCAAAGCTGCTGCATCAGCTTGAATGCATGAATAAGCGTTTGCGCTGCTGCTAAAGTCCCGCGTTAATGGCGATCCGCATCAACTCGGACATGCTGCGGACATTGGTCTTGGCCATGAGGTTCGCACGGTAAACTTCGACCGTCCGGGGACTAATGCCAAGGTCATGGGCGATCACCTTGTTGATCTTGCCGGCTAATAGTCCCTGCAGGACGTCACGCTCGCGCGACGAGAGGTCCGCGAGGCGGGCTTCCGCCTGCAGTTTCGCTGCGTCATCGGCTGGCCTTGTTGGCCGCGCTTCCAAAGCACTATTGATCGCACGCAATAGCACCTCCTCCTCGAACGGCTTCTCGATGAAATCGACCGCACCCGCTTTCATCGCTTCAACTGCGAGCGATACGTCGCCATGACCAGTAATCAGGACGACGGGGCAGTCGACGCGATCGGACTTCAGTTTGCGCACCAGTTCGAGACCGCTCATACCCGGTATGCGAATGTCCGATACAATGCAGTCAACCGGGCCGCTCGCGCCATCATTGAGAAACTCAGTCGCGGTTTCATAGGTTGCTACGTAGAAACCGTTCACATCAAGCAGAAACGCCAGCGAGTCCCGCATCGCGGCATCATCGTCGATCACAAGAATGCGCCGCCCAATCATGCCTCTTCACTAACCTCCGCAAATGGCAGGGTGAACTGAAACATCGTGCCGCCGCTCGGATTCGCTTCCGCGGAGATGTGGCCGCCATGTGACTCGATGATCGTCCGGCAGATTGATAGTCCCACACCCATGCCATGCTCCTTGGTCGTGACAAAGGGCTGGAACAGGCGGTCGGCGATATCAGGGCTGATGCCGGGGCCCGTATCAGCAACGGTAAACCTGGCGAGGCCATCGACCTTCGCAACTCCGACGGTCAATTCGCGGCGCGGGCAGGAAGCCATCGCCTCGATTGCATTGCGTATCAAGTTAAGCGCGACCTGCTGGATCTGGATCTTGTCGACGATTATTGATGGCAGATCGCGGTCGCTGCGGATAGCGACGCGTACGCCTTGCTCCCTGGCGCCGAGTAGAGCCAGAGCCACAGCCTCTTCAAGGAGCGTGAGCGGATTCTCCACAGTGTGATGCGTCTCGCCCTTGGCAACGAATTCCCGCAGGCGCTTGATGATATCGCCGGCGCGCAGAGCCTGTTGGGCGGCGTGTTCGAGCGCATCACCAATGCGGTTGGCGTCCGGCTTGTCGGACGCCAACAGAGCCTTTGCGCCGCGCATGTAGTTTGTAATTGCGGAGAGCGGCTGGTTGATCTCATGGGCAATAGACGATGCCATCTCACCCATGGCGGTCAGCCGCGACACGTGCACGAGTTCAGATTGCAGTTCTTGCAAGCGCCGTTCCTGCGCCCGCCGTTCGGTGAGGTCTCGGATGAAGCCGGTAAAGAACCGTTCGCCGCGCACTTTGGCCTCACCGACGGCAAGCTCCATCGGAAAGGTCGAGCCGTCGCTCCGTTCGCCCACCACGATGCGGCCGATGCCGATGATGTGCCGCTCGCCGGTGGTCAGATAACGTTCGATGTAGCGGTCGTGCTCGGCGCGGTAGGGCCGCGGCATCAACCTCGATACATTCGTTCCGACCACTTCGTCCGGAGACCAACCAAATAAACGCACTGCCGCGGCGCTGAACGAGCGAATGATGCCCTTCTCGTCAATTACGATCATGGCTTCCGGCACGGTGTCCAGAATCGACTGCAGATGGGCTAGCCGATACCGCGCCTGCTCTGATTCCCGCCGCAGCCGATTGCCCATGAAGCCAAGCAGGGGACCAAGTACCGCGAATTCTGCGATATCGATCATGTTTGCGGAATCGGTGATGAGGACTTTTCCAAGAAATGCCAGGCTGATGACGAAGCAGAGCGAGGTAGCGAAGATCGCCGGTCCACGGCCGCCGGCGAAAGCGGCAAAAGCGACGACCGGAAGGTAGATGATCGTAAACGTGCGGTCCTGAAGATACGGGTTTAGCGCCGCGCGCAGCACGAGACCCAGCGCGGCGGCTGCCGCGGCAGTGCCGTAGCGGTACCAGATGTGGTCGGGCATGTTTCCTGGCAGACCCTCTCATTCGATCGACTTTACATTGTTTGCCCACGAGAGGCCACCGGAGGCAGCCGCGCCCTAACTCACGCCAATCACGGTCGCCCCTATCCAGGCCAGATGCGCCAGTGCGTCGGCTGCACGGCGACATGTTCACCGGTCTTGGCCTTGATCCAGCCGCCGAAGATCCGGCGGCAAGGAAAGACCACCCGGTGAATGGTATTACCCTCGATCACGGCAATCTCCAGATCCCGATCAAAGGGCGCCGATTCGAGCCGCTCCCAGGTCAGGTTGTCATGAGATCCTGGACGGTGTTCATCGCCGCGGGCTGACAAATTCAGGCAACCTTCTGAACACTACGGACGAGATCGCTGGGCCTCCGCGGGAACAGGCTCAGCCCAATATTGCCCAGGCGGCGCGTGGTCTCGAGCGCGTCAGTCGCGGCCGGGACTTTATCGGCCGTGGCGTCGTTGAACCTATCGTGCCGGGACATGATCCGCTCGCCAAACGAAATATTAGGATTGGCGGCGCGAAACAACTCCCCGGCTTCGGTCGAATCGATCTGGATCAGCTCAAGCCCGCGGCGGTTGGTGTTGATCGTTGTTCTGCAGAAGTTAGACTGGACTGCCGCTCCCGCAATCTGGCCTGCGGCGGCGGGACGAATGTCGCCGTGGTCTGTCATGTCGAAACATCCTTCGTTGGTGAGAAATCTCCTTGTCCCACGGGGCGTCAGCGTGGGGCATTGGGTTTTGATGACGTCAGCCGCGCCCTTGCGAGCGGGGCGGCATCCCCAAGCGAGAACCGGAAGACGCCGGAATTCGCTTGACGCCATTGGCCTAGCTGCGCTCGGCTCCGATCATAGCGCCGGTCCGGAGGTCGATGAAGTGGACGCCATCGCAAGTGGCGCAGGTTATCGGGTGCAGGTCATTGGCACCCGGCTCGGGTGCGTCCGGCAGCAGTCCTTGAACTCGGTCGCCGGTATTTGGACATGAAAAGATGATGGGGCGCCAAGTCTTTCTGTTTGCCATGTGTCTGACCTTGGACTGGAAAATCGCTTATATCAGTGGGCGGCCGCCGCAGTATTGATACAGGTCAAAAGAGCTGATGCGCGTCCAGAACGGCCGACGTCGAGCGGCCGCTGCGAGCCGGACAGGGGCGCCTTGCAGACATGTTCCAACTCGGGCGATCCACCGGGGCCTCGCGTTGGTCCGCAACACGCCAGCGTGTAGCCGGGTTGATTTGAGGCGCACCGCACTCGGATTAGGCCACGGAGATGGTCAATCGATTGCTCGCCTCGCATTTTCGGTAGTCTTGCCGGCGCTGATCGCAGCCATAGGCTTTGGCGCGGAAGTCCTGAACTTGGGCTTATCGAAACGTTGGCTGCGACAAGCCTGATCATCGACTTTGCTGTCACGGCGGCAGGTTAGACCGTCCGGAGCGAGATCGGGGCGGTTCGCCTCTTTTGCCCACGATCACGTTCGCGTAGGTCTCGCCGTCGATAGCGCCCGGCCATCGGCGCGCGTCGGAAATGGCTCCGGCCGGTGATTGGCCAATGACCCGGCGCTTGCGGCAACGCCTCGTGAGACCACTATGCATCGCGTGTAAAGTTCGCGGCATCGAGGTTCCACATTGCCGGCGACTAAGTATGGGATTGACAGAGATCAATCGTCGGCATCTGGGGAGTGACGGCTTCATGCTGCTCTCAACCGTCTGTTCGAGACATTCCTCGAACCGCGCCTCAATTTTGCCGGTCGAGGGCAGAGCAGACGGAAGGCACTGTCCCTCGGCCACTTCAAAACAGAGTGCGATCCGCCAAGTTGGACAGATAGCGATTACGGGGTCTGCGGGACAACAGGAGCGCTCGCGCCGCACTGCCCAAGGCTCGACCTTATCTCGATGGAGCGGACAAACTCTTTGGCATGCTGCTTGAGACAGATCAAATACTCTTGTGGCGCGAATGGCAGAATGGGGGATAAGCAAACCCACGGCAAGAGGGTGCCATGCCTTCATTTAACGTTCGGTTCATTAAGACCGTTTGTGACGATACCGGTCACGAGCATCGTGCCTGTCAGGCATCGTTCGAGGTCGATGCCGCCTCGCTGAGTGCTGCTGCACAGCAGGCGGAGACCGATTTTTGCACCCAAAAAGGTGTCCGCGATTGGACAGTCTTCGCCGATGCGATGGAGCTTCGAACTCCGCCTGCATTGCCGCCGGCATGGGGTGGTTAGCCTGAGTGTGGCCGGGGAAGTCTGCGAATTCTCACCATCGAGACGGTGAGCCGGATCTTCACGAAGCTCGAGACTGACGGCGTGATTCATATTTATACGGTTGGCATTCGTTTCTTGGATCTGGAATGCGCCAGGCAGCTCGCACTGTGGGGTGCGTGAGACGCGGCATCCCCAAAATTGATCGAGGTCAAAGACGCATTCCTGAAAGTGACCATAGTCGGGACCTCAAAAGGAGATCCTCATGCCCCTCGATGCCGTTCTGGTTTGCGCAGTCGTCACGTCCATCTTCGTCGTTTTCGCCGCGGCCCCCGCCTGGGCAAGAGCGCCGCTAAGCCACCCGGTCACCGTGGCTGAACCGAAGCGTCGCGCGTTCTGATCTCCGAAACCCAAAGCCAAGTCCCGTTCTCCTGGCTCGAACCAGGACAGGACGCAGAAGGAAGACGGGCTGGCAGGTCAGCTCACGTTCACGAGGGACTCAATGAACCGATCTCAATCTGAGAAGCGGATGACGCACGGCGAAGCCGGGCTCGCGCTGTTCTTCGCTGCGCTCGGCTATTTCTGTGTCATCGCGGCTGCTAAAGCGGTTGATCCAGCCTTCGGGTTCCACGCAGCCCTCGGAGCGCTGGCCAGCATCGCGGCGGTATTCACGATCGTGAATCGATACTACGACCGTCCGGCGTTGCTGCCGCCTGCAGAGATTGGTGGCTGGCCGAACTACAACATGGGCCCGGTCAAGTTCAGTGCCGTCATGGCGATGTTCTGGGGGATCGCCGGGTTCCTCGTCGGACTAATTATCGCGTCCCAATTGGCGTGGCCCCCGCTGAATTTCGATCTGCCCTGGACGAGTTTCGGCCGCTTGCGTCCGCTGCATACGTCAGCGGTTGTGTTTGCGTTCGGTGGAAACGTGCTGATCGGGACTTCCTTCTATGTGGTGCAGAAGACCTGCCGCGCGCGCCTCGCCGGCGACCTGGCGCCATGGTTCGTCGTCCTAGGCTATAACTTCTTCATCCTGATCGCGGGCACTGGCTATCTGCTGGGCGTGACGCAGTCCAAGGAATATGCCGAGCCTGAATGGTATTCGGATCTGTGGCTGACGATCGTCTGGGTGACGTATCTGCTCGTCTTCGTCGGGACGATTATCAAGCGCAAGGAGCCGCACATCTTCGTGGCCAACTGGTTCTATCTCGCCTTTATCGTCACCATCGCGGTCCTTCATCTCGGCAACAATCCGGCGCTGCCGGTATCCGTGTTCGGCTCGAAGTCCTACATCGCGTGGGGCGGCGTTCAGGATGCGATGTTCCAATGGTGGTACGGCCACAACGCCGTCGGGTTCTTCCTGACTGCCGGCTTCCTCGCGATCATGTACTACTTCATCCCGAAGCGCGTCGAGCGACCCATCTATTCCTATCGCCTGTCGATTATCCATTTCTGGGCGCTGATCTTTCTCTACATCTGGGCTGGGCCGCATCATCTGCACTACACGGCGCTACCCGACTGGACTCAGACACTCGGTATGACGTTCTCGCTGATGCTGTGGATGCCCTCATGGGGCGGCATGATCAACGGCCTCATGACGCTGGCGGGCGCCTGGGACAAGCTGCGGAGCGATCCCGTGCTGCGCATGCTGGTCGTCTCCGTTGCCTTCTATGGTATGGCGACGTTCGAAGGCCCGATGATGTCGATCAAGGTCATCAACTCGCTCAGCCACTACACCGACTGGACTATCGGACACGTGCATTCTGGTGCACTGGGCTGGGTCGGATTCGTGTCGTTCGGCGCGTTGTACTGCCTCGTGCCCTGGGCGTGGAATCGCAAGGGTCTCTACAGCCTCAAGCTGGTCAACTGGCACTTCTGGATCGCAATGCTCGGCATCGTGCTCTACATCTCGGCAATGTGGGTGTCTGGAATCGTGCAAGGGTTGATGTGGCGCGCCTACACCTCGCTCGGCTTCCTCGAATATTCCTTCATCGAGACGGTCGAAGCGATGCATCCGTTCTATGTTATCCGCGCGGCGGGCGGGGCGCTGTTCCTGATCGGTGGGCTGATCATGGCCTATAATCTCTGGATGACGGTGCGCGTTGGCGAGGCCGAAGCGACGTCGCCCCGTGCCCTGCAGCCAGCTGAATGAGGACAGGGCAATGTCGTTCTGGAAGCGTCATCAAATCTTTGAAAAGAATTCGATCATTCTCATTACCGGCATCCTGCTGGTGATTGCCATCGGCGGCCTCGTCGAGATCACACCCCTTTTCTACCTCAAGAGCACCATCGAGGTGGTCGACGGCGTGAGACCCTACACGCCGCTCGAGCTCGCCGGGCGCAACATCTATGTCCGGGAGGGCTGCTATCTATGCCACTCCCAGATGATCCGCCCGCTGCGTGATGAAGTCGAGCGTTACGGTCACTTCTCGCTCGCCGCTGAGAGCATGTACGACCACCCGTTCCAATGGGGCTCGAAGCGGACGGGGCCGGATCTCGCCCGCGTCGGCGCCAAATATTCGGATGACTGGCACGTGGCCCACCTGACCAACCCGCGCGCCATCGTGCCGCGATCGGTGATGCCGGGCTATCCGTTCCTCGCCGACAACGAGATCGATCCGAGCACCATCGCCGACCACATGCGCGCCTTGCGGACCATCGGGGTGCCCTACAGCGATGATCAAATCGCGAATGCGGCAGCTGACATGAAAGCCCAGGACGACCCAGACAATGCGGGCAGCGATGGCTTCGCCAAGCGATACGCCAAGGCGTCGGTCCGTAATTTTGACGGCAAGCCGGGCCTGCCGACGGAGATGGATGCGCTCATAGCGTACCTGCAGATGCTCGGCACGCTAATCGAATTCAAGCTTTACAACGAAAAAGCCAACCTTCGCTGAGAAAACACGATGAAGGCGATTTTGACGGTCCATAACCTTGCGTCAGATCTCGTGACCACAATCTGGACGCCGGCTTTTGTGGCGATCTTCCTTGCGATCACCGCATATGCGTTCTGGCCCCGCAAAAAGGCGGAGTTTGACGAGGCCGCCAAACTGCCGTTGCGGGAGGAGTAGGAGATGTCCGATCACAGTGAATTTGACTCTCTCTCGAGAAGATCTACGACCGGGCATGAATGGGACGGCATCAAGGAGCTGGACACGCCGATGCCCCGCTGGTGGGTGATCACGTTCTATCTCACCATTTTGTGGGCGATCGGCTATTGGATCGTGTATCCGGCCTGGCCGCTGATCTCCGGCAGCACGATCGGTATGTTCGGCTATTCGACCCGGGCTGACGTCGGAGTCGAGCTCGCCAATCTCGAGCAGGTGCGTGGTGACAAGATGGCGGCGCTCGGCGCGGCTTCGCTCGTCGAGATCGAGAACGATCCGGCGTTGCTTGCGCTGGCGCGCGCCAAGGGCAAGACAGTATTCGGCGACAATTGCGCGCCGTGCCACGGCAGCGGCGGTACGGGCGCGAAGGGATACCCTAACCTGAACGACGACGACTGGCTTTGGGGTGGGACGCTCGAGCAGATCATGCAGACGATCCAGTACGGCGCGCGGTCCGGCCATGCCAAGGCGCACGAAGGCCAGATGCTCGCCTTCGGCAAGGATGGCGTTCTGAAGCAGGATGAGATCGTGTCAGTCGCCAATTACGTTCGCTCGCTGGCCGGACTTCCGATCCGCGACAAAGTTGATGTGACAAAGGGCGCGAAGATCTTCGTAGACAATTGTATCGCCTGTCATGGCGACGGCGGTAAAGGAAATCAGGAGCTTGGTGCGCCGAACCTGACGGACGCGATCTGGCTCTATGGCTCGGATGAGGCAACTCTGATCGAAACCATCAGCAACGGTCGTGCTGGCGTAATGCCCGCATGGGAAGCACGGCTTGACCCCGCAACGATCAAAGCAATGACTGTCTACGTCCACTCGCTGGGCGGCGGCAAGTAGTCGGGTGAGATCGATACGTATGACGGGAGCCGGGAAACTGCTGTCCGTTTGCGCCGGATCGATTGCGGGATCGCAGTGCGGTCTAGGGTCCATTGCGATATGGACCCCGCGATGAACAAGACCGTGAATTCGAGCGAGCTCACCTCCGACGACGACTATGGACCGCTCTATGCACCGCGCAAGAAGGTTTATCCGCAGAGCACCTCGGGCTCGTTCAGGCGGATGAAATGGGAGCTGATGGCCTTCTGCCTCGGTGTCTACTATCTGCTGCCCTTCGTGCGCTGGAACCGCGGGCTTGGGGCGCCCGATCAGGCGGTGCTGATTGATCTGCCCAACAGCCGGTTCTATTTCTTCTTCATCGAACTGTGGCCGCAGGAAGTCTACTACTTCACCGGCCTGCTCATCCTCGCGGCGGTCGCTCTCTTCCTGATGAATTCGATTGGCGGTCGCATCTGGTGCGGCTATTTCTGTCCGCAGACGGTTTGGACCGATCTGTTCTATGCCGTCGAGCGCTTGGTCGAGGGCGACCGGCGCGAGCGGATGAAGAAGGATGCGGTATCCGGCCCGTTCGCTCCCAAGCGCATCTTGGAGACCGTGCTCAAGCATGCAATCTGGCTGGTGATCGCGTGGTGGACCGGCGGCGCATGGGTGCTCTATTTCGCCGATGCGCCGACACTGGTGAAGGAGCTCCTGACGTTCCAAGCTCCCATGGTTGCTTATGCGTGGATCGGAATACTCACCGCGACGACCTATGTTCTCGCCGGCGACATGCGCGAGCAGGTCTGCACTTATATGTGCCCATGGCCGCGCATCCAGGCTGCGCTGACTGACGAATGGGCCCTCAACGTCACCTACCGCTATGACCGCGGCGAGAAGCGGACGTCGGTCAAAAAAGGCCGCGGAGCTGCGCGCGATCAGTGAGCATGTCGGCGACTGCATCGATTGCTATCAATGTGTTGCGGTCTGCCCGACCGGAATCGATATTCGCGACGGACCGCAGCTCGAGTGTATCCAGTGCGGGCTCTGCATCGACGCCTGCGACAATGTCATGAGAAAGATCGGTCGGCCGACCCGCTTGATCGGATATGACAATGACATCAATATCGAACGCCGGCAGGCCGGAAAGACGCCGATCTACCGGATCATCCGGCCGCGTACGATGATCTACAGCGTCGTCATCGCCCTCGTCGGTGGCATCATGCTGTATGCGTTGGCGACGCGCAGCCTGCTGGACGTCAATGTGCTTCACGACCGCAATCCGATCGCCGTCAGGCTGAGCGACGGTTCGATCCGCAATGCGTATACCGTTAAGCTTCTGAACAAGCGCGGCTTCGACCGCGTCATCGCCATCGACGTCGATGGTCCGCCAAACGCGACCATTCACATCATCGGTGTGGCCTCGGTGACGCCGGATCGCCCGATGATCGTGATCGGCCGGGACCAGACCTCCGAACTGCGCGTCCTTGTCACGGCTCCGGCGGACGACAAGCAGGAAAAATCGATCCCGATCGACTTTCGAGTGACCGATATCGGGCTAGGTGAAGTCGCCGCGACGACCGACAATTTCGTCGTACCTTGAAATGTCAGGAATTCCGTCATGTCGTCCACAGCATCGAAACCCCTGACCGGTTTCAAGGTCTTGCTGATCCTCATCGCATTCTTTGGGGTAGTGATCGGCGCCAATGTCACGGTGGTGAAGCTTGCGATTGCGACGCTTCCCGGCGCCGATGTGGAGAGCCCTTATGCGGCGGGCTTGGCCTACGAAAAGGAGATCAAGCAGGCACGCGACCAGGCAGCGCGCAACTGGCAGGTTGAGGCGAATGTTCGGCGCGATCTCGATGGCAGCGCGACGATCCAGATCGAGGCACGGGACGCGAATAAGCGGCCAGTCACCGGACTGAAGTTTGAAGGCAGCCTGGAGCGCCCGACCGACAAGCGCGGCGATCTGTCACTCGCGTTTGCCGAGATCGGCATCGGCGTCTACCGCGCCAGGGTTGCCTCCGTGGCCTCGGGCCAGTGGGACCTCGTGCTCGAGATTGATGCGAGCGGTACGCGCGTGTTCCAGTCGCGCAACCGCATGATCCTGAAGTAGGGGCTATCATATGCAGATCACGCGCGACTTCTCGCACTTCGTCCGGGAGGCGGGACCCGGCGTGCAGCATATGGATCTCGCCGTCGAAGGCATTCATTGCACCGGCTGCATGGGTAAGATCGAGCGCGGCCTGTCGGCGATGCCCAACGTGACGCTCGCGCGCGTCAACCTGACCGATCGTCGCGTTGCGCTCGAATGGAAGCAGGGCACGATTGATCCTGCGCGCTTCATCGACCGCCTCGAAGAGCTCGGCTACAAGGCTTATCCGTACGAGACCGCCAGCGTCGAGGCGGCTGATGTTGAACAATCCCGATTCCTTTTACGATGCCTAGGCGTCGCAGCGTTCGCCAGTATGAATGTCATGATGCTGTCGATCCCGGTGTGGTCCGGCAATGTCGGCGACATGCTGCCTGAGCAGCGTGACTTCTTCCACTGGTTGTCTGCGCTGATCACGCTGCCGGCGGCCGCCTATGCCGGCCAACCCTTCTTCCGTTCCGCCTGGCGTGCGTTGTCAGCGAAGCGCACAAATATGGATGTGCCGATCTCGATCGGCGTTGTCCTCGCACTCGGGATGTCCGTGGTCGAAACGTTCAACCATGCCGAGCACGCCTATTTCGATGCGGCGATCATGCTCCTGACCTTCCTGCTGGTCGGTCGCGTCCTCGACCAGAACATGCGGCGGCGAACCCGAGCCGTGGCCGGCAATCTGGCTGCGCTGAAGGCCGACACCGCCGCGAAGTTCGTCGGATCGGGCGGGATCTCCCAGGTGCCGGTTGCAGCCATTCGTCCGGGCGACATCGTCCTGTTGCGGCCGGGTGAGCGCTGCGCCGTCGACGGTACCGTGATCGAGGGACGCTCGGAGATCGACCAGAGCCTGATCACCGGCGAGACGCTCTATGTTACGGCGGAGCAGGGGACAGCGGTCTATGCCGGCTCCATGAACATATCCGGGACATTACGCGTGCGGGTTTCGGCAGCATCCGAAGCCACCTTGCTCGCGGAAATCACACGGCTGCTCGACAATGCGCTGCAGGCGCGCTCTCGCTATACGCAGATCGCGGATCGCGTATCGCGGCTTTATGCGCCGGTGGTTCACGCCACTGCGCTTCTCACCATCCTCGGCGGGGTCGTCTTCGGTGCAAGCTGGCACGATGCCACCGTCACCGGGATTGCCGTGCTGATCATCACCTGTCCCTGCGCGCTTGGGCTCGCGATCCCCACGGTGCAAACGATCGCGTCCGGCGCCATGTTCAAGTCGGGCGTGCTGCTCAATTCCGGTGACGCGATCGAACGATTGGCGGCGGCGGATCATGTCATCTTCGACAAGACGGGCACGTTGACGCAGCCCGATCTGGTGATGGTCAGCGCCGACAGCATTCCTGGCGCGATCCTCGGGTTGGCCGGGCGGCTTGCGCTGTCGAGCCATCATCCGGTTGCCGCAGCTGTCGCGCGGACCACCGGCGCGAAATCGCCAATTGTCGCCGCGGTCGAGGAGCCGGGGCAGGGCGTTCGCGCCACGCATGATGGTATGGAAATTCGCCTGGGTCGGCCATCATTCTGCGGTGCCGAGCTTCTGGCGACCAGGCGCGGCGATCTTGATCCTGAAGCCTCGGTCGTTGCCTTCAGCAACGGTGCTCAGAAATACATCCTCTCGGTGCGCCAAGCCCTGCGCCCGGACGCGAAGCCCGTCGTCTCGGCGCTTCAGTCGCGTGGGATGGGTGTCGAGATTCTGTCGGGTGACCACGAGACGGCCGTGCAGGCGACGGCTCTTGCACTCGGCATCCCGGAATGGCGCGCCGGCGTGACACCTGCCGACAAAATCGCACGGGTCGAGGAGTTGAAGGGACGGGGTATGAAGGTTCTGATGGTCGGGGATGGCATGAACGATGCGCCGTCCCTGGCGGCGGCTCATGTCTCCGTGTCGCCGATCTCCGCCGCCCATCTGAGCCAGGCGACCGCCGATCTGGTCTTTCTCGGCAAATCGCTGGCGCCGGTTTTCGCCGCGATCGATCTGTCGCGCAAGGCGCTGCATTTGATGCGGCAGAATCTCTGGCTCGCGATTGGGTACAATTTCCTCGCGGTGCCGATTGCAATCAGCGGTGCCGTGACGCCGCTGATTGCAGCAGCGGCGATGAGCGGATCGTCCATCCTGGTCACGCTGAACGCGCTCCGCGCCCGCTCTGCCTCGCGAAGGATTACGTGATGGAGGTGCTGGTAATCCTCTTGCCGCTGGCCCTGATGCTCGGGCTCGCGGGATTGGTCGGCTTCCTCTGGTCGCTCCGCAGCGGCCAATACGAGGATCTGGAGGGCGCGGCCTGGCGCGCGATCGCGGATGATGAGGCGCCAGCCGCAGACAAGGGGCGCTGCCCTAAGCGGTCAATTTGGTCTGGAGCAATGCGGATCAGGCGTCCTTCCGTGCATCTTATCCGAATGCAATGGAGGCTGCGATGACGTCAGCTTTGCGGTCAGTCACCGAAGGCCTGGTTGAAAGAGTTGCGCGTTGGCTCGGTTTGGACCGGGATGTCCGTGAGTTAAACAATCTCGACGAAACCGAAATCGCGGCCATCGCGAGGGATCTGCGAATGCCCGTCAGCCAGCTTAAAAAGCTGGCCGCCCATGGACGCGGCGCCAAGGAGTTGCCGCAGCTACTAAAGCAGCTTGGTCTGGATGAGGCTGTGATCGCAGAGGCGTGTCCGGACGTCTTGCGCGAAATGTCCAGCATCTGCGCACTCTGTGTTGCCAAAACCCGCTGCAGCCATGATCTCGCGCGCGGAAGCGCAGACCTGAACTATGATCGCTATTGTCCTAGCGGCCAGACCATCGGCGCACTGCAGAAGGCCAACAAGGCCGACGACATCGCACTCCACCGCGGTCCGCTCTGCGGCTGAGAAACTTCGTTTCCATGACGAGCAGCCCCTGACGCAACCGCTCAACCGTTGGTCGGAACGGTTGGCCGCGATGGGCCCAGGTAGCTAGGAGCATTGTTTGAAGGGTGTGCTGGTTTGGCTCTGAATCCTGCACCGCGCGTGATCGCTCGCCGGTCAGACTGCGCGGCTATGAGTCGCCTTGGACCCTGCCAGATGGGCGTCGAATGCGGAGGCGACACTTCGGACCAGAAACTCTGCGCCATCGTGGATGCGGAGCCGGTCGCCGTCCATGGTCACGGCGCCATCCGAGAGCAATTTCGCGAGCCGTGGTTCGTCGACGACCGCCGTCCGCGGGTCGCGGCCATGAGCTCGGGCTACTTTGGACAGGTCGACGGCCATATCGCACATCAACCGCTCGATGAGGTCGGCCCGGAACCGGTCGTCCTCCGTGAACTCATAGCCCTTGACGGTAGCGAGTTGGCCTTCCGCGATTTGCTTGAGATAGTCGCGCGTCCCGATGGCGTTCTGGACGGAACCCTGCGGCATCCGACCGATGGCGCTGGCGCCGAGACCGATCAATGTTTCGGCGCAATCGTCGGTATAGCCTTGGAAGTTTCGGCGTAGCCGGCCGTCCCGCTTCGCCGCGGCAAGACTGTCATCCGGAAGCGCGAAGTGGTCGAAGCCGACACGAACATAGCCGGCCTCGACGAGCGCTTCGGCAATTGTTTCTGACTGGAGATGTCGCGCGACGCTATCGGGAAGGGCGGCCTCATCGATTTTGCGCTGATGCTTCTTGAACGACGGAACGTGCGCATAGCCGAATACCGAAAAACGATCGGGACGGAGCTCGATACACTTGGCAACGGTGTCGAGGCACGAACTAACCATCTGATGCGGGAGGCCATAGAGCAAGTCGAAATTGATCTGACCGATGCCGGCCCTACGCAACAAATCGACGCTCGCACCTGTCTGCGCAAAACTCTGCACTCGATTGATGGCTCGCTGGACCATGGGATCGAAGCTCTGAACGCCAAGGCTCGCGCGGGTGACACCGCCATGGCTCAAGGCTTCTGCCATCGGTTCCGTCAGCGTGCGGGGGTCGATCTCGACGGCAATCTCCGCGCCGGGCACCACAAAGTATGAGTAGCGAAGCGTGCCCACGAGATCTGCGAAAGTCTCGGACGTCATGATCGTCGGCGTTCCGCCGCCGAAGTGGACATGGGAGATCGGAAGCCGTTTGCCGATCGTCTCGGCGACTAGGTGGGCTTCAGTCCGGAGGCCCGCGGCATAGATCGCAATCGGATCGTCGCGCCTGGTCACGGACGTATGACAGCCGCAGTACCAGCACATGGATCGACAGAACGGAACGTGCAGATAGATCGAAATGGATTCGTGAGCCGGTAACGATCCGAGCCATTGCCGGTAATCGGCTTCGCCGATATCTGATGAAAAGTGGGGTGTCGTGGGATAGCTAGTATAACGGGGCAGGCTGTCCTGACCGTACGATTGCGCCAAATCGGGTCGCATTCCATCTCCTTTGTCGAGAGATCATCTACCCGCACCGCGCATAAGGGTCGTTGATCTCGCGCAAAACCACGGGCTCAATGTTGGAATCTACCGCGGTAGCGCCGCGGACGTCGCCGCCGGGCGTTGGGATCTCGTGATGGAGGGCGACGCTGATGGACGCCGCATGTTTCTGTCGAGAAACCGCATCGGCACACGTGCATGCAGGCGGCCATCGACTTTTATCACTACCTGAGAGGACAGGCGGGGCCGCGTCCAACTCGACCGCGCGGTGGAGGCATCAATTGCACGGGCTGCATGGGGAAGATCGAGCGCAAGCTGTCGAGCATTTCGGATGTGACCTCGGCACGCGTGAACCTCCGATAACCGCTCGCTCCAGTCGAGGACCATCAAGCGCCCGCGGTGTCTCTACGCGAAATATCGATACACACCGAAAGCGAGTTGAACGAAGAGCGCGCCATCAAAGCTGAAGCGTTCACGATCTTGACGTTGGCCGCCTCTCTCTAAAAAATCGTCGCGGACGCCGAAACCATAACCTATTTCCGTTCTCTGTCCTTCGTCAAAAGAAATGAAAGCTGTTCATCCGAACACACATTGCCCCTCCGAGACGTTGAGCCGAGACCGACGCGAAGACGAGATCGATCTAGTATTCGCGCCCAGCCGATCGAGGCTCTGGCAGTCTAGACAATGCAACGCGCCAAGCGTCGGAAGGGCGACCATAGTAAGAGACGGCCACGATGTCTCACAGGGCCTCGATAGTTGATCGCTGAAGGCTTAATACAAATCACCAACCTGCCCGAGTTGGAGCTGTTCAGGTTCATCGCGATTGGCTTGCTCGTTTCTTTCCACAAACGTGTTAGTCTACGCGCTCGTACCAGGCGTCGATTGGGGGTTGCATTAAACGAAGCCTTGAAGACGGACTGTACGAACTTAGAATTCAACAGCCGCACTAGTCCAGACGCCTTGTCTCACAGATGACCGAACTTATACGTGGCGCGAGTTCCTACGAGTGGCTTTTTTTACCGTCGTCGCTCCGAAAAAACTATGTTACAAGCCGCTCCTCTCAAAAGGAGCATTTATGGTGAAAAGAGCAACCAAGAAACTTGTCAAGCGGCGCGAGTGGACAAAGGCAGATATCAAAGAACTCAAAGTCCATTCGAAGGCTCGAACCCCGGTAGTAAAAATAGCAAAAATGACCAAACGCAGCGTCGGGGCGCTACGCCAGAAGGCCTTGAATCTCGGAATCGGACTCGGACATCAGCGGTAGCTTACTGATGAGCGCTGGTAAGTGGCCCAGTAGGGTGGCTCGCGGGCCACCCTACGGCCATTGAAACTGTGTCGCAAATTGGCTCTGTCAATTGCGGTGAAAAGAGCTTTTCACGCATTTGGCCTTTCATTTCTGCGGAGCGGGCTCCAGTCTTTGTTGAGTCTTGAAAGGAGGTTTTGACGGCGAAGGCCGCTTGGCGTGGCACGCTCAACGGGCGCTCGGCGCCACTGCATATTCGAAGAGAAGCAGCGTATCGTTGGCGAGAGCTGCGGCGGCCATGATTGGTCACGCTAACGGCGCGGCGCGACCAGTTTCCGCAAGCCACTTCTATCAACCGGACCGAATCCAGCCGAAGTCGATACGTTGGCCAAAATGTGCAGCTTCGGCCCGGACCAGCTCTAGCCGACCTCAGCTCCTTAGCCGGTTTTGCAGCGCCAGCCGGCTGACCCTGAGGATATTTAGGTTCAGCAGGTCCGGCTGTCCTGTTGCCAGTCCCCGAAGCAGCGCTCGAGGCAGCCTTGGCCGCGCGGGGCCGAACACATGGGCCGATCGCGTTAGCCATATGGAAACAACCTCGCTAATGGGCACTCCTCGAAAGCTCATGCAGGCTAAAGTTTGGGCGTAAGCGAAGAACGCCGCCGAGCCTGTTGGCTAGCTCGAGCTCCGAGGTGATATGGCGCGCTCAACAGCAATTGAAAAAGCGCTCTGTTAGCTTGATAGATGGCGGCGGAACGGTTACGTCCTGAACCCGTCATCACCTGCCCGCCCTCGGCGTTGTGCACGGACCACAACCATCTTCGACCGCGCTGCTTCAAGACACATTCGAAGGATGGGAGACTCATGGTTAGCGAGCTCCATTTCTGACAGTCGTGCGTTTGGTCTTCTTAATGCCAGAGCGGGCCCTTTCCAGGCGATGCCTCACTGTAGCAGCCTTGGCAATGAACTCGCTTGATCGGTCAATGCCGCATTCATCAAAAGCGAGCTCATCCTGCGCTGCCTGTCGTGGCGCCAAACGCGCGAGATGCTTGCGCGTTTCGGCCGTCAGCATCTGCACGTTGCGCGCATCGTTTGCGGAGGACTTATGCCGCAGAAGACCGTTTTTTTCTAGCAGCTTTGAGTGGGTTGTCACGAAGGAAGGGTCGACGTGCATCAATCGTGACACCAGATTGACCGGTACACCCTTTCCTCTGCCCAAATAGGTCACCGCCATCAGGATCGTCCACCGTGGCCCAGTGATGCCGAGCACATTTGATTGGCAAGCTCTTCGAGACACGCATGGATCGATCTCATCTCCCACATGAACGGCCGGACAATCTCGTCTCCGTCAATAGAGATGCGGCCAAGCGCGCATGCTGGATCAGGTAAATCCGGAGGTATCTTAAGTCAGGTTCCATCGTTTACAAGCCTCCTTTAGCGCCGATTAGGGGAGGGGCAACGCTCCAAGAGCAGGCAAATCAAATCCTTATAGTTCGGACGGATGAGCTTGCGAACAACGGGCTGGCCGGAGCTATGGCTCAGTGTCTTGACGGGCCAACGGCAGCATGCACGGGAAAGTTGCGTCGGGATCCGCTGACAAGATAAGCTGCGCCCCGCCAAGTGAGATGTCCGCGATGTGGTCTGCTTCTTTGCCGCACTCGCCGAGCTGTCCGCTCTTTTGCCGAGCTTCTTTGGTGTATGCCGAGCATCAGCGAGGTGCATGTCGCATTTAAGTGCCCAAGCAACAGGCAGCTTATGACTACACGTAATAACCTTCCATGTACCGCAGGCGGTCTTCGGCAAACGTCCGTATAGTTCTTCCCAACCTTCCCATATCCGCGATCAATCTTCGTGCAATTGAGCTGGCGCTTGACTTGGTTTCAACTGTCGAGCAATCGAGGAGGCAATTGCAGTTATGCTTCCGTGATCCCGCCCGATCGATCGAACTGAACGGCTCTTAAGTCATGAGTGGCAGACAAAAGTCTTGTCGTTTTGACGCTTTGTACGCAAGCGATTGCCCATGTGATCGCGCGGCTGGCTTTTTTCGCTCAATCGACCGAGCGCCGCCAGGGTTTGCTTTTCAAGCACGAAGGTCTGAACGATGAGCGGACGTTTTCGCCGTTCGCCTGCGGTGTGCTTTCTTCTCGGTCTTCCACGATCCGGGACGACACTCCTGGCGCATTTGCTCCAGCACCATCCAGACATTGTGGCTCCGCCTGAACCCTGGTTGATGCTGGCGCTTGAAGCCTTTGGCAGGGTGGACCAGCGTCATCCGGCGGGCAGCTCACTGATTGAGGCCGCGACCTCGGAATTCCTGGGGCGTATAGATCGCACGATCGTCAGCCGCGCTTTTGCCGATGCAGCATACGATCAGTATCTGGCAGAAGCGGGCAAGCGCATCATCATAGACAAGACACCACGTTACTGGACGGCGCTTGAGTTTCTTGAATCTGTCTATCCAGAAGCGCCACACATCCTTTTGATGCGAAATCCCTATGCCATTGCCGCTTCACTGAAATCGACGTGGGGCATCCCACTGCGGGCAGAAACCTCGCATCCGATCAGCGTCTCCAGTCTCGCCGATCTCATGCTTCGTCTGCCCGACGTCATCATATCTTCACTCGCCGATTTGGTTCTGGGTCTTCCCAAGCTCGCCGCACACCGCGCTCGCCCGCAGACACAGCTTGTGCAATATGAACTGCTCGTGGCGCATCCGGACGAGGAAATCCGGCGTCTGTTGACGGGGCTCGGCTGTGATCCGGCGGCCGTCGCATCGGCGGGGATGAGACAAGCAGATTATCTTCGATCCAGCAGCTTCGGAGACCGAAAAATCCTGGAACGAAACGCCGTCGACGAAAGCTCTGTCAAAACATGGCAATCTCACTTGAGCGTCGAAGAGATGCAAACCGTGACCGATCTGGTTGGCGCCGAGCTTTTGCTAGAACTCGGATATGAGCAAGAACTGCTGCATGCGCAGCAAGCCGGAGTCCTCGATAGGGGAGGTGAGGTAACCGAACTTTATCGTCAGATGTTCCGAACCTGGTGGGATTTGCGGAGTACCAAGACGGGAGCATTATCCGGCCCGTCTCACGCTGGAGAGCCGGTCCACACTGCTTGGGACGTTTCGGAGAAAGTTCGGGCGGCCTGCGACATCTCCAAGGTGCGACAGGCGAACGGTCCATCGGACGCTGACGTCGAGCAGAATTTGCGCCCGGCCACGTCGATGGCTGCCCCGTTGCAACAGGCGCTGTTGGCGTTAGAAGCTGATCGAGCTGCGGGGCTGGATGCCATTCGCAAGCGCGACGCGGCTATTGAGATGTTACGAGGCGAGGTCGCGCGGCTTGAGCAGATCCTCAATACGATCTGAATGCTTGCAATCAAAAGGCGCTGGCGGATTTTGCCAAGATGCTTAACCCACACGAGCTGATCTCCCGATCAGGTGTGACGCAGGCGCCGGCCGCATCAGCGGCGGAATCGATATTCTCCCCAGCCTGCAAGTCTGCTGTCCAACGGGGGCTTGACCTCATGGACGAGCCGTGCGTCTTGGCCGGCCGTTTCCGCCGCGGATAATCTCACTGTGGGCTGGTGCCGTAGAACGGCGAAGACCAGAGATCCTGCATCGAAAAGAAGATATATGCTGCCGAAACATCTGCGCCATCTCGAAGCTGAATCGATTGAAATCATGCGTGATGTGGTCGCCGAGTTCAAAAGGCCGGTCATGCTTTACTCGATCGGAAAAGACTCAAGCGTCATGCTGCATATTGCGATCAAGGCATTCTATCCGACAAAATTGCCTTTCCCCCTACTTCACGTCGACACGACTTGGAAGTTCCGCGAGATGATCAGCTTCCGGGACGCCGCAGCCAGGCGGCTGGGCCTCGACCTGATCGTCCATGTCAACGAGGAGGGAATCGCGCGCGGGATCAATCCGATCGATTCCGGCTCCGCGCTACACACCCAGGTGATGAAGACTGATGCGCTGAAACAGGCGCTCGACCTTCACGGATTTGATGCCGCCTTCGGCGGAGCCCGGCGCGATGAGGAAAAGAGTCGCGCAAAAGAACGGATACTCTCCTTCCGTTCGGCCGGACACGTATGGGATCCCCGTAACCAGCGGCCGGAGCTCTGGAGCCTGTTCAACACACGGATTCGCCAGGGCGAAACCATGCGGGTGTTTGCGATGTCAAACTGGACCGAGCTCGATGTGTGGGAATACATCATGCTCGAGAAGATTCCGGTCGTTCCGCTCTACTTCGCAAAACAAAGACCGATAGTGCGTCGAAATGGTGCGTCTATCATGATCGACGACCAGCGATTGCCCCTTAACTGCGGCGAGAGGCCGGAAATGCGGATGATCCGCTTTCGCACGCTTGGATGTTATCCGTTGAGCGGGGCTATTGAATCCGATGCGACGACCATCGAAGACATCGTCGCGGAAATGCAGACTGCGACTGTGTCGGAGCGCCAGGGACGCCTAATTGATACCGATGAAGCCGCTTCAATGGAGAAGAAGAAGCGAGAAGGCTACTTTTGATGTTTGCAAAGCCAACAACGGAACTGGTCCCGGCCAGGACAAAGGATCAGCTGCGATTCATCACATGTGGCTCGGTGGACGACGGCAAATCGACGCTGATCGGCCGATTACTGCACGACAGCAAGATGATCTACCACGATCAGCTCACGGTGCTGGAACGCGACAGCATCAAGCATGGTAGCACCGGGAACGACATCGATTTCGCGCTGCTCGTGGACGGGCTAGAGGCCGAACGGGAACAGGGCATCACGATCGACGTCGCCTACCGCTTCTTCACGACGCCACGGCGCTCCTTCATGGTGGCCGACACTCCCGGTCACGAACAGTATACCCGAAATATGGCTACCGGCGCCTCGAATGCTCAGCTCGCCATCATCCTGATCGATGCCCGCAGAGGCATGATGGTTCAGACCCGCCGGCACTCCTTTATCTGTTCGCTGCTCGGTATTCGTCATGTCGTGCTGGCAGTGAACAAGATCGATCTTGTGGCATACAACAAGGAGTGCTTCGATCGGATCGCCCGTGACTATCTGGCCTTTGCCGCCGGTCTCGGCTTCACCTCGATCGTTCCGATCCCGATCTCGGCGCGCTACGGCGACAACGTCGTGGACCGCTCCGGTCATGCCAACTGGTATCATGGTCCCTGCCTGCTCGAGCATTTGGAAAGCATCGACATCCAGCCCGGCACCGCAAGCCAGCCTTTCCGCTTTCCGGTCCAATGGGTGAACCGGCCCAACCCGGATTTTCGGGGCTATGCCGGGTCGGTGGCTTCCGGGAGGATCTCGGCAGGAGACGAGATCGTTGTCGCCGTGTCGGGACGGACCACGCGCGTCAAGCGGATCGTGACTCACGATGGCGACCTTGTCGGCGCCGAAGCCGGCGATGCGGTTACCATTACACTGGAAGACGAAATCGATATCGGCCGTGGCGACATTCTGTCGCGACCGGACGACCGACCGAAGGTCGCCGACCAGTTCGCCGCTTATGTGATCTGGATGGACGAGGAGCCGCTCGCTCCCGGACGCAATTACGTCCTGCGGATTGGATCGCAGACGATCGCCGGCAGCATTACCGCAATTAGGCATCGGATCGACGTCAACACTTGTGAGCATCTGGCCGCCGGGATGCTTTGCCTCAACGAGATCGCCTTCTGCGATGTTGCGACCGCAATGCCCGCAGTATTCGATCCTTACGACGTCAATCGAAAGACCGGATCATTTATCTTCATCGATCGTTACACGAATCGTACGGTCGGGGCCGGCATGATTGCCTTTCCGCTACGCCGGGTTACCAATATTGCTAGGCAAGCGCTATCGGTGGACAGGAGGGAGCGCGCCGCGCTCAAGAAACAGAAGGCTTGCGTCATCTGGTTCACCGGCCTGTCTGGCGCGGGAAAGTCGGCGATTGCCAACCTCGTTGATCAAAAACTGTTTGCGATGTCGCGGCATACCATGCTGCTGGATGGTGACAACCTCCGGCACGGATTAAACGCGGACCTCGGCTTCTCGGAGGCGGACCGCGTGGAGAACATTCGACGTGTCGGTGAAGTTGCCAAGTTGATGGCGGACAGCGGCTTGATCGTGATCTGCTCGTTCATCTCGCCCTCCAGGGCCGAACGGGACAGGGTGCGCAGCCTGGTTGGCAAGGAAGAGTTCATAGAAGTTTTTGTCGATACGCCGATCGAGGAATGCGCGCGGCGAGACCCAAAGGGCCTGTATTCAAAGGTGAAATCCGGCAAGATCAAGAACTTCACCGGGATCGATTCGTGCTACGAAGCACCAACAACAGCGGAGATTCATCTCAGGACCATGGAGCAGACCCTAGAGCATTCAGCGGAAGTGGTAGTGGATGTCTTGATGGCGCGCTCAATTCTTGATGGTTAGATGTCCCTCGCATCGCACCATCGATTCGCACAATATCTGCTGGCCCGGCCAAGGCGATTCGGCTCAGGCGGGCCTGCGATCGGACTTTTGGCTCTAAAGGAACAAAATGGTCGCACCCACTCGTCGACTGCCCGCTTCCGGTTACGTGCTCGAAGTGGATGGTCAATTCAAAACCGAGTACGCGAGCAGAGATGGAGCACGGGCAGGAGCGGAGGAGCTCAAGAAGCGCCGTCCCATGCTCCAGATCAGAATCTACGACGCGATTACAAAGGCCAGAGAGGAAGTCCGGCTTCCAGTAGGTTGAGTTTTTCGCTTAGCGCTTCTCGCTGCGCGTGCGGCCGGCGAAACGCCGGGCTCCCGTTAAAGCCGAGCCGGGCAGCGTCCCAGCCGGATTCGATCTCTCGCGCATTATGAGGCTGGGGCCTCGGTTTTCCGGACCTCGCCGCATCCGGCAAGCGGGCGCTTGCGTCTCAGTATATTGACCAATCTGAACTTAGCGGTCGGCCACGACTCCCTGCTGTCGCGGCGATGCCAGCTTTCGGGAAGCTTGCTTCCTTTTGGCCCGCCGCTCGTCGGCGGACATGGCCTGCCTACGCCCCGCGCCTTCGCATTGCGAGACAACGCAGCCGCGAACCTTAGCCATCGTGCGCTGCGCTACGGACCTCCGCCACGCTTCGGGTTCTGCTCCGTTCCGCCCGCCCGTCGTTGATCGCCATGAAGGCGGCGATGGCGCGGCCGAAAAGGCAAGGGAGCTCAACCATGGCAATGACAAGGACTATCTTTTGATAATCTGCTCTGGTCAGCCGTCAACCTGTTCGACCGCGCGGTAGACCGCGTCGAACGCGAGCTCGCCATCAACGAGCAGGCGCTCCAGAGGAGCCAACGCGAGCAGAACGGCTCGGAGGTGCGATCCGTCGAACCAGAGCGCCTCACGGCCGGGGTACTTGCGCTCATTGAGTGCCACGACGCGCTGGAACTCCAGCTCACCTTGGGGCTCACGCTTTGCACCAGCCGTCAACCACGGCACGTTCACCCCCGCCAGGATCGATCGGTGAGACGTTCTCGCCGCGAAGCGGCGTGCAGAACCGAGAGATGCTGTCAGCCTAGCGATCGTTTTCAGAGAGGGACACGTGTCACTCAAGTCCGTAGTCCTCGCAAAGCAGGATGACATGTTCTGCTTCACGGCGACCCGCCGAAAGGTGTCGAACTGATCGTTGCTAAAGGGCCAGCGATTCAAGGTCGCTCAATTGTCTTCAAGCCGGGCTCGACCACAGCCTGCCAAGGCCGCTCATTCAAGCGCAACGACTTGATACCGGCAGTCATGTCCGACGAGGGCGTACACTTTCCCGGCGGCAGCATCCGGGAGGATCTCGCCGGCAAGCTAGGTACCTCAACCTGCGGGTTCGCGAGGAATCGTACGTGAACTGGAGGACTGGGCCATCACTTACCTGCAGGTGGCGCGCTCGCAGGCGGAAGGCCGACGGTCCTGATGTCGAACTCTCAAAATACTTTAGCTCGTTGTGAATCTCCGCACTCTACTGCCTACGTCGGCTTATCGCGGCCAACTGGGGGTACGGTCAGGAAAAATTCACGCGAGAAAAATCCCTGGAGAGGGTTGAAACGCCCCTAACGTCAAGTTGTACGGTCTCGAAATGGACAACGACAGTCATCAGCGTCCGAAACCCTCCAACGAGCGACGGAGTGCGAATGCATCAAGTCTCAAGCCCACGCATCAGACTCCCGCTGCCAACGACGATCATCAAGTGTGCCATGCCTTGATCTGCATCCGGGCGCGATGACATCCGACTGCATCGTTTCCTAACGTCAAGTTTGCCCGAATAGCGCGGGTTCACCGCGTAAGTCGGTCGACCGACCTGCCGCTTCGCGACGTAAGAAGGCTACCGCGCTCAAGCCTGCGCATGCGTGATGGCTGGATGAGAGCGCGCGTCGGCGCCAGTTCGAGGGCGCGGTCCCAAAGCCAATTTCTAGGAGGTGCGAATGGCATCGGTGATGAGCTCTATGAGAAATCGCTCTGTATCTGCGATGAGATATGGAGTTGCCATCCGGCAGGCGTTTCGGACGCCGGCCCGAAAGGCGCCCGCGATTAATGGCGTTTGCCCCGAAGCTGTTGACCGTGGAAGTCGACGCTCACCGCAGGGGCTCCCTGCTGGGCTGGGCGTTCTCCAGATCCATTGACGACTACAACTTGAGGAGGAATGGTTTGACAAGACAGCGCTCTTTGCTGACGCCTGGTCCATTGTCGTTATCGCTGGCGGTCAGGAGCCAGATGCAGCTTGATCTCGCATCGCGCGATTGCGAGTTCAAGGAAGTGACCGCCCGCATGAGGCGGCTAATGCTCAACTTGCTGCGAAATGCTGAGGACTATTCGGTGGTGCCTATTCAGGGAGGCGGCTCCTTTGCAATGGAAGCCGCTCTCTCTTCATTTGTATCCCGAGCCCACAGGCCGCTCGTTTGCATAAACGGCATCTATGGCGAGCGCATTTTACAAATTTTGCGGCTGTGGGGCGTCGAAGCCGTGAAGCTTGTCAAGCGAGCGACCGATCCTTTGGATCCTCAAGAAATTGGCGAGCATCTGAGCCGAAATCCTGGCGTTACGCACCTATGTTTTGTGCATTGTGAGACGACAACCGGAATCGTCAATCCGCTGGACGCGATCGTGGAGGAGGCGAGGCGACGTGGCGTAAAGACCATCATCGATGGGATGAGTTCTTTCGGCGCCCTCAATATCGACCTGAGCCAGCGTGGACCTGACGTCCTGGTCACCTCGAGCAACAAGTGCATAGAAGGGCCGCCGGGAGTAGCGTTTGTCATCGCGTCTCGCGAGCTGCTGGAGAATGCGGTTCAAGAACCGAGGTCGTTTGTGCTCGACGTGAGAGATCAATGGCGTTCGCTCGAGCGCACCGGTGAGTGGCGATCGACCCCTCCCACCCACATCGTTCAGGCAACGACAAAGGCATTGGAGATTCTGCACGAGGAGGGCATTGATGCCAGGCGCTGCAGGTATGAGAAGGTCAGGGACGATCTCGTCAAAGAACTCGAAGGAGTGGCATCTCCGCTGCTGTCCACGGAGTTGCAGTCGCCGGTCTGCGTTGCGTTCAGTGCGCCGCCCGGAATCGTGGACCAGGCAGGATTCGATGGGCTGTATCGCCACTTGGCGGCCCACAACCTTTACGTCTACTCGAAGCTGCATATTCCGACGCGGAGTTTCCGCGTCGGTTGCATTGGGGAAATCAAATCCAGCTGGATCGAGCAGTTGGGCTGCGCTTTTCGTACATATTTCCGGTCCGATCAGGCTCGGTCAGCGGCGCCGATGTCGGCCCAAGAGACATGCGGGGCTCGCGTAAAGATGCCGGCTCGAGCGGCTGGGGACCCGCAGCTGCCGTTTTCCGCCGAGACTGCTGTTCTGCATGCGGGCTATCGACGCGACGTAGTGACGAAAGCCGTCGCAGTGCCGATTTACCAGAATACAGCTTATGAACTCGATGGCGATCTAAATCACATCGCTGACGTCTACAACGTCAAGGCCGATGGGTTCACGTACACGAGGATCATCAATCCGACGACCCGCGCGCTGGAAAGGCGCTACGCCGCCGTCGATATGGGAAGCGACTCGCTCGCCGTTGCGTCAGGTCAAGCGGCGACGTTCCTGGCTATCGTCAACCTGTCAAGTGGCGAAGTGGGGGACAATGTCGTCGCCTCTCCGTATCTATATGGCAATACCTGGAACCTGCTCCACAACACATTAAAGCGTCTTGGGATCAGCGTGAGGACGGCAGATCCTCGAAGGCCCGAGACGTTCGAACGTGCCATTGATGATCGCACGATATGTCTGTTCGGAGAGGTGATTTCGAATCCTTGTCTGATTCCGCTCCCCGTCAAACAGCTGGCCGAGATCGGCCGAAAGTACGGCGTGCCTTTGGTCGTGGACAATACGACGACGCCACTGGTATGCCGGCCGTCAGATCTCGGCGCTGCGATTACGACGTACTCCGCAACGAAATATATATGCGGCCACGGCACGACGCTCGGCGGACTGATCGTTGACAACGGCGAGTTTAGCTACCGGGGAGCCTCTCGCTTTCCCTTGTTCAACCGTCCCGACGATGCGCATGGCGGAATTGTCTGGCATAACGCGGTGCGCGATGTAGACGATCTTGGAAAGAGCGAGTTTCTCCTCAAGGCTCGCATGACCTGGTTGCGCGATACCGGCGCGGCGATCGCCCCGTTTGCGAGCTTTCAACTGATCCAGGGGCTTGAAACGCTGCCCCTTCGCATGAAGCAGCACTGCGCGAATGCCAGGATCGTGGCCGACGTTCTCAAGGAGCATCCTAAAGTGCGCCGTGTCTTCTACCCGGGGCTCTTTGAAGGCGCCGATCGGGAAACCGTCGAACAGACACTCAATGCTGCATACGGACACGGGGCAATGGTCATGTTCGAAGTGGAGGACGAACAAGCCGGGCGCAAGTTCATCCAGAACGTCGACTTGATGTATCACGTTTCGAATGTAGGCGATGCCCGCACGCTCGTGACCCATCCTGTCTCGACGACCCACACCACCGTCCCGCGGGAAAAGCGCGAAGCCGCCGGCATATTTGGCGGATCGATCCGGCTTTGCGTCGGCATCGAAGATGTCAACGACATCCTGCGCGATCTGGACAAGGCGCTTTCCGCAATCTGACAACCTGCAAGGCGATCAGGAGGAGGTTCTCATGAATCAGGCAGACGCTTGGAAATTGAGGTCATCACGCTATGAGGCCGTTCAATTCAGCCGAGAGATCAATAGGCAGCTCTCCGAGCTGAGGCCCGACAACATAACGGGAGCCGCTTATATTGCTAAAGATTACGCTGTCATCACAGCGTGCACGCTCGCGACTGTGTCGGTCTCGTGGTGGCTCTACCCGCTGGCCGTCCTTCTGATTGGTGCCTATCAGCGCGGATTGACAACCATCGCTCATGATGCGGCTCACCGCACGCTCGCCAAGAACACGACCTGGAACTACGTCCTCGGCATTCTGTTCGCTTCCTATCCGTTGTTCCAGCGCCACTGGGCCTACCGGATCTCGCACGTCTATTTACATCATCCCTATCTCGGGGACCCGGACAAGGATCCCGACCTGAAGTTCTTCCTGGCCAGCGGCGTTTACGACGTGCAGCCTCCGGAGCGGTACGCCTTCAACATGATCTGGAAGCCGATCTTCGGCGGCGCGACAGTGGCGTATCTGAAGTATCTTTGGACCAATCGATTTTCGATCACACATGCCGAGGATCAGAGCCGCTCAGGCATACTTATCGACAAGTATGGCTTCTATCTCTTCTGGATCAGCATTCTAGTCGGGTCATATGCTGTTGGGCTGCTCCATATCGTTGTCCTGTTTTGGATCGTGCCCTATCTCACCACGTTTCAGGTCCTCGGCTGGTTTATCGAGCTCGCCGAGCACTCACCTATGTGCGAAACCGAGACGCAGAACGTCTATCTCACCAGGAATCGGAAAGGGAATTTCCTCGAGCGGGCCATCCTCGGACAGAATCTGGATGAGTACCACCTTGAGCATCACCTTTCGCCGGGTATCCCGTTTTGGCTGTTGCGCAAAGCTCAGAAAATCCGAATGCAGGATCCCAACTACGCGAAGGTTGCCGCTACCTGGGGCGGGCTCTTTGCCAAGGGACCTCAAGGTCAACCTAGCGTCATAACTCAGTTGAAAGAGCGAAATCGACGCTTGTACGAGCAGTCCGTTGCCGAGGCTCGCACGCGAGGGCTGGTGGCGTGACGTTGCTACGGCCAGAGAGCGCCCGAGCCGTGGTCGGCATCACTTCGAACCGTCTTTTGGTCGATGGTGTGCATCGCGACTGGTTGCGGCGCAAGTACGTGCAGGCACTCCATCGTCATGCGGGAGTGGCTTGCGTCATATTGCCGACGGCCGACGCCGAAGATGCGAGGGAGGAGGTCGCCCCGGCGATCATGCGCCGGCTCGACGGCTTGGTGTTGACAGGTGATGAATCGAACATCGATCCCGCCGTCCTGAGAGCGCCTGCGTCCTTGACGGAGGCTGACCGGCAGGACGTTGAGGTTGGGATCCTTGACCGTCCGCGGGACAGGCTCTCTGCCCTAACTATAGAGAGCGCCATCGCGCTCGGAATGCCTATTCTGGGCATCTGCCGTGGCCTTCAGGAACTCAACGTCTATTTCGGCGGCACGCTCCGCTCATCGCTTGCGGACTGGAGGCCGGAAAGTGGCGCGATGCATGCCGAGAAGCCAGATCGTCCAAGAGACCGTCAGTACGACGCCGCGCACAGCGTCAGGATATCTTCCGATGGCGCGCTCTTTCCAATCGCGCGGACGATCGAAGCACAAGTCAACTCGCTGCACAATCAAGGCATCGAGGCGCTTGCCCCGGCGCTGAGGCGGGAGGCGCGGGCGCCTGACGGTTTGGTCGAGGCGGCTTCGGTCATTGGCGCCCCGACGCTGCAAATCGGTGTGCAATGGCACCCCGAATGGCACGTCTCAACCGATCTCCTCAGCAAGCAACTGTTCAAGGCATTTGGAGAGGCGTGTGTTGGGTACTACCGAACTAAGAAGAGCTAGAGGCGGATTGTGACATTTCAAACCAAACGTGGTCCGTGCGGGTCGAAAGGAGAGTCCCTCGGAGCCGATGCACGCGCCTGGTCCTGCGAGCGTCGAGCGCCGCCTCGCGGGCACAGGAAGACTGGGCGATTGACGAATCGCTTCGCTCTAGGAGTGTTCTTTGTGGCGCTTTATGTCGTCGTAAGCGCGGCAGGCGAGGTTTATGCGGCGTCGTATTTTCAGCAAGCGGATGTGTTCGTCGCGCTCCTGCTGTCCTTCGCTGTGGTTTGTCTGATGTTCAATCTCCTGGCTCGCCACGAGGGAGGCGAGGCAACGGTCGCGAAATGGTCGCTCCTGGTCTTCGTCGCGCTCAATGTCGTGACAGCAATCAGCTGGATCGGCCTATTTATCGGACTGAAATACGCTGAACCTGCGATCGTCGTCGCCTTCATGGTGGCGCTGGGGCCCACCGCGACGGTGTGGTTAAACGCACTGATCAGGCGCCAGGGTGCCCCTCCAGCATCCGATATTGTCGTAAGCGTTACGATCGCAACGATCGGGAGTTATATGATTTGGATCTCGGCCAGCGGCAACGCGGGCGTGGAGTGGGGGGCTCGATCGTCCTTTGGCATCGTCTTGGCCATCGTGGCCGGCCTATCGCTGGCCCTTACAAATATACTTGTCAAACTGCTGTTCGACCGTGGGTTTTCTAGCCGACAAGTGCTGGCGCATCGCTTTTATGGAACGATTCTCTTGCTGCTGGGACTGGTCGACCATTCATCTATCGTGCCTGAGATCTCGCAGCATGGGTTTGCGATCGCAACAATTGGGCTGTCGACGATCATTGTTCCTTTGCTCTTGATCCAACAGGGCATTCGCCGCGTAGAGCCCTTCACCGTCAACATGGTCCTGTCCACCGCCCCTATCATCACCTTCCTGTTTCAATACTTCGATTCTCGCATCGTGCCTTCGTCACATACGTTCATTGGAAATGTTCTCATTACGGCTGTCGCTGTCGGCAACATCTACTTGCAGTATCGGAGATCCGCATGAAAGAACGGAATTGTGTAATCGTAGACGCATACTCTACCGGCCGTTACCTACCGGAAGAATTCAAGCGCTATGGAATTGGAACGGTGCATGTGATGTCGGCTGCACAGATTCCCCCGATATTCCAATCGCATTTCAATGCGGATCTGTATGATGAAGTCATTCGCCCCAGCGAGCGCATGGGATATGACGACATCGTTGAATATCATCTTCAGGCTCTCCATGGCAGGGAATTGGAGTTCGTTATCGCGGGCTGCGAGACCGGAGTTGAGCTAGCCGATTCTTTGTCGGAGCGGCTGGGCTTACCTTCAAATGGGACCGCGCTATCCGCTGCTCGGCGTGACAAAGCGCGATTGTCTTGCGCGCTGACCTCTGCAGGCGTGCGATCGATCAGACAAGTCGTGTCCGACAGTGCTGTAGAGATCGCGAGCTGGAAGCGTGAAGCGAAGTTCGATGAGATCGTGATCAAGCCTCTGAACAGTACGGGTACCGAGGATGTATTCTTTTGCTCGACAGATGCTGATATTCAGCGGGCTCTCAGCGCAATTGTCGGGAAGACGAACCGTGTCGGAGCGTTGAATCGTTTTGCCCTTGGGCAGGAAAAAATAAACGGCCAGCAATACACCGTAAATGCCGTCTCGATCGACGGGGAAGCCTTCGTTACGGAGGCCTGGACCTATGACACGGTTCCTATTGAGGGGGCATCATCGGTCTGCTCACTTGAGAGATTGTTGGGCGGCAGCGAACCAATCGTTCAGGAACTGTCCGACTACTTGGTGCGTGCGTTGCAGGCGCTTCAGATCGTCGACGGACCAGCTCATGCTGAGATCATCGTCGATCATCGGGGACCGGTTCTGGTGGACTTCGGAGCGAGGCTTCAAGGGACCATGTCGGCAAAAGCACGAACGATGGCGTTGGGGCACAACCATATGACGCTGACGGCCTGGCGCTACGCAGATCCCAAGGGCTTTGGTGAATATATGAGGCTGCGCGGGCCCTACAAGCGGCAGGCTCACGCACTATGCGTCTCGCTGATCTCGGATATGGGCGGTGTCGTTGCCGGTCACCCGGGACTCGAAGCAATCCGCAAGCTCCCGAGCTTCGCGGATGCCATTGCATTCGTTCCGATTGGTCAAGAGCTGGTTCCCACGATCGACTTGGCGTCGACACCAGGCATCGTTTATCTCGTGAATAGCGAGTTGACTCAGCTTGAGGATGACTATCGCAAGTTGCGAGCAATGCGGATGGACCAGGTGTTCGATTTAGTGACGCAGGATCGCGACTAATGCCAACTGATGCCAGGTTGACCGGAGCGAATCCAGCCCGCGCGGCGATGATCGGCGTAAGCGACTTCGATGGCGTTCTGCGAGGCAAACACGTCTTAGGTGAAGATCTCTCGGATGGAGATAAAGTTATCAAGTTCTCTGAAGCGGTGCTGGCGTGGGATTGTTCGGACCGGCTCATTCCGGCCAGTTTCACGCAAAAGCCGCTATCAGCGTTCGGAGATGCTGACCTGCGTATTCTGTCAGGCACCGGCCGTTCGGTGTCTCATGTCGGCGATCAATATCTCTACCTCGCGGAGTTCACGGGCGCACATGAGAACATCTGCCCGCGCGGTGTTCTGCGCAGGGTCCTGCGAAGGGCTGCTGACCACGGATACGACTGCACTGTCGGGTTCGAGTTTGAATTTATGCTGTTCAAGGAGAACGCAGACACGATCGAAGAAAAGCCGTTCGGCGAATGGGCTCCTTTTACGCGCGGCCCGTTCGGCTACTCGATTGCGCGCTCTGTCGCGCAACATCAGTTATTCGATGAGATCTTGGCGCTTTGTGAGAAGGCAAGAATACCTCTCAGCGGACTGCACTTTGAAACGGGACCTGGCGTGGTCGAAGCGTCACTTCGTCATTGTGATGCGCTGGAAGCTGCCGATCGAGCAACCATATTCAAGTCGATGATTAAAGCCTGGGCGCAAACGCGAGGCATGATGGCTACATTCATGGCCAAGGTTTCCGAGAAATGGCCCGGCCAGTCTGGCCATATTCACATCTCGATGTCATCGGATAATCAGAATGCATTTTACGACAGTGATGCGTTCGGCAACGTCTCGAAGCTTATGAGGCAATTCATCGCCGGACAACTAGAATACATGAATGAGTTCTGTGTGCTCGCTGCGCCGAACTTCAACAGCTACAAGAGATTGGTGCCTGGCTGCTGGGCACCAATCTGTCCAAGCTGGGGAGTTGACAACCGCTCCTGCGCAATTCGCGCCATTCCGGGAGAGCCATCTGCCCATCGCCTGGAGTATAGGCTGCCTGGCGCAGACCTGAACCCATATCTCGCGCTCGCAAGTGCGATTGGTTCGGGAATATTGGGTGTCGAGACAGGTCCGGCACTGCCGGCTTCGATCGTCGGTGATGCAAGCGCGGAAATGTGTCGGCCGTCCGCGAGACTGCCTCAAAGCCTATCAGAGGCAACTTCTCGGTTTGCAGAGTCTGCAGCGGCAAGTGATGTCTTCGGAGAAAGGTTTGTTGAGGCGTTTTCTTGCTCGCGCCGTTGGGAGTGGGAAGCCGTTCAACATCGGGTCACCGACTTTGAACGTCGGAGATACTTCGAGATCATTTAGCTTGAGCTCTTCGACAGTTCTGAACTTCATTCCTCTGGCCGGTGCCGGCCACACTATTGCGGCTGCCCGTTCCGCTGATGTTGGACTTCATACAGAGCAAATGTGCGTTACTCGTTAAGTGAGGACCTCGGGACGCTGAGGAGGTCTGCAGTTATCTGCTCTGTGGCAGCAACCGCGATTGCTCCGTTGGGATACTAGATTATATCTAACGTCCGGTCCTTCTCGTAAGCTTTACATCGGCAAGCAGATGGTGGAGCTCAAGCATGCGCCCGGTTGGCAGGTATCCCTCGCAAGCCGTCGAGCGTGCGCGCGCTTGCCTGGGTTGGTCCCAAAGCGGCAAGACAAGCGCTGCGGTCCGTCAGCCAGAAACTCACTCCGGCTGAAGTGAGCGAGCTGAAGTTCCTCGCCTCTTCATTGCCGACTTGGCTTGCCAGACCGGTAAGCGGACTGTAAGCGTAGCTCTGCGGCCCTTTTGATGATTGACGCTTGACATCTGTTTGAGCCGCGTGCCGCGACGCCGCGGCTTCCAAATTTGGACAATGCGCTGGCGGCGGCCTCGAGCATCCTCGGGGCGACGAGGTTGGGATCGAACTGTGCGGGCCCCAGAGGCGCATATTTTCATATTCCAGATGAGTAGGGTCGCCGCTGGCATCGAGGTATTCGGCATAGCCGGGCGCACCGCCGACGTCCTCGAGCAGGAGGGATGTCCCTCTAACGTCGTGGTGTCGAACCATTTTTCGAGTTTGATCACTTGGTCTCAGCTGTCACCGAAGTCATAGAGATAATGGATCGTCTTCGCGCCGGTCTCCTGAACGATATTGAAGGGCCGCGTCTTGCGATGCATCGATGGGCTGAGGGCCAAAATCTCCTCCGGGATCAGGGATACCCCGACGTCCTTCGCCGGCCAGGAACTCGAAGAGATGGCTGTTCGTCCGGCCAAACGCCGCCTGAAGCGTCAGATGCAGCCGATCAAGGCGCAGCGTGAGCGGCACGACAAGGCATCGCGTCACCTCCGGTTTCACATCCTTGAGAGGTCACCTTGATCCGGACCGAGGTCGTGTTCAAGCCCATGCCGCCAGCCTCGGATTATGTGCATGCATCCTGTAGATCGACGCTCAAGCCGTCCAAGGCAGCCAGGAGATGCTGTCCATTGATTGGAAAACCACCTTGACAGCGCTTTCGATACGTCAGGCGATGAGTTCAGCATTGAAGATTGAGCGGTGGACGCCATTTCTTAGTAGCGCTTTCGATAATCGCAGGGTTGATTGCCTCAAAGCAGTTTGGAAAGGCCGGCGGGGACCTGACAACGCTCTTGCCGATGTTTCTGCTGATACCCTTCGGCGGTATCCTTCTCGTCTTCGGATATGCACTGGGATACATGCATCTCGAAATATCTGCATAATCGTCGCGATAGCGGTCGGAGCAATTTTGGTGGTGGAACCGATTCTCACGCTTTCTGCTGCTTCGAGACGGGCTAACGGTAGTTCGCCGATATCGGATTGGCGGTCGGTGTGCTTGGCACGCTCACTGCGCTATTTTTATGAGCGTATTCTAAGTGCGCTTAACTGGGCAGCATCCTCGGCGAGGTCCTATTCTGAAAAGGACTTGCGCAGCGTAGGTTCTGCTCACTCGAACGCGAGAAGAAGAGGTCGACTTGACGGAACGTTCCACATCGAGCCAGATCTACGCATTGTTGGATCCGAAACTCTTTGGTCGAACAATAACATCTCCTCCCGGTTAATAAGAGCTTTGCTGCTGCCGAAAGCCTGACAATCGACCCTTGCGGTTCGCCATGCTCGACGGCTTTCGGTATTCGGGAATGACTTTGGCAGGGCTATTTCTGGCAGCGCACATTTCCATACTGGTCACGGCGAGGCAGCGGAATCCGGACCGGCGCTACAATCGACTATCCGTAACCGGCATGAGGCCCCCACCTAGCCACCCCTCGGCTTGCGCGCGATACAGCCTGGCATGAGCTGATCGGTGGAGGTGGAACGATGGCAAATGCCATGCTTGATGCCAGGCAGGAAGATGACTCCTATCGTCGCGTCGAGGTGATCACTGGGGAGCGCCGACGGCGTCGGTGGACGGGCGAGGAGAAGGCCCGGATCGTGGCGGAGAGCTTTGGGGAGGGTGCGAACATCTCCGAGGTTGCGCGGCGCAATGGCGTTTCGCGCGGGCTGCTTACGGTGTGGCGACGCCAAGTTGCGGCGGCGGTGGTGGGCAAGGCGCCGAACTTCGTGCCAATCCAAATTGATGCCGAGAGCGGTAGCGGGACAGCCAGCGAGCCCGAGCGTATTTCGCGGCTACAGACGAAGCCTTTGGAGATCGCCGCGCCGCCGGCCAAGGTTTGCGGGGTTGTCGAGATCGAGGTGAACGGGGCGCGCATCCGGGTCGAGCCGGGCGTGGAGCTGGCGACGCTGTCGACCGTGCTGGCGGCGCTTCGGGGCGTCCGGTGATTGCGCTACGCTCTGACCTCAAGGTGGTGCTGGCGACACAGCCGGTCGATTTCCGCAAGTCGGTGCATACGCTGTCGGCACTGGTGAGCGAAGCGCTGCGTGCGAACCCGTATTGTGGCGACGTCTTCGTGTTCCGCAGCAAACGCATGGACAGAGTGAAGCTTCTGGCGTGGGACGGCAGCGGCATGGTGCTGGTGACGAAGTGGTTGCACCAAGGGCACTTCACCTGGCCGCCGATCCGCGACGGCGTGGTGCATCTAAGTGCGACGCAGCTCGCGATGCTGCTCGACGGACTCGAGTGGACGCGCGTCTCTCCCAAGCCTGTGAAGCAGCCGGCCGTTGTCGGCTGAGAGGAGAGGATTTCGCTGGAGCCTCTGGCGCGCGCATGTATCGTCTGGTCATGGCGATTCGTCCCGACGCTCTCCCGACCGATCCGTCAGCTCTGACCGAGATGGTGCTCGCGCTTGACGCCGAGAACGAGAAGCTGCGCGTAGCAATGCAGACGCTCAAGGAGATGATCTTCGGGAAGCGCTCGGAGCGGCTTGCGGTGCTCGTCGACGAACAGCTTGCGCTCGAGCTGGGCGATCTTGAGGCCGACGCGAGGCTGTGTGCGCCCGCCAACGACGATGTGGCTGTGGCGAAGCCATCCGGCAAACCGCGCAAGAAGGCGCGCCGCAACATCGGCGCGCTGCCCAAGCACCTGCCGCGCTGTGAGCAGGTGCTGGAGCCGGAGGCGACCGCCTGCCCGTGCTGCCAGGGCCAGCTCCACAAGATCGGCGAGGACGTCAGCGAGGTGCTGGACGTGATCCCGGCGATCCTGCGGGTGCTGCGGACGATCCGTCCCAAATATGGCTGCCGCAGCTGCACCGATGGTGTGGTCCAGGTGAAGGCGTTGCCACGCCTGATCGAGAGCGGCATGGCCTCGACCGCACTCGTGAGCCACGTGGTGGTCTCGAAGTTCGCCTGGTATCTGCCGCTGTACCGACAGGTGCAAATCCTGGCCGGCCAGGGTGTCCATCTCGACCGGGCGACGCTCGCCGGTTGGGTGAAGCGTGCAGCCTGGTGGCTCAAGAGCCTTTATGAGCTCCAGCTGCGCGCGATCCAGGCCGCGCCGCGCCTGTTCTGCGACGAGACGCCGATGCCGGTGCTCGATCCCGGACGACATCGCACCCGCATCTGCCAGTTCTGGGCGCATGCGATGGATGACCGGCCATGGGGCGGCCCCTCGCCGCCGGCGGTCGCCTACGTGTTCGCCGACGGCCGCGGCACGGAGGAGATCGCCGGACAATTGACGGGCTTTTCCGGCATTCTGCAGGTGGACGGATATGCCGCCTACAAGGCGCTCGCCCGCGGTCATGGCGGCGCGATCCAGCTCGCCTTTTGTCTGGCCCATGCCCGGCGCAAATTCGTGGAGGTCTACAAGACGACCCAATCGCCATTCGCTCGCGAGGTGATCGAACGGCTGCAAGCGGTCTATGCGATCGAAGCGGAGATCCGCGGCAGCAGCGCCGAGCAGCGGCTGGCCGCCCGCCGCTCCAGGAGCGCAGCGTTGATGGCGGCGCTCAGGGCGCGGCTGACCGAGATCGTGGGCCAGCTGTTCTCCCAGTCGAAGCTGGCAGAGGCGATCAACTATGCGCTCAATCACTGGGATGGCCTGACGCTGTTTCTCCGCGACGGCCGCGTCGAGGTCGATTCCAATACGGTCGAGCGTTCCATACGCCCGATTGCCATGGGGAGGCGCAACTCGTTGTTCAGCGGCAGCGAGGGCGGCGCCGAGAGCTGGGCGATCCTGGCGTCGCTCGTGAACACGGCAAAGCTCCATGAGCTCGATCCGCAGGGCTATCTGACTGACGTGCTGGAGCGCATCGTCTCCGGACGTACCAAGAGCCATCAGCTGCACGAGCTGCTCGCCTGGAACTGGAAGGCGGCGCGCCAGCGCACCGCACAGGCCGCGGCGTGAGCCCGCGTCGCCATAAAGCATCGTCATCGATGGCCGCCGCCGCGATGCCGCTTGCGGAGCTCGAGCGATGGCTCCAGGCTCGCCTCGATCAGCATCCTGCCGCCACCAGTCTCCCTATGCTCGACGGCTACATCGCCGCGATCGTGGCCGGACCGGTGTCGATGAGCCCGCTCGACTGGATCTGCCCGCTGCTCGCCATCGACGCCGATGCTTTCAACCACGGCGGCACCCCGGAGTTCGCCGCGATCTCCGCCGTCGCGCTGCGCCATAACGAGATCAGCCAGATCCTTTCGACCACGCCTGGCCAGTTTGCCCCGATGCACCGGCGCAAAATCAATGGCGACGTCGATCCGCGTCCCTGGTGCCAGGGTTTTTATGGCGCGATGCGGCTCAGGCTGTCGGCGTGGGCGCCGTTGCTGGACACCAGCAATGTCAATCACGGCCTGCTTCTGCCCATTCTGTTGCACTGTCGCGACGATCAGGGGCAGCCGATGCTCGGATCCCCCCGAAGCGGCCGCGAGACCAAGAACTTTCTGCGTAACGCCCACGCCGATATTCCGGCGGCGGTCGAGGCCTTGCGGCAATACTGGATGCCGATCCGCTACGCCCGCGCTCGCTGATCACCGCGGACGTGGGAGCTCATACCGGTTACGACTATCCCGCACCTTATGGGTCATCCCCTATTGCTGCCTCAGCACCACAACAGCTTCCATGAAATTGGAACTCGGACGGCGGGGTTGTGCATTCGGAGAGCATCCTTCGTCAGCCAACCGTCAGCCAGGCGGCCTATCCAGGGACGCTGCGCATTGTTGACCGTATGGGAGATGGAACATGACGGGCATTGGCCGACCTGGCGAACCGCACGTTGGGGCTGCGGGAGCCGACACCACGTCGGTATCGAGCAGTGCGCATTCGGAGCCAAATTTTGTCCCTGCGGAAGGCCACCGAGTTTTCAACTCCGTCGTGGAGCGGATGCGCTTAGCGTCTGAAGATAGAATGGCGACGCTCGCGAGCCTGCCCTCAGGTTCGGGTGTGGCAGTCCCCATTTCCTCAAGCGGTGAGGGGATCAACGCAGCGAAACAAAATATGGACGGCCTGCTTGAGGAACTTGATGCTTGCCACAGTGCTGCCATGGGCGCTCAGAGCTCGTCTGAGGCGCAAGAGCTGATCGATCAGGTTGTCAAAGCAGGCGCAGCAGTTCTGGACTACTACGCGAGCCTGTCTCCAGATGTGGCGCGCAGCATTCTGTCCGAAGATCAGGCTTGCCGAATTCGTGACCGGACTCTGGATGCGGGGAACGAATGCAACGCGCTGGCCGCACCGACTATCTACGCCTTGGAGCAGAGTAGGGAGAATGCGGGAAAGATACTCGAGCGGATGCGCCAATCCAATGCTCCGCCCGACCAGCTGATCCGAGCGGCTTCCAGTGTGGCGAAACACTATTTGGCCTGCACGGAGTGGTGGGAAAAGAAGGCATTGCGCTCTGAACGGATGCAGTCCGTCTGCGCAGCCACTGCCAGCTTGCCAAGTGCAACGGCCGAAATGCGACAGGCCGAACAGGCGACACTACGGCTGCATACCGGCTGGGCACTGAATACGAGGTGCGTGCATCTGCAATCGCAAGTCCTTCTCGCGCGGGTCATGATTGAGTCGCACGCGAGCACGCTCGACCCGGCCGTCAGGCAAATCCTCTTGGGTGAGAACGGTCGGGCGCGTCTACTCGGAACCTTCATGGGCGATGTTGTTCCGGCATTCCTCTCAACGGGCGACGCTGTTCTGAACAGCAAAGGACAAGCCCTCGACGCAGAGCACTGCGCGGTTCTGGAAGGGGTCATGGAGCGGCTATCGGAATTTGCGTCGGCGTTGCCCAACATGGTTGCCGAGCTAAGGAATAAGGGAGCAAGTCCCGAGCTTCCGTTGGATCTGTTGGATCAGATCGTGGAAGGATCGTGGGTCACGGCCCATGAGGTCATGCGCCTGCTAGCAGTGCAGCCGAAGACACCAGCCATAATTGCACCGCCAACGGAGGCTGACCTTGCGTTACCGGCCGACACTGCCGGCAACGACCCGGCGGCCGAAGCCAGTCCAGCGCGAAGGAAAGGGAAGGGCAAGCGGAGGCAGGCCGGAGGTGCGGGGAGCTCGGCAGCCGGGCAGCCCGAGCCGCAGCTCGCTAGGCCCGAAGCCGACACGGTGCGAACCACCAAGGTTATTGTGCTCTCGGATCTGGGCACGAAGAAACTCGCGAGCGCGGAAGAGGCGCATACGAGGATGTCATCGTCCGCGAGGGAACACTTGGCAATATGGCAGGCCCCGCCATCGAAGGAGACACTGACGCGCCTGCTCGCGCGATTGGACGAACTCTTGCAATTCAATCTGCGCAGTGAGCAAAGAGCCGTTTCGCAAGCGCGCCACATGAAGCCCGAAGATGCCGAGCACGTCGTGGACACCGTGGTTGAGCGGCTGCAGAGCCAATCCGCGGAGATTGAGGCCTGTGTAACCGCGCTGGACGAACCTCGCCGACGCGGCCTACTCACGCCTATCCAAGTGCCCGAAGTGCAAAAAAAAATAGTCCGCCTCAAGGCGATGTTGTCGGAGGTTAAGGGGCAGGCACGTACTGCGAAGGCGCAAAAGGCTTCGATCGAGATCGATTGCATGAAGACCTATGCGTTTCCCTCGCAGAAGTACCTCGAACGGTTGCAGGCGGCCGAGGAGTTGGCTCCCTTGGAGGCACCGCGCGCGCTGAAGGGTGAGCCAGGAACGCTGTTCGAGCTCAAGCTGCAGCCTACGCCACTGCGCAATGGTACGGTGAATCCGATGTGGGTGCACATCCATACGAAGCGGCCGGTCTATGCGTGGCAGTTAACGACATTGGATGACGCCGAATTCGCCGCTTGCCACGTGAAATCCAACGAACAGCGCGGCTACAATCGCCTCTGGCAGAACGCTCGAGCTGCAACGGGTCACGAAGACGTCGTGATCCACCGCGGCAAGCTCACGCCTGCGTTCTGCAAGTCCTTGTTAGGTTCCGCTTTTAGCGGCTATCCAGGGTATCCTTTCGCCGGAACGGAGCGCGGGGCACGCAGGTGACTCGATACGAGACTAGTTAAGCGACTCGATAGAGTGCCGCTTGTGGTACGGCATCGGTCTTCTTCGCATGCGGATCCAGTGGCCGAATGAACCGCACTTTGGGCTCCAGGCGCCAACTCCTGAGTTAAGAAGCCGGATTGAGCTGTTGGAGAGGCGAGCGTTCGCCATTAGCAACTCCAGGAAGAGGCCCAAGAGTTCTCTGAGCCGGGCGAGGATACGGCGGAAGATACTATGGGGTGACCGGCAAAGGCGTGAGAGTATTGAGGCTGGTCATGAGCAATGGAGCACCCCATGCAAAAGGCAAACGATCTCGGCCGGTCTTCCACGGTCCTGGAACAAGATAGCACGCTGATCGCAGTCATTGAGATGAGCCTCTCAAGCTGGCTCGTCGCTGGAATCGTTCCCGGGTTGGATCGTCATCCGTTGAAGAAGCTTGGCGCCGACGAAGACGCGCTGCTCCAGTTGCTACACCGCTGGCGCGAGGAGGCGACAAAGTGTGGGCACGCGATCACACGCATAGCGGGCGCCTTTGAGGCGGGGCGCGATGGTTTTTGGCTGGCTCGCTGGCTGCGGGCTCGTGGCGTCGAGGCCTTCGTTATCCACTCAACAAGCGTCGCCGTCCCCCGCGAACACCGGCGGGCTAAAACCGATCGGCTCGACACCGAGCATTTGAAGCGCGCTCTGCTCGGTTGGCTACGCGGCGAGCCGAACCATTGCCAAATGGCAGCAATCCCTAGTCTCGATGAAGAGGACGCCCGGCGTCCGAACCGCGAGCGTGAGAACCTTGTCAGCCAACAAACCAGCATTGTCAATCGATTGAAGGCATGCCTCATTCGCCTGGGTATTCGCAATTTCAAGCCGACGTTGCGTTATGCGTCAGAGCGACTTGAGACGCTGCGCACGCCGGAAGGGGTGCCTCTGCCGCCCAACACTGTCGCCGAGATGCGCCGGGACATGGCACGCCTTCGCCTCGTCAGGGAGCAGATCAGGGAGATCGAGGCGGCTCGATTACAGCGTTTGCAGGTTTCCGAGAGCGGAGCGCACGCGATGGTCAAATTGCTGGCGCGCATCATTGGCGTTGGAATCGAAACAGCGGACATGCTCGTGCATGAGATCCTCTCCCGGCAATTGAGAGATCGCAGAGCAGTCGCGCGTTATGCGGGCCTCACGGGCGCTCCTGATGAAAGCGGCAAGCGAAGACGGGAGAAAGGCCTTGCACGCGCCGGCAATGCTCGGGTACGGCGTGGGATGATCCAACTGGCCTGGCGCTTTCTCCTTTTCCAAAAGGACAGTGCATTAGCCCAATGGTTCCGCACTCGCGCGGCCGACGCGCGCGGCGCGCGCAAGACCATGATCGTGGCGCTGGCGCGTAAATTGCTCATTGCATTCTGGCGCCTGACGACGACAGGCGAAATACCTGTAGGGATCAAGTTGCGCCCGGTAGCATGAACGCGAGACAAGACACCTCGATTGGGGCTTTGGCGAAGCAACCGCTAAACCCTGATACTCCGAGGTGGCGGTGACCCGAGCCACAACTTGGTCCATATGACCTCGCGGAAGAATGGGCCCGCTGCCCGAGCTTCGCTTGCGATGCGCATTGCTGCATCATGGTCGAAGATTGCGTTCGACCGCATACAAGTACGCGGCGCGATGGCCCGCCGGATATTGCAAGCTCCCTCGGAATGTCTCTCAATCGCCATGCCATGGAGAGTTCGTGGTTACGCCCTGCCGCCCGACCATGCTCAGGCCCACCAAGGGGGATGGGCCCCCCTCTCCGCCGCCATCGCTCGCCAGCGCTGCGCTTTGGGGCAAGCGAGCGACGGCGGCTCCGAGGGGATGGCTTCGTCGGGACCCCAACGATCAATTTGCTGAACTTGACGTCACACGACTGCCCCACCCAAAGGAAAAGAATTGCCTAAGAGCTCTTGACAGGAAACACCCCATACAAGTTGTGGCCGACGGCTGAGAGGACGACATTGGCGGCGTCGCCGGCGCGGCCTTTGAGGTAGCAGCGGCCGAGGTGGCCTTCGGCCTTCATGTGCCCGATGATGGGCTCGATGGCAGAGCGACGGCGCAGCTCGCGCTTGATGACACCGAAGACGCTGCGCTTATGGCCGGAGATGAAGACGGGACGGGGATTTTGCGCATGGTGGCCGCGGTACCCCTTGTCGACATAGGCCCGCTCGATCGGACAGCCGGTGAGCGTCTCGGTGCGCTCGATGGCGTCCCGCAGGGTGTGCCCATCATACGGATTGTCGGGCATTGCGCTCGCGTGCAGCACGAACAGTCCGCCGGGAGCGCGGCGATTGTTGGTGACGACGGAGGCCTTCACGCCGAACTCGTAAGGCGCGGCGGCCTTGGCTTTGCCGATGCACTCCACCGCCGGAGCATGGAAGGAATAAAGCTTCCAGCCGCGCTGGCGCTGCTGCTGCGAACGAATCTGCGCGGCCCAGCCGAGCAAGGGCGAAGGCCTCCTCCAGTGCCGGCTGGCCCTTGATGTTGCGCGGATGTCGCGAATGATTGGGCCGAGCCTGCTACGCAGGATGCGCAACTGTCCCTGATGCCGCCTGAACTGTTTGGCGCGAGCGTAGCGGGAAGCCATCATCGCGGCGGCCTTGGCCACGCGAGCATAGGATTGCCGGACCTGACCCCGTGCCTTCTCGCCAGGTGATTGAGGCCCTTGATGGCCGCATGCAGCGGCTCGGCATCGGTCGGAATGGTGATGGCCTTCGGCTGCACTGTGGTATGTGCGCCATGACGGCGCGAAGAAGGAGGTTGAGTATGTAGACCATCTTCCGAGCACTTGCTGCGCAAGAGATGAGGGCAGGCCCCTCGGACTCGGATTGCAGGATCAGAGTCCAAACCGCCACAAGCTGCTTTAGCTCAATGGCAGAGGTAGTGAGCGTTGCTGGAAAAGGCGGGCGATCAGCCTGTCAGGTGAGCCACGGGAAGACGAACGCAAGTAAACCGCCGATGATGCATCGAAAGTACAGTTCAGCTGTTGTCGAAACCAGGGGCGATACCACCTCCTGGGATCAAGCGCGGCGAGAGCCTGTCTATTGGCCGGGCGACAACCGGTGTAGAGGCGGCGTGATCCCGATGGCAGGCTCTTGCGCGGAACATGGGAACCTGCGTCGCGATGCCAAGGGAGACCCCAAAGGCGGCGGACCCGCCGAGGGCAGAGTACCAATGCGCGACGCAGGGGCGGACGGGTTCGTAATGTGCGCTGGGCAGCGCGTGAATCAGGAGGGTTGAAGTCCCTTCGGTGCTCGAATGAGGAGCACCGTATCCGAAGACGGGGGTAATGCCTCGTTGGCCAGACGCGAGAGCGTTTGGAGGACAGGGTGTCCGGGGCGATCCGGAATCCGAAGGGTTTGAGGAGAAGTATCGGGCTGTAATCGAGGGGCAACCCACAGATGAACAGGTCGGCCAAAGATGGGGCAAGGTCGAGCCCGCATTATGGGGGCGAAGGCGTTACTCATTCACCCATCATACCAAGGTGTTTGCTGACGGCACGATACGGAAGATTCATGCGTGACCCCAGGAGACCTGCCTGTGTCCCGGCAGTAACCGGGAAAGTGACCCTATAAGCGCAAGCGAAGTGGGAAGCGATGCACAGGCAGGAGTCGGAGAACGGAGTAGTACCTGAAGCGCGAGACGAATAACTCGCGTGACCAGCAATGGCGGATCGAGAGTGATCCGGGGAAGGACGTTCGTGAACGGGTCGAGAGAAGATGCGTCGAGATAGATGAGAAAGAAGCGTGGAGATGGACAGTTCCTTTTGTGAAAAACCCGAACGTCACGCTTCGAGGAGACTATCAGATCATCTTGTTCTCGAAGATCAGAAGCAGAAGGTCCACTCTCTGGTGGACAAGGTGTATTCACGCAAGAACTTGAAGCTTGCGTGGGAGCGCGTTCGCGCCAATCATGGGGCAAGCGGCGCAGACAGGGTGACCATTGAGGAGTTCGAGGCCAGGCTGGATGAAAATCTGGAACGGCTTCATCAAGAGCTTCGCGAGGGCACCTATCAGCCGCGAGCAGTGCGACGATTAGAGATTCCGAAAAGAGGAGCTCCGGGCAAGACAAGGCCGCTCGGCATACCTTCGGTCTACGACAGGGTATGTCAGCAGGCTCTGGTCAACCGTCTGGTGCCCATCTTTGAGCGCGTCTTTGATCCGAGCAGTTTTGGATATCGCAAAGGTCGCAAGACCGCGGATGCCCTGACCAAGATTTGGCGTGAAGTGGAGAGCGGAAACGAGTGGATCGTGGACGCGGATCTGAAAGACTTTTTCGGGTCTGTGGATCACGAAAAGCTCCTGACCCTGGTCGGAAAGCAGATCGCTGATAGCAGAGTGCTGAAGTTGATTCAGCAGATGCTGAAAGCAGGTTATGAAGAGCGGGGACAGAAATACGCGACTCCAACGGGAACCCCGCAAGGCGGAGTCGTCTCGCCGTTGATGAGTAACATCTTGCTGACTCCCTTCGACAAGGAGATGAGGCGGCAAGGGTACCAACTCACGCGGTGGGCGGATGACTGGGTGGTGACCTGCCGGACACGAGCTGAGGCGAAGTACGCCTTGGCGCGAGCAGCGAAGATTCTCAAACAGCTTGGCGTTGAGCTCAATCAGGCGAAAACCCGGATTGTGCATGTGGCGCACGGCTTTGAGTTTCTGGGATTCAAAATCCAACGAGGGAAAGGCAACTTCCGCCTGAATCGCGATCGGATTAAGTCCAAGCTGAACCGTCATGGTCTCTATGCCATTCCCGCACAGAAGTCAGTTGACCGATTCAAGGATCAGATCAGGGCCTTGACGCAAAGGAAAATACCTCTGCGTATGAGAGAACTGATCGAAACGATCATCTGCCAACCGACGTGCGCGGTTTCGAGCGGCAAGACGATCGCCGCATTATCAGCGGCATCATACACGTGCTGAAAAGCGGCTGCCGTTGGTCCGATTGTCCCGAAGCCTACGGACCTCCTACGACGATCTATAATCGCTTCGCCCGGTGGGCGCGGCGCGGCATATGGGAAAACTGTTCCGGGAGCTTGCCGGCAACGGTCGATCGACGGACACCCAGATGATCGACTCCACGCACGTCAAAGCGCATCGCTCGGCAGCGGGCGGAAAACGGGGGCAGAAGCAGGCTGTTGGTCGCTCGCGCGGAGGGCGCAACACGAAGATACACGCACTCGCAGATGCTAAGGGGCGCCTGATCGCCATTCTGTTGACTGGAGGCGAAGCGCACGACTGTCCGATCGCAGAACGCCTGATCCGCAGGGTCAAGCGGCCGAAACGGATGCTCGGTGACAAAGCCTATGATAGCGCCGAATTGCGTGAACAACTCGATGAGCGCGGAACCAAGCCGGTTATTCCAAACCGCAGCAATCGCAATCAACCGTACGGCTTCTCAAAGCGTTCTAGCCTGCTCCGGGCTCCTCTGTGTTTGGCCGAGGCAAATATTTGGGCAATGTAGCCACGCTCAAAAAATTCCGCCGCACAGACTGAGGCGTCGTTGTCAACAACGGAAATCACAGGCGCGGACAAGACGAGCCCTCCTGAAGGAGGAATAGCGGCTGCAAGCATTAGCGGCCTTCGGCGAAAGATGGGCTCGACTGATGAAATTGTAAAATCATACTTGGGTTTGTTCAGGACGATTGGCGCGAATTCCCAACGTCTCAGTCATTCTGATCAAGTCGGCCAGCGACCGTGCACGCATCTTCTTCATTACGTGTCCCCGGTAGATCTTGACCGTAATCTCGGCGAGCCCAAGCTCGGCGGCGACCTGCTTATTCATCAGGCCGGCAGCGACCAGTTTCATCACCCCCTGCTCGCGCGGGCTTAAGCTCTCAAATCGAGACTGTAGGTTCGCGACGATCTGCTGAGCCTCCCGTCTTTTGCGATCGCGTTCGGTCGCCGCAACCACGGCATCAAGCAGTTCCTGATCGCGAAACGGTTTGCTGAGAAAATCGACCGCTCCTTCCTTCATGGCCCTGACAGTCATTGGAATGTCGCCATGGCCGGTAATGAAAATGATCGGAATATGTATGTTCAACCTCGCGAGCTCGGTCTGGTAGTCAAGACCGCTCAAGCCTGGCAGCCGGACATCAAGAACCAGACAGCTAATAACGTCCGGGATTGGGCTCTGCAGCATTTCGCGCGCCGATCCGAATGCAATGACGCTTAACCCTACCGATTGAAAAAGATTCGTAAGCGAGCGACGCATGGAGATGTCATCCTCGACGACGAAGACAACCGCCCTTGTCGAGGACTCGGCATTGCTGGCTTCACCTGGCGAGTCAAATCGTCCTGTCACGAGACGGCCTCCTTATGCGGCGGTAGGGCAACCTGGAAGGTCGCGCCCGGTCCAGTTTTGTGGACCATTGACAGCCGTCCTCCGTGAGCTTCCACAATCGACCGGCAGATTGAAAGACCCATTCCAAGGCCACTCGACTTGGTGGTGAAGAAAGGATCCAAGACGCGGTCCGCGTCGTTCTCGGCGATGCCGACGCCGCAATCGGTCACGGCAAGTTGGATGTGCCCCACATCGTCCTTTGATGATTGAATCAGCAGTTCGCACGTCCGGTCGGTAACTGCCTCCATGGCTTCGATTCCGTTCATCACGAGATTGATGATCACCTGTTGTAGCTGAATCCGATCGCCGAGGATCCTAGGCAGCCCTGCCGTCAACTCGGTTCGTAATGTCACTCGGTGGCTCACCAGCTCTCGTGTTACCAGCGCAATGACGTCCTTAACGACCTCATTGATATCGAGCGGCACCATCTCAATCTCGCCTTTCTTCGCGAGCGCGCGAATACGACGGATCACCTCGCTTGCCCGGATTGCGTCTTCGATGATCCACTCCACCGAAGAGCGCGCGGCGGAAAGATTAGGCGCTTCCCGGCCCATCCAACCGAGGCACGCATCGGCGTTGCTGATAATAGCGGCGAGTGGCTGGTTTATTTCGTGGGCGATGGAAGTTGTCAGCTCTCCTAAGGTCGTTACACGCGTTACATGCGCAAGCTCCGACTGTGCCTTTCGTAGCTCTTGTTCGGCTTGATCGGCGCGAATGGTAGCGGTGATGTCAGTGCTGACGCCACGGTAGCCGAGAAAATTGCCCTTTCCATCGAAAAAAGGCTTGCCACTCGTGCGGACGTAGATCTGAGATCCTGTCCGATTCACGGTGCGGTAGACGAGATCCCGAAATGGAAGATGGGCCTCCAACGTCGCCCGATGCTGCCGCCACTTCTCGGGTTCCTCTTCGAGGTCGCACGCAATGTCCCAGCGAAGCAGGCCGATCAATCCTGTCGCCAAAATTCCCGCAGCGCTGGTGTGCTCGGATAAGCGAGTGACCTGATGATCCGGCCCGGTCTCCCAGAGCCAGTCGGAAGCTGTTTCGGCGTAGTCGCGAAAGCGCTGTTCGCTTTCGCGCAGCGCGGCAAGTGTGTTTTCCAGGCGTTCCCTAGCTGCGTGTTGCTCGGTGACATCCATATGTGTTCCGATCAGCTCGCTGACGTTACCATCGCTGCCGACCACCACATGTGCAACGGAGTGTATGCGTCTTATCCCGCCATCCGGTAGAAGGATACGAAAATCATATTCGAACCGCCCCTCCTTGTGTTCAATCGCTTGGCGCTGCACCTCCTGTAGCCGCGGCAAGTCGTCCGGATGGATGCGCGATCGAATGGTCTCGATCGATACCGGCTCTCGTGGGCTAAAGCCAAACAGACGATCGACCTCGGCGGAGCGATACACGAAATCTAGACCGTAGACGTCCCAGGACCAGCTGCCCGTGTGACTGAGATGCTGGGCTTCGGCCAGATAGGCCTCGCTGCGGCGCAGCTGCTGTTCTGCTCGCCTCGCCGCCGTAATATCCGTAGCTGCCCCAACAAACTCGATATCACCAGAGGCTGTTCTCGTCGCTCGTGCCTGCGCATGGATGTGCTTTACCGAGCCGTCCGGTAGCAGAAGCCGGTATTCGTGCTCGAAATCGCTCGGGTCTCGCATTGCGCGATCGATAATTTCTTTAACCGAAGCCCTATCATCTGGATGAGTGCGCTCAACGACGAGCTGCGGCCCCGGCTGCACTCTGTCAGGATCTAATTGGAAAATGCGAAATGTTTCCTTTGACCAGAAGGCCTCGCCCGTAGTGGGGTTCCAGCTGAAGCTGCCTGTGTGACTCAACTCCTGCGCCTGGGCCAAATGTGCTTCGCTCCGCTGCAGGGCGAGTTCGGTCCGCCTTCGCTGCGTGATATCTTCGCAGGCGATAAGGACAATGGGCTGCTCATCGCCCCAGAGCATGGCTTTGGCGTTTTCACGTACCCACAACACCGATCCGCCCTTCCTGACTTTCTGGACGTCCCACGTGCGCGTCTGTCCGACATCCTCAAGGCACGTCCGAACGCATTCGCGAACGAACGCGCGATCCTCCTCCAGAAATACGTCCAGCACGGATCGACCGACCAGTTCAGCAGGAGCATAGCCGAGTTGTGTCGCGCCGAGCGTATTGACGTTGAGGACAGTGCCGGCTTCATCGACCATGAAGTACATGGCCGGATTGTGCTCGAAGATGGCGCGCCACCGCTTTTCGCGATCCTCCAAATCGGCCGCACTCCGCTGAAGCTCGGCCGCAACGACACGCGCAGCCTCTCTTTCCTGGCGGAGCTTTCCGACCAGGTGCGCTCCCACAATCGAGGCAATAAAGAATGCAACAACCACCGGCAGATCTTGGGGGGCATCGAGTCGCAGGCTGAACGCCGGCGGCGCAAAGTAGTAAGCGAGAGCAGCGATGGTTACGATGCAAAGCGCCGACGACGCGATGAAGCTGCCCATCAGCGAAAACAGCAAGATCACTAACAAATACGCGAACGCCGTCGCGGCGAAATGCGCGTGAAGGTACAAGCAGGCCAGTGTTGCCACGGTCAGGGTTATGCTGCCGAAGGTAAACTGAAGGGCCGAACGTTCTAAACTGCTGATCGGGCTACGCATTCTGATACCATCCGGCTGTTCTCCGGCGGGAGAGCTATAACATTTTAGGGCGCGTACTCATAAAGCCACGACAATACCGGGCCTCAGGTCAGTTGTCCGCGCAGTTCTGGTTGAGGTGATCAAGCGGGTTTGTGGCGCAACCATCCCTTCATTTTGAGACCGTCCCGCATGTTGAGAGCCAGAAGTGTAATGTTTGTTGCGCCCGCGACGAGCTCGATCACCTGCACAGCATAGAACGTGGCATCGAATTCTGCCGCCTGAGCCTTGGACGCAAGGAAGAGCGCAGACGGAATAAGAATCAGGATGCCGTTTCCTGCAATGAATGGCATGCGCTTGAATTTGGCCCCGATCAGTCCGGCCCGGCGCGCCTTTGCCAAGATGACACCTGTACCACCGGTCGCAGCGAGCGCCGGAATCAGCAACAAGAAACCCCACGGTATGGTGCTCTTAACCGCTGCAACTGTGGCATGGGACGCGAACAGCTCGCTGAGTACCGTCGACAGCCAAAATGTGCCGATCGTTCCGATAGCCAAGGCGCCAGCGACAGGATGGATCAACTTGATCATGAGTATCTTCCCTTCCTAAAAGGAGCAGGGCTAGGCAACGCAGATGCCGGGCACGGCAACTTTCTGGAACAGATGAGGGGAGGCTATCGCGGAGGCCGGATAGCTGGCGATTTTTGCTAGAAAGTCAGGATGGGTGAAGGCCGCGCGGAAGTGTGCGGTGGATTCCCAGACGGCGTAGTTCAGATAGGTCGAGCTGTCGCCGAGAGCTCTGTGCAGCTGAGTGGAAATGAAGCCCGGCTGTCGCTTCATGAACGCTGCGTCGTCCTGCCAGGTCTTGAGAAAAGCCGCCTCATCGGCTTTGTCGAGTGTGAATGGGTTCACCAGGACGACCGAATTTGCCTCAATAGCGATCTGGCGGTCGATCGGGAAAGAAGGGTCGAGTGGGCGTCGCAGCGACATGAGTGCCTCCATTGCTATTTGATATGTGATGTCTAATTGGTATTATGATCACATAACACTTTGACATCATGATGTCAATAGAAAACAATGGTGACAAATGAAAAGAGCCAAGCGAACCCCGGAGGGTGACGCCCTGACCGACCTTGTTCTCGATCTATTCAGGCTCGACAGCCTATTTCTGACGGCCGGCGACCGTCTGGTCGCCCCGCTTGGCCTAACAAGCGCACGCTGGCAGGTGCTTGGCGCCATTGTGTCCGCCGAACGTCCCCAACCGGTCGCTTGGCTCGCACGTGACCTCGGCGGCAATCGTCAAAACGTGCAGCGGATTATCAATGATCTGCACAGAGAGGGCCTCGTATCTTTTGAGGTCAACCCGCATCACCGACGGGCGCAGCTCGTCGTACTCACTAAGAATGGACAGCGCGCCTTCGAAGCCGCAATGGAGTTGCAGGCTCCCTGGATCAACGATCTTTCAGAAGGGCTGTCGGTCAAGGATATACGGATTGTCCATCGCGTGATCACGGCCTTGCGAGATAAGCTTGAGGGCAGCCGTGAGGACAAGTCGGCCTGACATGGCAAAAGCATTGTGATTGGCCCGGCGCCCGTGATTCAAGCTCCCAAACTGGGCTTCGAATCATGCGCCATGAACTAACGGACTACGAATGGGCAGCTATCGGGTCTATGCTACCAAACAAGCCGCGTGGAGCCCCTCGGGTAAAACGACCGACGCGTCCTCAATAGTATCTTCTGGATGCTGCGATCTGGTGTATGGTGGATTTAATGAGTCTCAACCTTAGTACGCGGTTCGCGCGCCGATTGCCCTCAAGCCGCACGACCTCATCGCGCAGAACCGTCCTCGGGATATCGTGCGGACTTCGAGTGTACAAAGCATCTAACACTGATCTTGTTAAATCATGATTATCGAGAATTAGTGGGAGGTGTTTTTGCGACCGACCAAAGTTTGGCAGTTCATCTAGGAACTGCCGAGTGCATCCTCCAGAATAGCCTTAAGACGCGCGGCTCTCTTTACCAGCTCGCGATCCAGGTCCGCTTTGATGGCTACGGCATAATCGTTGCTGATCTCTACGGCATGGCCCGAATCGTTGTGGTCCAGCGTCCCTGCGGGCAGGAGCTGATAGGCTTTCATACCCAGGACGTGCGTATCGTTCGCCCAAGCGGCAACTCGTGCTTCATCATAGGGCGGGGCTTCGACTGTCGGCAGCGGATCGGCATCCAGCGGATCAGCATAACTCCGCCTGGAGATCGACCAAAGAGTCTTCCGACATGCTGTGGAATGTCGGCGCGCGCGTATATGACGTGCCGTCGGACCGCTTCGCGTGCAAGATGACATGAAGTTTGTTACCGCCTTGATCGCCGTTTTGTTCGCTTGCGTGCAACGGCTGCTCCAGGTCCCAGATGGACAACGAGCTTCAGCGCGCGGAACCTGTTTTCCTTAGAGCGCGAATTGTTTTTGAGGATCGCAATCGCCGCCGGAAGACCTTGGACGATGCAGGTGCCCTGGTTGCTTCCATCCTGGCGATCGAGGGAAGCGTCGTACGTCGGTGGTTCGATGTCAATATCGATGAAATGCCAGCGATGGGTGTCCTTCCGGTACGAATTTATAGTCATCCGCCCAGTTTGAGATGGCGGCCAGCGAAGTGTCGCCGATCGGCTCCTTGAGCTTGGCCTGCGCTGCCGGACTTAAGTGCCGCTACGCCAGTTCCGCAATGACCGAATGACGTAGCTGTCCCCACGCCAGGGCGGAAGATGTGCTGCCTACAAAGCAGCGGTGCAGATCGCGAGTATGAGTCTGAGTGGCTGCCCAATATTGATGAAGTGCGTCAAGTCATTTGCGGACTGAGGCAGGTGCTTGGGTTACGGCACGTCGACCGGGGGCATGGACGCCGTCGGGCGTGGCACAAAGCCATTCTGGTGCTGGTCACGTGCCGCAAATATGATCGTAAAAGTCGCGAGGAGGATCAGGAGTACGCGCATGCAACAAGGATTACTCGAAACGATATATCGCAATTATGAAACGGCTCACATCTCGGCCTTGGAGCAGGGACGGCTCTTACGGGGCATCCCACGCACACAGCGTATTGGCCAGCAAAAAGCTCACAAACCTTGATACTCGTTCGTTTTCGCCAGTAGCCGCCGAACAGCGGGATGTTTGCGCTCAAAAAATGCATTTTCCCTTGAGGGCGGCAGGAATAGTGCAGCGAATTCGAGTGGTAATTTAGTGCTTGGCTATTCACCGCGGAAGGCAGCCGCCCCCTCGTGCTGCTTCCGGGCGCACCATGAAGGACGGTTCATGCGCATCATGACGTTGTGTCCGGTAGCCTGTTGGCGCTGACCGCCGCCGGCCTCGCGCTGCGTTGCTCTAGTCTGCTTACATTTGCCTTCATTTAAATCCCGCGCTCGACGTTCGGCACGCGAGGCTTTCTACGAGACGAGCTCGCGCAAAACCGTACGCCGCTGGCCATGGCGCGTGGTATGGTTTTCCACATGTGGAGGCCCGGCGATTGCAGATTGATCCGCTCAGGTTTCCGTAGGGATCCGCTTCCTCGAATGACTCCATTTTCGGATGTAGTGCCCCTGTTTCTGAACGACCGACCTGATCTCCTGGCCGGGCTTCGTGCAGTTGCCCACTAACAACGTAAGGCCCCCTCCATCGAACGATATGGTTAGTCTTATGATTGCGCTCGCATCACGCGTTTTTTGCGTGGGTTGCGCAGCATTTTTGCGCCAGGTCAACTTCGGCGCGACAACTATCGACCCTCGAACAATCAGGCACAGGAGCGCTGGAAGCGTCACCTAGCAAATCCCCGACGCGCACAGCCTTCGGGGGAGGTGTCGCGTGCCATGGAAAACTGCCCCCTGTCGCCCTGATTGCCGCGCAGCACATGAAGACCGCGGATAAGCTGGGCGTGGACGGCGTCCGCATCTGGGACGCATCACGAGCCGCCCTGATGGCCATCATGGATCAGGAATACGATCGAAGGGATATCATCCCCGAAGTCACGCAGATCGTGCGGAGCAGCTTAGAGACCAATATCGACGACGCGAAGACTGGCAAGATCTGCAAGTACACCGGCAAGTTCGAAACGATGGGCTGGCTGAAGAAGAAGTAGCCTATCGGCTAAGCGGCAGCGCCAGCTGCACGCCGATCTTGCGTCCGAGCTGGCCCTCGATGAAGTCCTTTAGTGCCTCGGACACCTCGCGCCCTTCGGTGCCGATCCGCCACTCGAGTTCGCGGGCGACGTCTTCGGAGGCGTCTCTCGACCAACCCTCGGCCGGATTGAATCCCACTACCATTCAAACCTTCTTCGCCGCAAGACGGCGCATCACCCCATCGTCACGCTAAAAAAATGCGTTTCTTCCTCGCAACAGCAGGAATAGTGCACTCGATTCGAATAATGGTTTATGCGTTGGCCGGTCAAACGGCGACGGCAGCGAGTGCTGCTCTCTTTCTGTGATGTAATATGAGAGCGTTGCATGGCCAATCATGACCTTGTCTCGGGAAGCCTCCTGGCACTGACCGCGGCCGGTATCGCGCTGCTTTGCTCGAGCCTGCTCGCCTTTGCCTTGATCTAAAGCGAACACGCTGACTGCGTTTCACGCCTTACGCATTCAGCCTCACGCCTGGGATGCTACACATGAGAGTGAAACTCTGAACCGCTTCAGGTACCCCGGGAGCGAGACTACCCCTGGTTGTTTCAATGTGAGGCGGTCGCTCATGCAGAAGCACCTCAGGGGCGGCAGCAAGATCGATCCGAAACTGCAAGAGAGCTGTTCGACGACGAACCTCGTGAGTCGCTAGCGATGAAAAAGTACTATTTTGATATCCGCCACGGCAGCCAATTCATTCGCGACGATGAAGGTGTGGAGTTTCCAAACGCCGAGTCAGTGCGGCAAGAGGCGACCACTACACTCTCGGAGATCGCTCGCGAGTGCGTCAGAGGCGGGCCGCAGCACCGCATCGCAGTTGAAGTGCGCGATGATCATGGCCCTATATTGGAGGCGAGCGTAAGCTTCACGGTGAAGCTGCACGGTAGTGTCCGCTTAGGATAGTCGTGAAAAGGTCCCCTAGCCCTAGGCCGGCCTTGTGTTCGGCCGGCTGCCCTTGTCGCGGAACAGGAAGGGATAGTTGATCTTCTCGATGTGGATGCGGCCGTTGATCGGTTCGACGGCGGACGAGCTTGGGCGCGGAGGCTTCGGGATCGGCGTAGGGGCGAGGTTCGGCGTACTTCACTTTAGGTCCATGAAATTTCGCGATTCAGGCTTGATATAACCTGCCGCAGGCTGATGCTTCGCAAGAACGAGTGCCACTGAGACGGGCCCAAAAAGCCCATTCTCCCGCCTCCAGCATCCCACACAGCCACGGCATGCCCGCCCAATCCCGCGTCGTGGGCTCGCATCTCCAGAGCATGCAGTTCTTGCTGCTTTTCGCCATCGGGTAGTCGGCCAAACCGCTGATCCAGCGGAAAAATGATCATGTCTTGGCCTTGTTCGCGAATATGCGCGAGCTTGAGAGTGGGCATCGATTTTCTCGAAAATTGATTCGGAAACGTCAATCAACTTACCCGAGCTTGCCTCACTGTGCCACTTTACGCGAACTCCTCCATCAACCTTATGGCCCCCTATGCCACGGCTGGCCCCGGTCCGCATCGATCGCGCGAGGGATGACACTCGCTGGGGCGATGCGGTCTACGCTGCGCAAGCCCAGAAGCGCCAAGTGAACTGCCACTCGGTCGAGGATCTGAACCTGGACGCTGTTGCGGACCAGGTGGCCCGCGAATTCCCGGACTATATCGTTTCGCCGGGCCCCATCGTAGCGCCGCACGCTCCTTAAGTGACGCCAGAACGCAGTCTTCTGACACGCTGATCCCACAATTGCTGCTTACGCGCGATTGCCATGGGCATTTCGCGACGAGGATTCCCGACCTGCTCAGCGTTGCGCTCGTGCGACGGCGGCCGCCGAAATCCATCGAAGAAAACGGCCAAACGCGGGAATTAAGCGTGAGCGCGCGGGCGATCGCACCAAAAGTCGCACCCGAATTTGCTACTCGCCTAAGGAACCATGTCCGGGGGCGACTCAATGGTTACTGACGACACCAAAGGTGTGGCTCATCGAGTCCCATTCGATCCGCCACGTGGGGCAACGTACATGTCTGTTGACGGTGTCACCATTGGCAACTGCCTCGTGCTGAACACGGGCAACGATGGTGCCCTGCTGGAGCCCGTCCTGCCGACGTTTAACGAGTTCTTCTTGATCTTCACTCCAATCTCAGCGGCGCGCCAGGTTTTCCGACGGTGCAAGAGGGCCGCGCGTTCAGGGCACTAAGATGGAGGTCCAATATGAGCGCAAGCAGCCGTGCTTCGCGCGGCAGAAGACGAAGGACTACCGAATTGGCGGTAGTTTGAGGCCTGACCCATCAAATTCGGTTGGTAGTGAAGAATATGTCCTTCGACCCGATGGCCGCAGCGATTGATTGGCTGGACGCCTACCGCGCTGGCGATCTCGACACGATTTTACGAATGTACGCTGATAACGCAGTGACCGATTGTAGTTGCTGCGTCAAAGAAATCGTTACCGACAAAGTGCGGCTGAGAACGTTCTTGGCGGAGCGTCTGAAGGATTGCGGGGCTTCTGATTTGGACGATCTTCAACCCATAGCTGATGGCGCGTCCGTCTCATACGCCGCGCCCAACAGGGTAGTGCACGCTATCTTGGAGTTCGGCACTGACGGCAAGATAGTCCGCATGCGTTGGTCGGACTAACACTCATCGCGCGGTTCAGCTATTGCGTGAGCGTCACGAGAGGATCATCGTGCCCGGCCTTGACTTGCGCGGAATGCTTTGGATTGGCCGATTTGACGCTGCCGTTGCGTGATGATGGGGTGATCGCGGGTTGGAGCGGGCAACGGGGACCTCGGAATGACCAGCGAGTCGCAGCTACGCGAGAAGCTTCGGAAGATCGAGGCGTTGTTCGCGGGGGCCGGAACTGCTGGTGAGCGCCTTGCGGCGGAAGCTGCGCTACAGCGGGTGCGTGCCCGGGTCGAAGAGCTCGCTCGCCACGATCCACCGATCGAGCGCAATTCTCAACGCCGGAAGAGGGAAGGGGCCCTGTTGTCTCAAGCGAGAACGAAGCAGAGAACACGGCGATTGACGATGAGTCTAGCAACATCGGATACCGGTAGCCGCTTCTGTGAACTCTACAAGGCCTGGGAAAGCCGCCTGTCGGTGACGATGCGCCAATCGCATGCCGTCGGCGACAAGCTGTTCGTGGACTATTCGGGCGACGGCGTGCCGGTGACCGCCTGACCGGCGAGATCCGCAACGCGCAGATCTTTGTCGCAGTGCTGGGCGCCTCGGGCTTCACCTAAGCGCAGGCGACTTGGACGCAAGGGCTGGCCGACTGGATCAGCGGTCATGTCGGCGCGTTCGAGGCGATCGGCGGCGTGCCGGCGCTGGTCGTACCCGACAATGCCAAGACCGCCGTGATCAAGGCGTGCTTCTACGATCCGCAGATCAATCGCAGCTACGCTGAGATGGCGGCGCATTACGGCACGGCAATCCTGCCAGCGCGGCCACGCCGTCCGCAGGCGGTATTAGTAATCGAGCGCTGGCTTATCGGGGGCCTGCGCCACAGCATCTTCCATAGCCTCGCCGAGCTCAATGCCGCGATCGGCGCGATGTTGCACAGGATCAATGACGAACGCCCGATCCGCCGGCTCGGCGTGACGCGCCGGCATTTGTTCAATGAGATCGATCGGCCGGCGCTGAAGGCCTTGCCTGCGACGCCCTACGTCTTCGCCGAATGGCGTATCCGTCAGCATCGACTATCACGTCGACTTCGAGGGTCACTACTACAGCGTTCCGCATCGCTTCGTCCGCGCCGAGGTCGAGGTGCGGCTCACTGCCCGCACGGTGGAGATCTTCCACAAGGGCGAGCGGATTGCCGCGCATCAGCGCATGAGCAGCAATCACAAGCACACCACCGTGCCCGAGCGCATGGCCTCCAGTCATCGGCGTTACGCCGGCTGGACCATCGAGCGCATCCGTAAGGATGCCGCGGCGATCGGGCCTCCGACGTTGGCACTGTGCAATCTTATCCTCGACGAGCGACCGCATCCGAGCAGGGCTTCCGCGCCTGTCTCGGCATCATCAGGCTTGCCCGATCCTATGGCCGCGAACAGCTCGAAGCCGCCGCCGCGCGTGCGATCGACATCAGCGCGGGCACTTACGGCCCGGTCAAATCGATTCTCGCCAACAACCTCGATCGTCGTCCTGAACACGGGACTGCGATCGTCCACGCTAACATCCGCGGGCCGCGCTACTACAATTAGGAGAACAGACGTGCTGACCCATCCGACACTCGATCAGCTCCACGCTCTTGGCCTGCATGGCATGGCCAAGGCCTTTATCGATATCCAGGCTTCTGGCGAGGCCAATGGCCTCGGTCATGCCGAATGGCTGGCGCTGCTGCTCGATCGCGAATCCTCCCTGCGTGGCGACAAGCGCCTCTCCGCTCGCCTGCACTACGCCAAGCTGCGCCAGCAGGCTGCGTCGAGGACATCGATTACCGCACGCCGCGCGGCCTCGATCGCGCGCTGTTCGCTTAACTTGCCGAAGGCGGTTGGATCGATGCGCATACCAATCTCCTGATCTGCGGACCCGCCGGTGTCGACAAAAGCTGGCTTGCCTCGGCGCTCGGCAATAAGGCCTGCCGCGACAACCGCTCGGTGCTGTATCAGCGCGTACCGCGACTGTTCTCGGAGCTTGCTCTGGCGCGCGGCGATGGCCGCCATCAACGCCTCCTGCGCGTGCTCGGCCGCGTCGATCTTCTGATCCTCGACGATTGGGGCCTCGAGCCGCTCGATGCCGCCGCTCGCCACGATCTCCTGGAGATCCTCGAAGATCGCTATGGCTGCCGCTCCACCATCGTCACCAGCCAGCTCCCTGTGGACCAGTGGCACGCGCTGATGGTCGCCACCGCGATCCTCGACCGGCTCCTGCACCACAGCCACGTGCTGACCATCCGCGGCGACAGCTACCGGCTCCGCCAAGCGAAAGAGCGGCCTCATCAAGCCGCCCGCCGCCGACGGCCCTCCGGTCGGCTCCGCCTCCCTCCGTCCCGTCAGCGGCGGAGCCAACCTTCAACCGACATCATGAACCCGAGGGTGGGGGCAGTTCTTCATGACGCAAAGGAGGCAGTTCCAGATGGCGTTTGACAGGGGAGGCGGGCCTCTGAAGCAAGCAGATATAAATGTGCTCACGGTAAACCCCTCTACCGGCCCTCATTATTTACTCACCACCTGCAGCGCAATGCGTAGCTCGTAAAAAGCCTGATACGATCAAGACCCGGCTTTGGGGACAACATTGCTGAAAACGATGCGGCGGGGGTTGCGGCTCGCGGCAGCTCTTGACCGTCATCTGCTATCGCGGCAACGAGAACAACCAGAGCAGATCGAGATGATGAGAACAGGGTGTGGCTGTGACGGATCAATCCCAAGCATCGGAGTTGCCGTCGGTCTTGCAGAGATCGTCGAAAGGCTTTCGTCGGATATTTGCTCTTGTAGCCGTGTTGCTCGCTTTTTGCGCCGGAGCCTATTTTTGGACGAATATCGAAACGTCTGCCGAGGCGCCGCCGGCGCATGAAGTCGTGCCTCCCACGCTTGGCTTGTCATCTGAGGATAGGGCCGTCCTTTTGGGGATCCAATCGGGGCAGCAGAAGACAGCCGATGAAATTGCCGAGCTCAATCGCAACGTCGATGCGCAGCAAGCCGATCTAAAGCGGATCTCGGATCAGATCGCAGCCCTGACCCAAAGAATCGAGAAGCTGCAGAATCCTGCGCCTGTTGCTTCTCCTGCTCCTGCGGCTTCTCCGCCACCCGTGCGCACCACATCCAAGCCGGCCAAGAGAGACGTCCGGCCGTCGAAACCGCAGGGTCCGGTTTCTGTCGGAGGCGCGCCGCTGACTGCGGAGCCGAGCACGGAACAGCGCTGATTGCCACAAAATGCCTGCCATATGACGCTGCGCCTTCCAACGACGTAAGGACGCGGAAACCAACGGTCCACCATCTTGATCGGCAGGCCGAGCCTCTCATTGCTCCGCGTGGTTTCGGAAATCCTCTGCGAGGCGCAAGAAGTTCATAAGCAGGACGTGCCCCTGTGAGGTAAGGATCGACTCGGGATGGAACTGGACGCCATAGGTGGGATAATAGCGGTGCGTGAGGGCCATGATCTCGCCTTCCTCCGAACGCGCCGTCACTATGAGGTTCTGCGCACATGACTGATCAAGCTCGACGCTAAGAGAATGGTAGCGCCCGACGCCAAGCGGGGTTGGCAGCCCCTTGAATAACCCTCGGCCGTCATGCGCAACGTATGAGCACCGACCGTGCATGGGCCGATGCGCACGCGCCACCCGTCCTCCGAAAACGCTCGCAATACACTGATGTCCAAGGCAGATGCCGAGAATTGGTACGCGTCCTGAAAGCTCGCGGACCACTGCTGTCGATATTCCTGCCTCAGTTGGGGTGCAGGGGCCGGGCGATATGACCACCGCGCGCGGCTTGAGACCAACGAGCTCGCTGATGCTGATAGCGTCGTTTCGGATTACTTCCGTTCCTTCACTGAGCTTGTGGAAATAGCGGGCAATGTTGAACACGAAGGAATCGTAATTATCGATGATGACAATCAAAATGCACCAGCTAGTTCAGAACCAAATGCATCAAAGATTCGCTCTGCCTTGGCGAGCGTTTCCTCGTATTCGGCCTCGGGCTCCGACATGGCCGTTATACCGCTGCCCGCATGAAACACAGCCAGGTCGCCATCGATCGTGACAGTGCGGATCGCAATGTTTGTGTCCATGTGCCCGTTGAAGCCGATGAAGCCGATCGCCCCGCAATAGACCTCTCGCGCTATGCGCTCGATTTCTGTAATAATTTCCATCGATCGCAGCTTTGGCGCTCCCGTAATGGAGCCGCCGGGAAAGCAAGCTCGGAGCAGGCTAACGGCGTCTTCGTCTCCGGCAAGTTCCCCCTTAACGATCGACACGAGATGGTGCACCGAGGCATAGGACTCGAGATTGCACAGGGCTGGAACCTCGACCGAATGCGCAGTGCAAACGCGTGACAGATCGTTACGCAAAAGGTCGACAATCATCGTGTTCTCGGCATGATCCTTTTCGGAAGCGAGGAGAACAGCCGCACGGCGCTGGTCTTCCTTGGAATCAGGCGAACGCGCGATCGTGCCCTTGATAGGTCGTGTCTCGACTTGTCGCCCCTCAAGCTTCAGGAATCGTTCCGGCGAACTTGATGTGATGGTCAGCTTTCCGTATCGTAGCAGGGCCGCAAAAGGCGCCGGATTCAATGTTCGTAGCTGGCAGTAGAAGGCGAGCGGATCAAACGAGGTCGACAGGCGGGTGCTGAAACGCTGCGCAATATTCGTTTGGAACACGTCACCAGCCAGGATCAAGTCGATCACGCGTTGTACCGCCGCAATGTAGTCCTCGCGGCTGAAGTTCGAGCGCCATGCGCCCGCTTTGCTGGGACAACCATTCTGTGGCGCCTTTGGACCGGCAATCAATGCTCCAAACTGGTCGGCTCGACGGCGCGCTCGTTCCCTCCGTCGCACGGGATCCTGCTCCGGCCATCCGGTCGAGACGATCCAGCATTTGTTATCCCGGTGGTCGAAGCTGATGACCACGTCATAGAAATGCAGGATGGATTGGGGCAAACCCAGACCGGCAATTGCCGGCGCAGACAATCGCTCCAATGTCCTGTTCATGTCGTAGGCAAGGTAGCCTGCCGTTCCTCCCTGGAAAGGCGGGAGATCGGGACGATGCTCTTGCGGGTACTTCGCGAGCAGCGTGCGAAGGACCTTCCATGGATCGGCCTCGAGAGTCAGTCCGTTCCAACTGGCTTGGCCGTTTACTACCCTATAGGTGCTGAACGGGTCGCACGTCAGATATGAGTAGCGCCCAAGCAGCTCGTGCCTTGCTGCGCTATCGAGAAACGTGAGATGCGATCGATGCCCAAGACGTCGCATCACTGTGACAGGTTCGACCCACTGCAACTCGCGAACGTACATCGGTTTATCGGTCACCGGCGGCTGACGTCGTGAAAGTGCCGTACCATCTGTTGCCCCACCCGATGAGAATGACGCTTGTCTGCGATGGCCGGAAACTTGAGGTCCATTGCCAAGTTAACCCGGCGGTGGACTTTTTGCTGCGGCAGCACCTGGATCATCCTGCCGTGGAGGCGAAAGGGGTATCTATTGATACATTGTAGTCGGCCGCGAACCGCAGCTCGCGGAGCGGTCGGACCCGTTTAATCGACTCCTGGTAGAGATCGTGCGCTTTGTAAGCTGCGAGCTCCGCCTCGCTGTCGAACTCGCCATAGACCACGATGTCGATATCGTTGCCGAGCTGATCGGTCTTGCGGTTGCGGGCAACCTCAAGCCGGCGCGCATGTGGTATCGTGGTGAGAAGCGAAAGACCTTCGATGATCTGGTCGATATGCGCCTCGTCCTTGGCGCTGAAGAAGACGATGTGACGAATCATGGCCGTCCGTGGAGATGTCGCTAGCGGGGGCATAACTATCTGGGAATAGAACCCGTTGCAATGAGGCTAGTCGCTTGCCGCATGATCGTCGCTTGCGATCGTCGGCGATCCGCAATGAAGCTTGACAGATTTGCTCAGGACGCCGGAAGCGCAAGGCGCTCAATGGTTTGAATGTGTCGCGTAAGCAGGTTACAGGCTTGATCGATGTTGCGCGTTCGCAAGGCTTGCAGAATCAGGCGGTGATCTTGATTGGAGCGCGGTCGCCAGCCCACCGACCGCGCCATCGCGAACACCAATCGAGAATTGGCAAGCTGCAGTCCATCGAGGCTCGCGAGCAGACGCGGCATTCCGCAGGGGGCGACCAAGGCTTGATGAAAGGCGCGGTTGGCCATTTCAAACTCCTCGATCGTCTTTGCATTGTCTCCTTCGGTCAAGGCGAGCTCGATCCGAGCCAAATGAGCTGTTGTGAGCCTTGGCCCCGAATGGCGCAATGCCACCACTTCGAGCGCGGCGCGCATTTCGGCGATCTCCTTCACTGAGTGGGTATCGAGCGGGGCCACCCGAACACCGCGACGCGGCACAGCGACAACAAGATGTTGTGCCTGCAGCTGCCGAAAGGCCTCGCGCACCGGGACGTGGCTGGAATTGAATTCTCGTGCAACGTGATCCTGACGAAGTGGCGCGCCTGGCTCTAAGGCGCCGCTGATAATGCGCTCAGCGATCGAGTCCGCGATGCGCGCGACCGTCGTCATGTTGTCAGCAGTGATCATAGATTATCTACCGCAATAACCGGTGCATTTGCGAGGCAGCTCGATTAGCATCTCTTTGAGAGCAATGACTATAGATAATTCACGCGATTATCTACAATTGGGCGGGGTTGGGTTATGGATGCTGCTGCGCAAATCCAACGGAAGGAAGCAAGCAACGGGGCACAGGTTCGTAATGATTGGATCGTCGAAGAGGCTAAGGCGCTCTACGACCTTCCTTTTGCCGACCTGATGCTTCAGGCGCAGCGCGCTCATCGCAAGAACTTCGATCCAAACCACGTCGAAACCGCGAGCCTGCTCAGCATCAAGACCGGGGGCTGTCCGGAAGACTGCGGCTACTGCTCGCAAAGCGCGCATTACGAGACCGGCCTGAAAGCCACCCGACTGATGCGTTGCGCAGATGTGATTGCGACCGCGCAGCGCGCGAAGGATGCCGGCGCGACGCGCTTCTGCATGGCCGCGGCCTGGCGCACGCCAAAAGATCGCGATCTCGATTCCGTCTGCGACATGGTCAACGCGGTCAAAGGACTCGGCATGGAAACGTGCGTCACGCTCGGCATGCTGACACCGAACCAGGCCGCGCGCCTCGCCGAGGCCGGCCTTGACTTCTACAATCACAACGTCGACACATCGCCCGAGTTTTACAGCAAGATCATCACCACCCGCAGCCTGCAGGACCGCATCGATACGCTGGCGCATGTGCGCGATGCCGGCATCAAGATCTGCTGCGGCGGGATTATCGGCATGGGCGAGCGCGTCGAGGACCGCCTAGGTATGCTCGTGCTGCTCGCCAATCTTCCCAACCATCCCGAAAGCGTGCCGATTAACCTGTGGAACAAGGTCAAGGGCGTGCCGGTGGAAGATACCGCGGAGCCTCCCGATCCGATCGCGCTGGTCCGCCTGGTGGCGACCGCGCGGATCATGATGCCGAGGAGCGTGGTTCGCTTGTCCGCCGGGCGGCAATACATGACCGATGAATTGCAGGCGCTTTGCTTCTTGGCCGGCGCAAATTCGATCTTCATCGGCGACGTGCTATTGACCACCAAAAACCCGAAAGTTGATCGCGACGCGGATCTGCTGGCCCGGCTCGGCATCACGTCCGGGCTCGCCTGACGGAAGCAGTGCGCGCAATATGTTGCCTCCACATCCAGCCTAGGTGAGAAATGCAGATAACTTTGATGAAGGGCAAAATCCATCGTGCCTCGGTGACCGAAGCTGATCTGCACTATGAAGGCTCGATCTCGATAGATCGTACGCTCCTGGAGGCAGCAGGAATGGTGATCAACGAGCGCGTCGAAATCTACAATGTCGAAACAGGAACGCGCTTTGCCACCTACGTGATCGAGGCGCCGCCGAGGTCTGGCACGATAAGCCTGAACGGTGCGGCCGCCCGACTGGCGATGCCCGGAGACAAGATCATTATCGTTGCATATGCCTCGTTTGACGAGGCCGAAGCAAAGATATTCAAGCCACGCGTTGTGCGTGTGGACCGAGACAATCGCATCCTAGCAAGTTGAACCTAAAGGGCCATCCTTAAACGGCCAACGGATCTTTTGCGGGATTTGATGCGATCCTGGGAGTGATGAATGCGGTCAATCCAAACAGCTAGACTTAGTCCCTACGTCGCAGCGTTGAATGCCTTGAACGAAGATAAACGGCTGCGCTGCCTCAAGCCGCGCGGGGGGATCGATTTCGCATCAAACGACTATCTGGCGCTCGGGAGCGCCCCGCGCATCAAAAAGGCGATGGTCGCCGCGCTCGAGGCGGGCACTCCGGTTGGAGCGGGCGGGTCGCGGCTTCTGCGCGGCAATTGCGAGGAGCACGAACGGCTCGAAACAGAAGCGGCTCAGTTCTTTGGCGCGGAGACAGCGCTTTTCTTTGGAGGCGGCTACATCGCAAATTTTGCTCTCCTGACAACGCTGCCGCAGCGCGGCGATCTGCTCGTTCTCGATTCGCTCGTGCACGCCAGTATTCACGAGGGGGCGCGGGCCGGCCGCGCAGAGTGCCGAATTCACGCGCACAATGATCCCCAGTCAGTCGAAGACGCAATTCGCGACTGGCGAACCAAAGGTGGAACGGGCCGCGTCTGGATTGTGGCCGAAAGTCTCTACAGTATGGATGGCGACTTCGCTCCAATCGAAGAGCTGGTGGCAATCGCCGATCGCCATGACGCATTTCTGATCGTGGATGAGGCTCATGCCACAGGCGCTTACGGGCATCAGGGACGAGGGCTTACGGCCCCTTATGACAGGCGCGAAAATCTCATCGTCGTTCATACCTGCGGCAAAGCGCTCGGTGCGGCGGGTGCACTTGTTACGGCCTCCGGCATCCTGCGCGATTTCATGGTCAACCGGTGCCGTCCGTTTATTTTTGCCACCGCCCCATCACCATTGATGGCCGTTGCCGTTCGAGAGGCACTCCTCATCCTGCAGAACGAGCCGGAGCGACAGCAACGGCTGGCCAAACTCGTTGCGTTCGCGCATCGGCAGATCACCTCGCTTGGTTTGCGCACGCCATCGACCTCTCAGATCGTGCCGTACATCGTGGGTGACAATGCTCATGCAATACGACTTGCCTCTGCTCTGCAGGCCCGCGGCTTCGATATCCGCGGAATTCGGCCGCCAACCGTCCCTGCAGGCACCGCCCGTTTGCGAATTTCGTTGACACTCAATGTTGGGGAAGAGGACGTGCGCGCAATGCTCGATGCGCTGGTTGAGGTAACGAGGGGCTCGTTTTGTTGAATAAGAGGATCGTCGTGACTGGTACGGACACTGGGGTCGGCAAAACGGTATTTTCCGCAGGGCTCGCCGGCCTTCTCGGCGCGAATTACTGGAAGCCGGTCCAGGCTGGGCTCGAACAAGAGACCGACTCCGAGTGCGTCCGCCGCCTCGGCGGCCTCTCGTCCGATCGGATTGTCCCGGAGCTCTATCGACTTCGGACGCCTGCGTCGCCCTATTACTCCGCGGAGATCGACGGCGTTCGCATAGACACAGAGACGCTTGGATTGCCGAACAGCGGCGAGCAGCAGCTCGTGATCGAGGGCGCCGGCGGACTCATGGTGCCGCTGACAGCGCGCACTCTTTTCATCGACATCTTCGAGCGCTGGCAGCTTCCCGTTGTGCTTTGCGCAAGGACGGGACTGGGCACAATCAATCACTCCCTGCTCTCCATAGAGGCTCTGCGAAAGCGTCAGATTCGAATCCTTGGAATTGCGTTCATTGGCGAAAGAAACGCCGAAACTGAAAGCGCGATTTGCGAGATCGGGAGAGTGCGTTGGTTGGGGCGGCTCCCGTGGCTTGTTCCCCTCACGGACGATAGGCTGCAGGCCGCTTTCAAGAACTCCTTTGTTAGCAGTGATTTCCTGAACCTATGAAGATAGCCAAGAGGTCGCCGATCTGGCACCCGTTCACGCAGCATGCTCTACAGCGGGACATGACGAAAGTGCTGCGGGGAGAGGGGGCTTATCTCTACACCGAAGATGGCCGCCGCCTTATCGATGCAATCTCCTCCTGGTGGGTCGTGACCCACGGCCATTGCCATCCATACATCGTGAACGCGATCCGAGAGCAGGCAGGCAACCTCAACCAGATCATCTTCGCCGGATACACTCACGACGCGGCTGAGCAAGTTGCGACGGAACTATTGAAAGTCACCTCCCCGGCGCTCGAGCATGTGTTCTTCTCCGATAGCGGATCGACCAGCGTCGAAGTCGCGCTGAAAATGGCGCTCGGTTACTGGCACAATACCGGAAAACAGCGAACCCAAATTGTGGTGATGCAGCACTCGTACCATGGCGACACGATCGGGGCGATGTCGGTAGGCAGCCGAGGCGTCTTCAACGCGGCCTACGGGGCGCTGATGTTCGAGGTAACCTCGATTCCGTTCCCGGCAAGAAATCGTGAGCAAATAGCGCTCGATGCGCTTGAAAGCGCGTGTCGAAACGAACATCCAGCGGCCTTTATCGTGGAGCCCCTGATATTGGGCGCCGGTGGAATGCTGATGTATTCTCCCTCGGTGCTAAGAGAGATGAAGCGGATCTGCGAAGCCTTCGACGTCCTGTTCATTGCCGACGAGGTCATGACGGGCTGGGGCCGGACGGGTACCTTGTTTGCGTGTGAGCAGGCCGATGTCACGCCCGATATTGCCTGCTATTCGAAAGGCCTCACGGCTGGGGCGCTGCCGCTCGCCGTCACACTCTGTCGTGCCGATATTTTCGATGCGCATTATTCCGAAGATCGTACGCGTACGTTTTTTCATTCGAGCTCATATGCGGCCAATCCAGTGGCTTGCGCCGCCGCCAAGGCCAATCTGGACCTATGGCAGGATCAGGAATATCGCCGGCGGGTGGCATCCTTGGCCAGAATGCAAGAACAGGCACTCGCGCCATTCCGCGCCGATTCACGGTTCGCAAACGTCCGACGGGCAGGAACAGTCACAGCGCTTGAACTCAATACGAGCGATGCCGGCTATCTGGCGGACATCGGTCCGAAGCTTCTGGCGTTCTTCCAAGCGCGGAATCTGGTGTTACGCCCACTCGGTAACACGATCTACGTGATGCCGCCTTACTGCGTTACGGCGGCCGACCTTGATGAAATCTATGCTGCCATCGGTGACGCTGCTGACTTGCTGATGCGAGGTGCATGAGACTGTGCAATCGTCTGCAGCTTGCAAGGCGAAAGTGTCCGTATTGCTGCCGTTTGATAGTGCAAGGAGGATGCAGCACCCACGGCTCGCAGGGCTGATCGTGCTTTAAGCGCTCTTGATCCAACTGCCGCAGCAATCCTGCGGACTAGCTATGAAAGGCGCGGCATTTAGCCGAAATGTCGAGCGAATTGCATTAATCACGATAGAGAAATCCATTATCTTGAGCAAATTCTCGGCTAGGCATTCTGCGGAAAGTACTGCTTCGCGGGCCAGCCGCACATCAGAGTCAAGGCTCTTGATGGTTGCAAGACCAGTGAGACTGACCGCCGGGCGGCCGCACCTTTGGTGCGCGCGTGGTGCTGCGGTGAGAGGGCAGCGGGGCTTCCCACGTAAATGTCTGACAGGAGGCGAGAATGCACATTGGCTTCCGTAATTCCCTCGACCATTCAGCCACATGCTGCGCGATATGCGGCGGAAAGTTTGGGCTGATCCGCCATTACTGCTGGCGAACGGCCCTTTGCTCCAAGAAATGCGTCAACCGCTTCAAGGCGCGGCGGGAGGCCGATCAGAAATGGCTTCGATGGTTGCGAGCGGCTTAGGAGTAGACTGAGTTGTGCCGGTTGGCCAGACTTGTTGCGAATTCGAGTGGCCCTCTAGAGCGCGTGGAAATCAAGTGACAGAAACATCGGCAAAAATAATCGACTGCCTACAGGGCCAGCAGGCTGGCTCGGTCTGAGCGCCTTCGCGACGACATCTCCTCGACCGCGACTCACGCTGCGCTTACAGCGGCCTGTCACTTTTGGACGTTCCTGGCCTGGCATCCGTTTGCTTTGCTCGGTGCGCCAGCGCCGAAGCAGGAGCCTCACGAGTACCCCTAGGGCGCAGGCACGAAGATGTGCCCTAAGACGAAGTCCCGTGCATCTGCACCTCGGTCCAGGTCGAGCCGTTACCGTTTGGAGAGACTGCAATCAGCCCAGAAACGCGTGCAGATGGTGGCTCGTCGCGAGCGCCGCTCCTCGATCGAGGCGGCGGCCTGCATAGTCGCTGAACCTGTACGGGAAGACGAGCCATCGGGTAGTGAAATCGCGATGAGGAAGGTCTTGTCTCATGATTGCGCGACCATTGGACTGTTTTTGCGTTGTTCTCCAGTTCTTGAGAACTAGATCTCCATGCCCATGCCATTGACAGGTTTGTCCCGTCTTCTCTAGGAAGCGCCGACGGTGTGTGGGGAGCGGATCCAATATGAGCCACAGTTCAGAGCAGCCTCTAGAACGTGTCACGATTCCGGCACTGCAGCAGTGGAAGGATAAAGGACGGCGTGTCGTGATGACCACCGCCTACGATGCGGTTGCGGCGCGCATCGCGGATCCCATTGTCGAGATCATCCTAGTCGGCGATAGCGTCGGAAACGTCTGCCTGGGATTCGACAACACGCTGCCCGTCAGCGTGGCCATGATGAATCATCACCTGGAGGCTGTTGCGCGCACAAGGCCTCGAGCCTTGCTCGTGGCCGATATGCCGTTTCTTAGCTATCACCTCAGCCAAGAGGAGACGCTACGTAACGCCGGCGGTTTTCTGCAGCGTGGCGCCGATGCCGTGAAACTCGAGGGCGGAGCCAAGCGTCTCGCAATGGTGCGCGCTTTGGTCGATTGCGAAATTCCCGTAATGGGCCACCTTGGCCTCACTCCGCAGAGTGTCAATGTCATGGGTGGATTCAAGGTGCAGGGCCGCAACGCCGATGATGCCTTGCGTCTGCTCGATGATGCCCACCGTTTGCAGGAAGCCGGATGCTTCGCTCTCGTCCTGGAGGGGATCCCGGCCGAGCTCGCCGCGCGCGCAACTGAGTCCTTGAGGATACCGACCATCGGGATCGGAGCGGGGTCGAGTTGCTCGGGCCAAGTGCTCGTATTCCATGACGTATTGGGATTCTCTGAAGGCCATCGGGCCAAATTTGTTCGAGCCTATGCCAACGGCTTTCAGTTGATGCAGGAGGCACTGTCGCGCTGGGCTGCCGATGTTCGTGACGGTGCATTCCCCTCGCCACAAGAGTCCTATCGGCTTCCCGAGGACCTTCGCGACACGATCGCAAACTGGACTCCGTCCAGCTCAATCTGATTCAGGGCGCAACATGCAAACAGTAACGACGATCGCAGAGCTCCGCCGCGCTCTCGCAAAGGCTCGCAATACTGACAGGCGCGTCGGCTTCGTGCCGACAATGGGCTATCTGCATGAGGGTCATCTGGCGCTTGTCACCGCGAGCCGGGCGCAATGCGACGTCACGGTCGTTAGCATCTTCGTCAACCCGACCCAGTTCGGACCGAACGAGGATCTCAACACCTATCCGCGCGACTTCCTGCGCGATGAAAAACTGTGCCGCGATGCGGGTGTTGCGATCGTCTTTGCGCCTGGTGCGCAGGAGGTCTATCCGGCTCAATTTGAGACCTTTGTTGAACCGGGTGAACTTGCAAAACCACTGTGCGGAGCGTTCAGACCTGGACACTTTCGCGGTGTCGCAACTGTCGTCTGCAAGCTGTTCAATATGGTGCAGCCGGATGTCGCGTTTTTCGGACAGAAGGACTTTCAGCAATGCGCGGTTGTACGACGCATGGCGATCGACCTTAATCTTCCCATCGAGATCGTCACGGTGCCTACCGTGCGCGAAGCTGACGGGCTCGCGATGAGCAGTCGCAACCGCTATCTCAACAAAGAGAAGCGTCGGCAGGCGGTTGCGATCAGTCGCGCTCTGCTCGCGGCAGAGTCCGCGTTTAAGGCCGGCGAGCGTGACGTCGAGAAGCTCGTAACAATTTCCAGGCGGCATTTGAATGAAGTCGATCGGGTGCAGTACGTTGAGCTCATCGATGCCGACACTCTCAAGGCGGTCGCGAGCCCCTTGACTCGCCCTGCGGCTCTTTGCGCGGCAGTCTACGTCGGCTCGACCCGCCTGATCGACAATGTAATCCTCAAGCCGGAAGCGAAATGCCTTAAGCTGAGCGCGCAAGCAGCCGATCTTGATTGGCTTTGATCTTTTTGGTCCTCGTTGGCCTGCGATGATGACAGCTAGCGCAAAGGGTTTCCAGCGTTCAAAGCGCCAAGGACGCACCTTCAGATCCTCGCCGGTTCAGATCAGCATGCACGTTGAAATCAATTCTCTAAGCTTCCCGGAAAGCAATAGAGAGGTTCTCGCAGATTGAGGCGAAAGTCTTTTTCTATTCCTCGTTCTCGAAGCAAAATCGCGCTCCTTCATCTCCGCGTTCGATCCACCAGTCGACTCTCAGTCCTCGGGAAATATGGGAGGCTTCTCCCCGGCGTTCGCGTTGTGAGTTTTTCTGCATTCCGATGCAGTATTCCTGCGCCGTTCCGGCGATCAAGACGAGTAGCAAGAAGACCAGTTTGGATCCCTGCTCATCAAAGGCGCCTTATAGGATCGACCAAGCATGGAGACCACATCGCCCCAACCAATACCGCCGGCCGTTGAGCCGGCGCCTGCATACCGCAATAAGAATCCTGCGGCGGCCTCTTAAATCAATGGCTTAACACGGCGATGTTGCGGTCGTGTCGCCTTCACTCGTCAGGGTAGGCGTGCCGCCGGGAGCATGATGAAAGAAGATGTCGCCGGTGCCAGACTCTCCCGAGTGACATCTCCTGTTCCTCGGGGGAGGAGCCCCGGCGGCCCGCATACACGCCAACAAGCCATGGTTCGACAAATGCTTGCGGCGCCGGAGCAGGTAGGCCTCGAGAGTTGATCAGTGCTTTCCCGAAGTGCAGGACCGGCGAGCCAGACATCCCGTGACGCGTGGCCGAATCCACAAAGAAGATCGGCATCTGGCCTGCGATATTGACCAGAGGCTCCGAAGCGACGGAGCCACGCTTCCAAATCGCGAGAGTCCCCGGCAGGGCCAATCGTGGCGGAAAGCCAAGAATGAAGACCTCGGCTCCAACCGGCGCATATCCGTATTCCCAATAGTCGGACTTACCGTCTTTCGGGGGGTGATAGAGAACAGCAGCTTTGAAGGACGCAATGCGGCTCTTTTCTTCTTCGTAATTCGGCATCCAGTCATTGAGACAGATCACGCCGATGTCGACCTGTTGAGCCATGCCATCCTGGTTAAGGAAGCCGCAATGTTGTCACCACGTTGGCCGCCCATCTTTGACTACGGGCAGTTCAAGCTCCCGGAATTCCGCTGTTCTACGCGCACTATCTTGCGCAGACCAGTGGCATCTCGGCCGTGTGGGAAAGCGGTGGTGCTCGTCCAGAAATGCTTCAGAGAAGGCATGTTTTCCAGATAGCACATGCCAATTGGTGACAAGGCCGTGCGTCTGCCCGAATTCATAGTAGAATCCTGTCGCCTTCGGCAACGGAACGTTGCGAAAAAATGGTTCGATCTGTGTGACGCGAAGAGATTGCTCGCTAACTGTCAAAGTCTGCTCACTTTCTAGAAAGGGGCGCGTTCAGTGCGCGCATCCTGATAAGTGCAAACCTCAGGTCTCGCCCAGGGCAACTAGAGTGTGCAAATCCGAGTCGCAGCCAATCACGACTCGCGCCCGTGCACGACACTTGTGCTTAACTAAAGCACGCATCTTCGGGCCGAACTGCTCGCTGTCCGACTAAATTCGTGCTCCGAGCGATACTCTGGGCAACTTCGATCGTACGTCTTTGTCAGGAGTGACTTGCGACAAGCATTCACAGTAACACCTCGCCCTTCGGTGCATGCGGTTGCGATTATCGTTTTCAGTCGTCAGAACAGCCTCGGCCGCCGAAATCCTGCAGTTTGACGCCGCTGACCGAACGATCGTAGCTCGCGAATCGCGTTAGCATCTTCATCGTCATGATCACCTCCGCGTGTGGCAATGATTACGGGAGGCCGACGCCGGGCCGGCCTCAAGCCCCCTTCAGAACCATGGCCGATTACGATGCGCGAGCAACGAATCCAATTCCGGATTTTGTATAAGGGCCGAAGCTTCATCTGCTCGCGCACAGTGACTGGCATCAGAAAGTTGCGTCAGACGGTTACTGTCCCGGGCTTTGGTGTCGAGATCGACTTGGCCATTTACAGTCAGCACAACGTTCATCCGATCTCGAGCATGGAGGACGCAGCCATCGGCATCGCCACCCAAATGGTCGCGCGCGCCAGTCATCCTCGTACAGCCCGGCGCCGCAGTGCCCTACGCTCCTCGTCGTAGCTGTTTTCATGGGGATTCCAATAGGGGCCGAATGCGAGCTGCGTTCAGGTAAGGGCTAGCGCACCAGGTCAAGTGCCAATTGAGCCTTCCCTCGGGTAGCTACCGACGCGGCTTCATGCTCGATTCGATGGATGCGTCGGTGGCTTATGTCACAGTCGAAGGGCGGAACCGTAAGAGCCGTTGTAGGTTTTCCGCTGTAGCGCCTCGCTTACACGGCTCACTCCGTACAACTGTTATGCACCATGTTGCGCGCGAATCCTGCAGGCATGAGTAGAGAACTGCAGAATTTGTGCGTCCATTATTATCTGCTACGCCGCGCATCGCTGGAAGATGGTGATGACGATATCAGGTTCAAAAGTGGTGTTTCCAGAGTGCGGCACGCGCGCTCTCACCACTGGGGCGCATGTATGATTCAGATGACAGTCGAGTTCAACCTTATGTAACTAATCAGAACTAGGGGTTTCGCAAACGATCTCGCCTTTGATTGGAAATCTGGTGCCCGCCCCAAAAATAGCGAAACGACTCGTATCAACAGCTCGTCGCAGATTTCGACCGGCCCTGCGTACCCAGATCGCATTGCTGGGAATCGTGAGTGTGCTTGTCACAGGCGCGACTTGCATTGCCGGACTTGACTATCTCGCGAAGTCGCAGAGCGACGTAAGCGAGAGCGCCAATCTTCGCGCTCACCTCACATCTCTTTCCGAAGCCTTTCTTGAATCGCAACAGCTGGCTCTGGAGTTTCTGCGCAAGCGTGATGAAGCTATGGTCGCGCGACAAGCCCAGGGCGTCAAGAACGCGCTGGCGGACCTCAGCCAGATCGAGGAGCAGGCCGCTTCCTTGCCAGGAGGCGATCCCCTGAGAGACGTAACGTTCCTTCGCGCCGGGATCAACCTTTACGCGACTCGCTTTAACAACGTTGTCTCCGCGCAGCGGCTGCTTGGGCTTACGGAGAATGACGGGCTCCAAGGTAAGCTCCGCGAAGCCGTGCATCAGGCGGAAACGCGGCTTGCACGTTTCAACGAGCCACACCTGACGGTGTTGATGTTAATGATGCGACGGTACGAAAAGGATTTCATGCTGCGTCATGAGGAGAAGTATCGTGATGAGCTGGAAAAGTGCGTCGCCGAATTCGAGGCCGCGCTTGCTACCTCAGAGCTTCCTCCGGAATCCAGAGTGGAGTTGAAGAAGCTTGTTGCTTCTTATCGATCGAGCTTTTTGGCGTTAGTTGTATCGCAACAGGCGCTGGATGACCAAGTTGACGATCTCGTCCAAATCTACGGCCGGAATCGTCCTCTTCTGTTGAAGGCGATCGCAGCCGCGGACGCTCGCGCTGTCTCCGCGGAGGATCATGCGTCGCGCCTCAGAGCGACTTTGGGTTGGGCAATCGGGCTAGCCACTCTCGCAATCGGCTTCGTTGCCGTGCTGATTGGGCAGAAGCTGGCGAAGCTGATAACCCGCATGAGCGCAGCAATGCGTCAACTCGCGGCTGGGCAATTCGATGTCACACTGCCGGGTCTTGGGCGTTCAGACGAGATCGGCGACATGGCTCAGGCCATGGAAGAGTTTAAGGTCAGATCGAGGGAGAAACTGCAAGAAGAACTTGCGGTTAATCAGGAACAAGATCGCGCGGCCGCGAAGCGGCGCAAGGCGGAGCTTGGAGAGCTGGCCAGCACATTTGAATACGCCGTGAGCGGCGTCATCGATACAATGTCTTCCGCATCGACCGAGCTGGAGGCTTCCGCTCGAGAGCTGACGGATACGGCACACGTTACTCGGGAGATTTCTGATAACGTTGCTTCGGCGTCGGAGGAGGCGTCAGCCAATGTTCAGCTGGTTGCTGCCGCAACCGAAGAGATGATGGCATCCGCTTCCGAGATCGGCCGGCAGGTCGAGCAATCGACAGAGATCGCCAAGGGAGCCGTGCGCCAGGCTGAAGAAACGGATCGGCGGATGAAGCAGCTATCGGCTGCTGCAATCAAAGTCGGTGGCGTGGTTGACCTAATTGCAACGATCGCCAGGCAAACCAACCTCCTGGCGCTTAATGCAACAATCGAAGCTGCGCGGGCAGGCGGTGCCGGCCGCGGCTTTGCAGTTGTGGCGGTCGAGGTGAAGTCGTTAGCAACTCAGACGGCAAACGCGACCGTCGAAATTGGAGAACGGATTGCTGACATTCAAGCAGCGACACTGGAGTCAGTCAGCGCCATCACAGACATCGGAAATAGTATTGGCAGAATCTCACAAATCGCATCAGCGGTTGCCGTTGCGATCGATCAACAGGGCGCGGTAACGAAGGATATTGCCCAGAATATTCAGCGTGCGGCCGCGATGTCGACGGCGGTCGCGGGCAACATCCGGCAGGTTGCGCAGAAGGCGTCCGTTACAGGTGCATCATCGTCGCAGGTGCTGACATCTGCCAATGTGCTTGCCCGAACCAGCCTTCGCCTCAAAGTCGAAGCCGATGACTTTCTCGCCGGGATCCGATCATGATCCTTGCGCCGAGATGTTCCGCAAGCCTCGCTGATGGTGGAGGTAATAGAGCCAAATGCGTGGCATGATAGGCGCGATAGGAGAATGGGGGCAACTGCTCAGCCCACGAGACTATGGGGCCGGACATCCATAGACAGCTTGCGAAGCCTTCGGAATTGCTGCCGGGGGCAGCATTCGCGCTAACACAAATGGCCGCCGTCGTCGTCCGAAAGCGCTCACGATGCCGGAACATACCGAACTGATCCTTGTGTTTTGACTTCCGATAGGTTTTAAGCCCCTCACTTCATGATCTCGGCGCGAACGAGAAGCGATTCGTGCGGCTTGCCTTGCTGGACTGACGTGACGGAGCCGGCGTCGTTCAGCGTTTGAATCGTTCTGCGCTCCTCAAAGGAATCTATCATGGCAAAAATGACGAAGAACCAGCTAATTGACGCGATTGCTGAAGGAGCGCAGATATCCAAGACTGACGTAAAGGCCGTCATCGAGCAGCTGGCGACGGTAGGCTACAAGGAGTTGAACGAGTCCGGCGAGTTCGTCATTCCCGGCTTCGTCAAAATGTCGGTCGTGAACAAACCCGCTACGGAAGCCCGCAGCGGCATTAATCCTTTTACGAAGGAGCCGATGGAGTTCGCGGCCAAGCCGGCCAGCAAATCGGTTAAAGCGTCTCCGCTCAAGGTTGCCAAAGACGCAGTAGCGGTATGATGAGGTCCGCTCGCCGTCAATAACTTGCACCTGGGCCAGACGACGGACGGCCCTTTGGCACGGTAAGGCCGGGGCAGCGCTCCAGAGAGCCAAACGGATTGCATCACGAAATAAGGTTTGCGAAATACGATACACCGCTATCGAAAGACTGCCGCAACTCTAAGGTCCGTGACGTCCGGCGAGCTGCCGGCGACGTAAGCGGGTCAGGCGATCACGCGATCGCCTGAATTGAGCTGGCGAATATGCTCGCCGGGCGGCTCAGCCCGTAATGCTCACGCAGTGTCCTGCCAGTGTAGTCGTGACGAACAGGCCGCGTTTGCGCAAGATCGGCACGACCTGCTGGGCGAGAGGTCGAAGCCGCCCGGTAGCCAGGCGGCATGACGTTGAAGCCGTCGGCCGCGGGCTTCGGACAACACTCGCTCTTATTGATCTCCCTGTTGATCCGCGCTGATCGATCCGGTGTTTCTTCCGCCTTTCTCCGAAGTCATCGCTGCCGGCTGGCAACTCGCACAAACCGGTGAGCTCTATGACGACGTCTCCGCGAGCCTGCTGCGCGCCTTGAGCGGCTTCTCGTTATCCGTCGCGCTGATCGTGCCGCTTGGCCTTGCCGTCGGCTGGTATGCCCGGCTCGGCAATCTCCTGAATCAGTTCATCGAGATCTGCCGCAACACCGCGCCGCTCAAGGACCGCACCAAGGCTGTCCAAATGATGCTTGTCAATCACTCCCGGCGGCCGACCGCACGATACCATCGCTCTTGTGCTGATGCCGGCCGTCAATGCTCACGATCTCGGCATGTAGGGAGGTGTTGGGCTCGTTTCTGGCTGGCTGCACTCGCCTGGACCAACTCGTCGGGATCGGCAACCTGCGTCCGGCTCTGGGCGGCTGTTCAGATCAGTTGGATTTCCCAAGTTGGTTCCTTCAAGCAGCTCTCGAAGGCGATCGATGCGAGCGATCCGGAGGACATCGGATGGCTTTATCATCAACATTGGGCTCCTTGCGCGAAGTGCGTCGATGAAGACGATACGGGCGCACAATACCGATGCGTTGTCAGCGGGATTGATAGCCCATTGTCCCCATAGATCGACAGCGAGTCATAGCGGCATCTCGCAATAGGCGTGGGAAATAACGTGCTCGGTCAACTGCCGGCGACGAAAGAGGCGACGCACGCAACGCCACCCGAAATGGTTGCCTCGCACTAGCTGCTGCCGCTGTAGAAATCAACTACGCGAACGGCCATCGCCGCTGCGCAGGCGGAAATCCGTCAAAAAAGGGCGATCAAGCGTGGAATTTATGCGTGAGCACTGCTGCTAGCCGCATTAATCAATACTCAAATGCCGCTAGGGTCAGCCAAACGCACTAAAAGCCAAGATGACGCGGAGTTCCTCCGGCCAAAGGAGATCGAAATGTCAGCTGACGGCGGCCTCGTGCTGAACAGGGGCGAAGAGACCTCCCTACTTAGGTATCTAACAAACTTCCGCATGACTATTGCAAGCCGCGAAGATGTGGACCCGCGCGGCAATAGCGCGCCATCTTCCGATCCGGCGAAGGACGCTCTTTTGGTTCGGAGCTGGGACGGCCGGATGCTGCATTCGACGAAACTAGAAACACTCCTGCGATTGAAGCCCATCGCAAAAGACAGAAGCAACGCAGGAATTTAGGCATGAATGGGCGAACTGATGCATTTTGACGCAACAACATTCCTAAGCTGGCCGGCAAGCAAACTCGGCGGACATATTGGGTGACTAGCATGAGCTTGGCGGATTGGAACGTCGTTGTTTTTCGTTCAAGGCCGATTCAGAACGATGATGGCAGAACACAAGCAACCTCAGCTTCCTCGGTTCAGACCAGATGGAGAGCCGCCTGAAAGACCACACACCTAGTGCGCGATGCCCGCGAGCTATTGATGGCGAAGGACTTTATCTAAGGCAATGCCGGGAGCCGGCACATTTCGTGTTCGAAAGGGCTTGTCGAACGCCTGGTTGGAGCTGCCGACAGTAATGGACCAAAGCCGATCCGAACCCGATGCAACGCGGCCCAGGATCATCTCTTACGCTTCGACAAAAATTTTGATCTCTCGTCCGGAGATAGTTGCAATCATGAAGGCTCCCGACTTATGGTAGATCCAATTGAAGGCTGTGGGGAAAAGCTATGAGAGCTGTCTGGCTCGCGTGGCTCGTGCTCGGTGTGTCGGTCTCGCAGGCTTGGTCCTGGGGGCAGGAAGGCCATGCAATTGTCGCCGAGATCGCGCAGCGACGGCTCGATCCCGCCACGCTCGGCAAAATTGAGGGCCTGCTTGCGCAGGAAGCTCCTGGTCTAGATCACCCCAACGTAACACTTGCTTCAATCGCCAGTTGGGCTGACGACTACCGTGCCGACCATAAGGATACGGCAGGTTGGCATTTCGTGGACATGCCGGATGATCGATCAACCTACGATCCGGATGCTGACTGCAAAAACGGCAATTGTGTCGTCGAGGCTATTGCGCGCTTTCGGGCTGTCCTGGGTGATTGCTCGAAGCCGGCATCCGAACGACTCCAGGCCTTGAAGTTCATTGTTCATTTCGTGGGCGACATTCACCAGCCTCTGCACGCTTCGGACCGGTCGGACGCCTACACAGGAAAGGACGATCAAGGCGGCAATCTTGTCCCGGTGACGTTCTTCGGACAGACCACGAACCTGCATACGCTCTGGGATACTGGCCTGATTATGCGCACCGTTTACAACTGGGGCGCCTATGTCGTCCGGCTTGAAACGGTCTGGTTTCCGGGGCGCGACTTGACCGGGTTGAAGGGTGGCTCGCCTGCCGAGTGGGCCGTCGATGCGCACAGGCTTGGCCACGAAATTGCTTATGACATTCCTGACGATGGAGTTTTAGGGGTGAAGTATTTTTCGAAAGCATCTCCGATTGTTGATCGCCAACTGGCCCTGGCTGGAATACGGCTGGCTCAGTTACTCAGGGACACGCTGGCCACGGCAGCGTGCCAGTAACAGAGTGTTAGGTGCCGCTATGAAGGCGCTGACGCTAGCAGTTGCTATCGCTTTGTCGTTTCCCCTCGCGGCTGCGCTGGCAGCTCCGGGAAACACCACGTCCTGCTCGACAAATGGAATCTGCTACTGCACGCACGATTATCTGAGCGATCCCATCAGACAGCGCGTTGCCGAAATACGGAATCTGATCGCCACGCAACGGGCTCAAGGCAAGGCGATCGGTTATCTAAGCGTGCCCCTCACCGGGATTGGCGGTGGATTATTCCCAGTCAATGCGCTCGTCGCTATGGAAGCCAAGGAACGGGTGGAGCAGCAGTTCGGCCCGCGCGACGTTTGGGTCCTCAATCCGGCTGCTCCGGAGTTTTCCCTGGCCGCTGACGCGAACGGCGTCGACTACATGTGGATGTGGACCCAGATCCTCGAAGGAGAAGGGCCTGAAGGCCTTGGCGCGTTCGACTTCGTGTATTTCATCGGACCGTCTGATTTCGCGCGCCACTTTGGGCTTGATGGTCATGCCGACCTCGAAAAGCTCGACACGGCCTATGACAATCTGGTCAAGACCAAGCCTGATCTCGCGGCCAAGGTCGATAAGCGCTCGTTCCGCGACTACTACGGTGTGCGTGCCTCCGTCAGCTTCAGCTACGGATCTCACGATGAATGGAACATTGTTCGGACCATCAATGCGAAACGGCGTGCTGCTGACAGTACTGCTGGGTTTGCGAAGCAGATGGGTGTCTTCTTTGACGAGAAGCCCGTAGCCCCCGGGCTTTTGGAGGTTCCTGTTGATGTCGGCAATGCCGGCGCATGCAAGACGAATTGATGCAAATGATTTAAGGGAGAGTTTTTCATGTCCACGAAGCAAGCTGCTGCCAATGCCATCAAGAAAGCCAAAGGCAAGGCGACCGGTTCCGGCAACGGAAACGTTGTCGTGAAGGCCTACACCTCACCCACCCTGGTGCTGCTTGCCTATGACTGGCCTGCGGGCGATGAGCATGAGGACTTCCTTGGCTTTGCGATCGAGCGCGCGCCTGGATTTGATGGAGCCGCGAAAAGCTGGTTGCCGAACCGAATCGGCTTCAAAGGCCCCAAGCCCGACCACAGCGACTTCCCAAGCAGCGAGGCGCCGATCCAGAAGTTCTACTGGTGGGATGCCCGGATCGATACGAAAGACCGTGGCCACTCCTTCAAGTATCGGATCGTACCGGTAAGGGGAAAACCGGACGCATTGAACCTGTTGGATGCACAGGCCACGGCAATCGACGTGCAGGTCCCGTTGACAGAGGAATACGGGATCACGACACACTTCAACCGCGCCGTCGTGAGTTCGCAGGCATTCTCGAAACAGTTTCCGGAGATCAAGACAGCGGCACAGCAAAAAGCCGCCAGAGCATGGCTTGGCAATGGCATGGAGCAGGCTGTTCCGCAGTTTCTGGATCGCGCAGCAGGCAAGGACATCGAGGGGGCCATTTACCATCTGACCGACGAAACTTGGATCATTCCCGCGCTCAAGAATTATGGGGGGCTGATCTCGCTTGCCTACAATCACACGAGCAAGGACCAGGCCTCCGACGACGCGATCCAGGAGCTCGAGGATTCCGGCCGTCCTGCCGATCTCTTTGCTGCCCGCACGCACGCGAGCATCATGCATAACAAGTTTCTGGTGCGTGTCGGCGCCGCCGATCATCCCGAAGCGGTTCTCGCCGGCTCGGCGAACTTCACGAGCGAAGGTTTGTCCGCCCAGGCTAACGTGCTGCACGCCTTCGAATCGCCTGAACTTGCGAAGCTCTATCTCGCGCGCAAGCGCCTGCTCGACGGAGATCCTGGCCTGTCAGAGACCCAAAAGGCTCAGAAAGGCTGGTCGGATGAGGTCGTGGTTGGCGATGCAACGATTCGCTCCTTTTTCCCGCCGGAGGGCAACAAGACGCGGCTCTCTATTGACACCATTATCGACGCTATCAAGGCTGCCAAGCACTCGATCCTGCTCTGCGCGTTCGACCCCACGGACATGAACCTCCTGAATGCGGTGTTTGATGCGTCGGATGAGGGAAAAATGATGCTGGCCCTCGTCAACCGTGTCCCAGCCAAGGCGCCAACGGGCGATCCGTCCCACGGCGATGTGGCCGCCAAAATTGCGATTCTCGACCGTGCGCAAAAGAGCGATGAGATCGTCGGCTTCGGCGCGTTCAGCGCCAAGGACACACCAACTGATTTCATGCCGGAGCGTGTTCTCTGGCCCGGCGAAGACCCCAAGATCATGGTCCGTGTTCACCACAAATTCGTCGTCATCGATGCCGAAGGCGACAACCCAGTGGTCTTTACGGGGTCGGCAAACTTCAGCGGCAATTCGCTGCATCACAACGATGAGAACATGCTGGAGATCACGAAATGCCCTCGTATCGCGGGCATGTATATGGCCGAGTTCCTGCGTTTGTATGAGCACTATCGGGCGCGCGTCAAATCGGAAGATATCAAGACATTCAAGCTGACGCCCGACTATGGCTGGAGCCGTAAGTATTTCAAGCCGGGCGCGCCAGAAACCAAGGCGCGCATGGCCATGGCAGGTACCGCTGAATAACGCCGGCGTTGATTTTAACTTTCGACCTGGAGGCATTCATGTTCCTGAACGTTACCGATTACCACGGCAATCAGATTGCCATCGACCCGAAAAGGGTCATCAAGTTGCGCGCGGCCTCGCTTTCGGACGAGCCGGCCAATACGGTGTTCGTCGATTACGCCTCCAACGGGACGTTTGTGCAGGGGACACTGCCAGAAATCCGCCGGCTGTTCGGCACTTAGATCAAGCTGACTGCATTCCACACCCCGGATGGTCAGGACATCTACATCAACAAGGATGGCGTAGCCTCGGTGGCGGTCGATGACCGCTACGCCGGTAGCGCCGTGCTCGTCGTGACGGTCGAGTTCGAAAACATCAGAGTTCCGGCCCGCAACAAGATCCCGGTGCGCGAAAGTGTCGGTGAGGCGGAGCCATTCTCGGCGCCGCGACGCTGGTCTGAATCAATCGTCGTGTCTGGTATCGATGGTGCAAACGCCGGGAGAGCGAGTATGATGTCTTGTCTGCCCTGATCGCCCGCGCACTCCTTTCTGCGTCCGTGCGAGCGCTGGGCGGCGAGGCGAGCGTGCCGCTCCTGCTCACCGATGATCTCGAGCGACCGCCAGTGCCGGCTACCAGGCGCGAGCGGCCATGCGTCGGGGCCGATTTCACGTCCGTGATCGGCGTTGTGCATATTGGGCGCAGGGTAATCCAGAAAAGTTCCTGGGCAGTGAGGGCAGGTCACCTGTGTGGTCCGGTCGCAGGCCTTACGCCGAATAGCCGACGAAGGGAGCGCCGTTCTTTGTCATCAAATAGATTGCACATGCGCTCCGCCTGCTCAGCGCTCGCCCGGCCACCACGTCGATGGCGGGTTGGCGGTCGAGATTTTGGTAGGGCGCAGCGTCACAAGATGGCTGCGCTTGAACGGATAGCCCTGAAGCTCGGAGCATTGGCGGCACCGCATATGCCGCTCAAGTCGTGGATAGGTGTCGTCGTCCGGCGACGCACGACATCGAGGGCAGCCGTCTGACGGCTGTCGCAGCCCAGGCATTTGACCCAAGGTAGGAATAGCCTGCGTTTAACGCATCGCCGAGCGTAGGCGAGGGCTGGGCTGGTCCCTTGAAGACCAGCATACGCTTGTTCCAGGCTTCACAGGCGGGCCGATCGGCCTGCTTGCGCGCCTCTGCCGCGCACTCGGCTGATGCGCGCACGGACGCAGCCGCTGTTGTCCGCCTGCCGGGTAATGCAGACTTGTTGTGGTCATTGCGAGTTATTCCGAGTCTACACGGCCAAGACCCGCAGCAGACTTTCGCCGCCCTTGAAAGTTGTACACTCGCTAGTTGAGGCCGTAGCCCATTCTACTCCGGCATGGTCTTGCGGGGAGCAGATGCAGTCGGCTCAAGGCGACGTGAACGAGATCAGGACCCTTGCGCTATCAATTGAGAGGCCGTGGCGGAGCTGGGTTCAACGAGTCGTCAGCGAAACTCTGAAATCGCCTTCGCCAAGGTCCCTCACGATAGAGCCGGAGCTCCGGTGTGCCCGAAGCGCCGTGCCACGTCGCGACAAACACTTGAGATATATTCTCACCGTCAGCGTGCCGCGATATTTGGTAGAGAGCGAGGCCCGGTTCCACCGTGTAGGTAGCGACGAGAAATTCGTCGGTAGCGAAACAGCGGATGACGCTATCGTCCCCTTCGACGTCTCGGCCGTACTGCCGGAGCAGGTTGTCGGTAAGCCTAATAAGCTCCGTGACGGCTTCCCGGTCGATCGCCGTCCTGCTAGCAGAGCGTCGTCTAACCAGCCTTCTCGATCGCTCGATCAACCGGGCCGCGGCCTGACGCGCGACGTGCTTTGTCGCCCCCACTTTAGGCTCCCCCCATGAGTGGTGACTAGAGCTACCACAACGTAGAACTGTTATGTTCGTTCCCGCGTCTTAGAGATAGTATACTATTTTTGGTTGCCCGCCTTCGGAAAGGGACTGCGCTAAAGTTATCCGGTCCGCTTTGCCTCCACTTTCTGCCCGTTCCGGGCGTGCAATACGGGCCCCCGGGGCTCGTCGGCTATGGACCCGATCTTGCGTCCTTCTATCGCGAGACTGGCGTGCTCGTCGGCCGCAATCTAAGGGCGAGAAGCCCCGTGATCTCCCGGTGACGCGGCGAACCCAAGTTCGAACTGGTCATCAACGTGACAGCCGCGAAGGCGCTCGGCATCGAGGTGCCGACCTCGATGCGATTGCTCGCCGACGAGGTGATCGAATGAGGCCTACCTTGCAGTGAATGAGTCCGGAGTTGGCCCTTTGCGACAGTCCACCGGGCGCCGGTACATGTCCGAAGTTGGGGTTGGAGCAGAAACCGCCAACTCTGGCTCGAACCGACACGATTGACCCTGGCTGCGTGAAAACGACGAGTCAGATAGAGATCGTCTCGGGGTTTTCGGAGACGATCGATGCGACGGTTCATTGAAGGCGCGGATCGCGATCAATCGACGTTGTTGCCGGCATGCCTCGATGATTGGGTCGGTGAGAGCAATCCTGTTCGTGTTGTCGATGCTTTTGTCGAAGCACTTGATCTCGACGGGATGGGTTTTGAGGACATTGAACCGTCGGCGACCGGGCGATCCGGCTATCACCCAGCGGTGCTGCTCAAGCTGTACATCTACGGCTATCTCAACGCATCCAGTCGAGCCGCCGGCTGGAGCGCGAGGCAAGACGCAATCTCGAGGTGATCTGGCTGTTACAACGGCTTTCGCCCGACGACAAGACGATCGCCGACTTTCGTCGCGTCAACGGCCTCGGCATCAAGAAGGTGTGCGCGAAGTTCGTTGAGTTTTGCCGGCGGATGGGATTGCTGACGAAGCGAGCGTCGCCAGCGACGGATCGAAGTTCAAGGCGGTCAACACGCGTGACAAGAACTTCACAAAAGGCAAGGTCGAGCGCCGTCGCCAGCAACTGGAGGAGAGCGTGTCGCGCTATCTCGCACAGCTCGACACGGCAGATCTGCAGGAGCCATCTGAGACTCTCGCCGCGAAGACGGCGCATCTGAAGGAAAAGCTCACCAAGCTTAAGAGCGAGATGCATAAGCTCGAAGCCTACGAAGAGGCGATGCTGGCATCACCAGATCAACAGATCTCGCTGACCGATCCCGACAGTCGGTCCATGGCAACGAGTGGCCGTGGCTCGGACGTCGTCGGCTACAATGTGCAGGTTGCCGTAGATACCGAGCATCACCTCATCATCGCGCACGAAGTAACGAATAGCGGCTCAGATCGCGCTCACTGGCAAACATGGGCAAACAGGCCAAGGCCGTGCTCGGCGTCGACAAGCTCGAGGCCGTGGCCGAGATCAAGGCTTGCGCCGACGCTGATATCCTTGTGACTCTACCGAAGCCAAACACGACCGGCATGGAGGCGAAAGGCAAGTTTGGAAAGCACGACTTCGCTTACCTGGCCAAGCAGGATGTGTATCGCTGCCCGGCTGGCGAGTTGCTGGCATACTGGCTCACAACAGTGGATGGCGAGCGCACCATTCGGCGCTACGTCACGAAAGCTTGTGGGAGTTGCCTACCGAAGGCGCGCTGCACCACGGCCAAAAACCGTGTCATCTCTCGTTGGGAGCATGAGCACGTCATGGAGGATGCCCAGAGGCGGCTCGATGCTGATCCTCAGGCGATGCGTCGCCGTCGCGAGACGGTCGAGCACCGGTTCGGCACGCTGAAAATGCGCATGGGCGCGACGCACTTCTTGACCAAGCGCTTGCCGAAGGTCGCCGCTGAGATGGCGCTGCACGTGCTAGCCTACAACATCATGGGTGCTGGTGCGCTGATCGCGGCGATTCAGGCATGAGGAGGAGTGCTGTCGCGCGTGCCGCCAACCTCATCATCGATCACAGCGGCTCGGGCAAGCCACTGGGCTGGCTTCCGGCGCCTTACCGGAAATTGTGCCATTTCGGCGCCAATCTGGGACCCCACGGGGCTGCTCCAAGCGGTCCCCCGCAAATAAAACGTTTTCACGCGGCCAAGACCCAGACCGGACATGGGAGGACAGGTGACGCCTCAGGCGGGCGCAAAGCCTATGGCCGCTTCTCTTACCAGCTTCAGAAAGTTGCGGACAACAATCGAGCGGTCACCGCGACGGGCCGCGAGGCTGAGCCGCGTTGTGGGGATCACCGGTCCTCTGATGTTGCGGTAGACGACACCCTCCATGAGCGTTCGTTGCATCGAGGCGGGTAGCAGAGCAATTCCGAGCCCGGCCGCAACGAGACCAAAACACGAGGTGATGCCCGGAACGTGTTGGCCGATACGCGGACTGAAGCCAGCCGCGCCGCAAGCTGCGATCGTCGCATCGTACATGCCGGTGCCTGGCGGGCCGAACAGAATGAAAGGCTCTCCGGCCAACTGCTTCATCGAGAGCGCCTTCTCGCCTTTGCGTCGGACCAGTTCGTGGCCCGCAGGGACCGCCACCACCATCGATTCATCGAGCAAAGGCGTAATGACAAGGTGCTCCGGATCGACTCTCGATGTTCGGACGAAAGCGACGTCGAGCTGCTCATCGCGCACCCGATCCAACATTTCTGTGCTGAAGCGCTCCTCGATCGACACCGACACCAGAGGATAAGACTCGCGGAACCTGCGAACGGCAAGCGGCACGAACGGATGAAACGGGCCGCTCGGCATGAAGCCCACGGTGATCCGCCCCAACTCGCCGCGTGCCCGGCTTTGCGTCGCATCGAACGCGTGCCGCAGGCCCGCCAGCACGGCGCGGGCCTCGTCGAGGAACGTGTGGCCCGCATCGGTGAGCTCGACCCCGCGGGCACGGCGATGAAACAGCTGGACCTGCAATTCATCCTCGATCGCCTTGATTTGGCGGCTGAGTGGCGGCTGCTGCATGTCGAGCCGTTCGGCCGCCCGTGTGATGTGACCTTCCTCCGCGACTGCGAGGAAATAGCGAAGCTGCCTGAATTCCATGACCATACCCGAGAGGTATTGGAATTGCCCTTTTCATATCATGGATAGATGCAGGCAGAAAGGCTATCGGTAGACATTGGCTTCAACAATCCGACGGAGACGATCATGCCGGCGATGTCAAAGACCCCGCATTTGACCGACGGTCTTTTCCGCGTCACACGGGTGGTGGCGCGCGCGATCTGGCTGGCGTTGGACCCTGCCGACGAAGCGGCCGCAATACCGCGAAGCCTCATCAAAGGCCCCAATTCGCAAGGGGGGAGCTGGAGGCGCGCCAGCAACAAATGTTTTCAGCCGGATTTTGAGGTCCGTGATGTCGAACAAGAGAGTCGTGCTCTGGCGTCCCATGTATCACCCGATCGGCCACACGCTGCTGTCGGAAGCAGGGGTCGAGGTGATAGTGGTCGACAGCAGCGACGCCGGCGAATTGAAGCAGTCGCTGCACGGCGTAGACGTGCTGTGGGCGCGAGCGCCGGAAAAAGTCACCGCCGACGTCCTTGATGCGGGCAAATCCCTCATTGCGGTCTCCTCTTCAGGGTTCGGCACTGATAACATCGACATCCCCGCCGCCAGCGCCCGCGGCATCGTCGTTTTCAATCATCGTGGATTTGGGCGCGTACCGGTTTCGGAACACGCAATCCTGCTGATTCTGGCCGCCATGAAGCGGCTGGTTTGGGGCGACAAGGGCGTTCGCGACGGCACCGCGTGGGCGGCGCGTTCGGATATGTCGCTGGGCGAACTCGAAGGCAGCACGGTCGGAATCGTCGGCATCGGATTTGTCGGATCTGAACTTGCGCGCAAGCTTGCGAGCGGCTTCGGCTGCCGCGTCATCGGTTACGACCCTTACGCCGATCCGCGGCTCGCTCACCTCGCCAATATCGAAATGGTGTCCGATTTTCGCGACTTGCTTCGCCAGTCCGCCGTGCTCGTGCTGACGCCATCCCTGACCAACGAGACCCGCAACATGATCGGCGCGGCGGAGCTCGCAAACCTCCCAAAGGGGGCCATTGTGGTCAACGTGGGCCGAGGTCAGGTGCTCGACTTCGACGCCCTGGCAGGCGCACTCGACAACGGACATCTGCTTGCAGCCGGGCTCGATGTCTTCCACCCCGAGCCACTGCCGGATAATCATCCGTTGCTTGCGAACGAAAAAGTGACGTTTTCGCCCCACATCGCCGGGAACACGACCGAAGCGACGATCGGCCTGGCCCGATCCGCGGCCGAACAGATATTGGCTTGCCTCAAAGGCGAGACACCGAGGTTTGCAGTCAACCCGCAAGCTTGGAGCGGAACGGCGTCAAGACGGCCAGTATAGCGTCGATGTGTACAGGTCCGGTACTGGCCCGACGGCGAAGTTCGATGCGCTTTTGGGAAAGTCGGCTTGTCAGGGTGGACCGGAAGCCGCGATCCCGCGCAGCAAGGGCTCAGTTTGACCCATCTCTGCCATTCGCCGATTAAGTGCTATGATGTACATGGCGACATGCTTACCGCGATGCGGCGGGGCTATGATGCCCGCGAGGGATGGTCATGAGGCGGCGCAACTTTATCACGCTGCTTTGTGCCGCTGGCGTTGCAGGGTGGCCGCTCGTGGCACGTCCGCAAGACAGACAGCGGCGCATTGGAGTGCTGTTGGGGCGCTCGTTCGCGGACGCTGAAGGAAAGAAACAGGCCCAGGCGTTGGAGCAAGGGCTTTCGCAGCTTGGTTGGAATAGGGATCGCAACATCCAGGTTGAATACCGCTGGGCTGGTGGCGATCTTGAACGGACCCGAACGCTCGCGAAAGAGCTGGTCAGTCAGCAGCCTGACGTCATTGTCGCCCAGAACACGGCTATAGTAACGGCATTACTCGGCGAGACACGCGCCACTCCCATTGTTTTCGTGCAGGTTACCGATCCAGTCAAAAGCGGCTTTGTTGCTAGCTTGGCCAGGCCTGGCGGCAATGCCAGTGGCCTCGTAGACCTGGAGCCATCACTTGCGGGAAAGTGGGTGGATCTATTGAAGCAAATCGCGCCCAGGCTCGCACGGGTTCACTGTATTTTCAACCCGGAGACCGCTCCGGGAGGCGGATCATATTACTTGCGCCCGTTGGAGGCAGCTGCAACATCGCTGGGTATCCAATCGATCGCTGTGCCAGTGCGCGATACTGCCGGGATCGAACAAGGGATTGCCGCGGTTGCCGGCGAACCCAATGGAGGGCTCGTGGTGATGCCAGATATCTTTAATGGCATCCATCACGAGTTAATCATCTCGACGGCGGCCCGAGACCGTGTTCCCGCAATCTATGCTTTCCGCTTTTTTGCTTCAGGCGGCGGATTGATGTCTTATGGTATCGATATCCTTGATTTATATCGGCGAGCCGCAGCTTACGTTGATCGCGTCCTGAGGGGCTCGCAAATCGCCGATCTTCCCGTGCAGCTGCCGGTCAAATTTGAACTCGTGATCAATTTGAAAGCTGCGAGAGCGCTTGGCGTCGACGTTTCTTCATCGCTGCTTGCTCAAGCCGACGAGGTGATTGAATGAGACGATTGGCTTGCCTCGCATTTGCACTCTGGGCGTTCGGACTGTCAGCAGGCGCGCACGAGCAGCAGGCCAGCAGATCCTATCGCATAGGATATCTTGGATTCGGCGCGCTAACTTCAACGCTTCGCGAGGTCTTTGAGCGCGAGCTTCGTGACCTCGGATGGATTGAAGGACAGAATATCTTTATCGACTACCGATTTGCCGATGGCGATCGTGACAGGCTGCCGGGCCTCGCGGCGGAGTTGGTCAAGCTCAAGGCGGACGTTGTCGTTGCATCACCGACGCCGGCAGCGCAGGCCGCGAGGAACGTCACACAGGCGATCCCTATCGTGGGCATTGGGCTCGACAACCCTGTCCGGCATGGCCTGATTGCGAGCCTTGCGCAGCCAGGCGGCAACGTCACGGGCCTTTCATATAGCGATGGTCCGGAGATCTTCCGCAAGGACTTGAGCCTGCTGCACGAGATGGCTCCGAACATCCGCCATGTCGCCGTGCTGTCGAACTCAGCCAGTCCGAACCATTTGGTGGCGATGGAAAATATTGAGGCCGCGGCCAAGTCTCTTGGACTTGAGCTCTTGCTTCTGGACGTCGACGCGCCGGACCGGTTCGAGATCGCATTCGCAACGATGGCTCGAGAGCGGGTGCAGGCGCTGTTTGTATTTGGTGACCCGATGTTCAGTGTCTATCGATTTCGGCTCGCCGAGCTCTCGGTCCAATACCGGCTACCGACCGTCTATACTAACAGACCTCACGTCGATGCCGGCGGGTTGATGTGTTACGGGCCGAGCTTCCCCGAGCTTTGGCGGAGAGCCGCGGCCTATGTCGATAAGATCCTCAGGGGAGCCAAACCGGCCGATCTGCCGGTTGAACAGCCGGTCACGTACGAATTGGTCATCAATCTAAAAACCGCCAAGGCGCTCGGCGTCGAGGTGCCCCCAACCCTGCTTGTCCAGGCCGACGCGGTGATCGAATGAGGCGGGTCTGCTGCGGTGCGTGAGTGGCCCCTTCTGCCCATGGCGGTGCGGAAGGTCATGTCAGCTCCGGGAGGTAGACCGGAAGCTATGGGCCATTGCTCGGAAGGGTGCTGTCGACCGCACAACACAGGGATATGCGGCGCGATGGATAAGCCGGCGCGCAGCTTGAAATCGCCAAACTTGTTGAGGGCCACCGACACGTCGTGCCGGCGTCGGCGCAATAATGGCCCGAGGAAGCGGAGCCCCTGGCCCGCGGGTCCGGCCTTCGGAGGTCGGGACCCATGACTAAACCGGTTCTTTGGTGGATCACGATGAATCTAGGTCTCCGCTGGGACCCCGACCTATCGCGTCAAAGGTGATCGCGCGCGAAATCGCGATCCTTGACGTCCGGCAGGAGCGCTGTGCTGACAATGCTGACGATCGCGCAGCCGAGGATGTAGAGCGCGATGACATAGCCCGAACCTGTGGCGGCCAATAGCGCTGTCGCGATCATCGGCGCCGGCCCGCCGGCAGCCACCGCAGCCAGTTGAAAGCCGATCGAGGCGCCGCTGTAGCGCAGGCGGGGCGTGAATACTTCGGCAGTCAGCGCCGCCAGCGGCCCCCACATCAAGTCATGGAAAAACAATGCGAAGATGGTCGCCATGATCACCAGGCCGGGCACAGCGCTGTTGAGCATCGCGAAATAGGGAAACGCGAAGAGCCCAGTGGCGGCCGCGCCGAAAACATAAACCCGCTTGCGGCCGAGCCGGTCAGACAGATAGCCGGATAACGGGATCGTGAAGAACGATATGAACGAGCCGATCAGAAGCGCTATCAGAATGAAGTCGCGCGACAGGTGAACGACCTGTGTGCCGTAGGGGAAGATGAAAGCAAGGTAGATGAAGACCGGCGCCATCTCGCCCATGCGCACGAGCGCGGTGAGGGCGATCTCCCTCGGTTGGCGTTTGAAAACTTCGACGACGGGCGCGCGTGCCACCCGCTCCTCGGCGATCAGCCGCTCGAAGATCGGCGTCTCGAGAATGCCGAGACGGATCCACAAGCCGATTGCGAACATGACAATGCTCAGCCAGAACGGGACGCGCCAGCCCCAGCTCAGGAATTCTTCCCCCGACATCTGGCTGAACGCCAGGATCGCCAGGGTCGCCAAGAAGAACCCGGCTGGCCCGCCGAGTTGTGGCCAGGCCGCGACGATCCCGTGATTCCGGTTGGTGCGCGCCCACTCCATCGACATCAGGACCGAGCCGCCCCATTCACCGCCGGCGCCGATTCCCTGAACAAACCGCAGGACGATCAGCAAGACCGCGCCCCAAACGCCGATCTGCTCATAGGTCGGGACGCAGCCTACCAGGAAGGTCGACAAGCCAGTTAGCAATAGCGTCGCGATCAGCGCCGCCTTGCGGCCGATGCGATCGCCGTAATGGCCGAAGATCGCCGCGCCGATCGGTCGAGCGACAAAGCCGACTGCGAAAGTGGCGAACGCCTGCAGCGTGGCGGTGAGCGGTTCGGACGACGGAAAATACAGTTTAGCGAAGATGATCGCGGCCATCTGGCCATACAGCAGGAAATCGTACCATGCGATTGTCGTGCCGACCGTGCTGGCGATGATCGCCCGGCGCAAATGGGTGCGGTGCTCGAGCTCGGACACCGGTACGACGGGGATTTCAGCAGCCGTCATTGACGATCCTCCCGTGCCGGGCATCGGCCGGCCGAGGCCAGTAACCGTGTCGTTGCGGGTCGACGATAACATTGGCCGCGGGCCAATGCACTCGGCTACCATCCCACCCTCGCCGCTTGTCCTCGCTGACGAGTTGATCGAGTAGGACCGAGTTCGGCGCATGCACTTCGCTGCACATGCTAAGGTCTCGAACTGGCGCGACCCAAAAATTCGGTGCGTTTCCCTGATGCCGGGTGTCGGGGCGACCGGAAAAACATTTGTTCAATCCGAGTCTTATGGGTCATGATCCGATTCGGACCTTGGCTCTGGTCAGTGCTATCGTCTCGCGGTTGCGATGGCGACGATGTAATTCAATAAGACGTCTGCTCGGCGAGGGAGAGCCGGAGTGCTTGCCCCGATTGTTCTGCTTTTGGAAGCAGTGCTCGTAACATGGGATGATCGGGGTCCAGATTCCCGTCGGCGGATTGAGTCCTATCCGAGGCAGCGAGCCCCATGCACCCTGGCCGGCAGTTGGAGTTTTTAAAGCGCGTCCAGATCCTGGCTGGTCTATCGCAGATATCTTTGGAGGAGCTCGCCAAGACGTGCAGATGGCATACTTACAAACGCGGTGAAGAAATACTTGGGTATCGCGATCCTTCGAACAATGTATTCTTTCTTGTCTCCGGCAGGGTCCGCGCAATCATCCACTCGGCACGTGGGAAAGCTATCATCCTTAGGGACCTTAGGACGGGCGACATTTTTGGTGAGATTTCTGCCATCGACGGGAGCCCACGATCGGCATCGATCGAGGCACTGGAGGTAGCCACCGTCGCGACCCTGACCTCTAGTCAGTTTGAAAATCTGCTGCTCAAGGAGCCAAGCGTCGCAATGGCAACGCTGCGCCACATCGCGGGTGAACTGAGAAGATTGTCGCAACGCGTGCTCGAGTTCAGCACACTTGTTGTGCAAAACCGAATTCAGGCGGAATTGCTCCGTCTGGCGACTGATGCTGATAGAGACGGAGCGCAACCGTTGTTGTCGCCGGCCCCATCGCTTTCCGACATCGCCAACCGTGTTAGCACTCATAGAGAAGCAGTTTCTCGGGAGGTAAGCCGTCTCACTTCGATCGGTCTGTTGCGTCGCGAGGGACGCAACCTGCGGGTCACCGACATCGGCCGTCTAGAGAAGCTTGTGCGCGACATCAAGGGCGAGTAGCCCATTCCTGGCTTCCTGGTGCGACGTGGCATGCGATGCCGGCGATGGGCCGATCCCACCGCTCAGATTTTTTTTCATACATTGGCAAAACTCAACGCCCGGTGCGGTTCCTGGGCGTAGCCTCGCCCCACCGCGGCGACGACCATCATGTCTCTATCGGCTTACCGGAAGGCAAGAGTAACGAACGGAGCAAGCCGATGCATAGGTACTTACATTACGCGCGGGCGAATTGATTTAGGTCATTTTGGAAGTTGTGGTGCGAATATTCTGTTTTGTTTGCAGAGGAGGATTGCCATGAAGAAAATGTTCTCGGTGGCCGCTGTTGCGGCAGTGATGGTAGCCGGCTCCCGGGCAGGGGCCGCAAAGCTTCCAAGCTTTGAATTGAAAGGCCTTCCGATCACGCGACATCAGGTCGCAGTAATGGGAGCGCAAGATGTTAAGGAACAGTCGGCGACCCCAACGCTGATGTACGGCGGGATGCCGGCGTCTGCGCATCAGATCGCTGTCCTGACGCCGCGCCCCAGCATGACGGCGAAGGCAACGGCCGTGAAGCTGACCACAGTCGGCTTGTCAGAGCGATAACGCGACGGCGGGCGCTTGGGTGTGACAGCTTCGGTCGGCATCTGCTCCGTTGCCGTCAAAGCTCATCTTGAGGACTGCAAGTCCCCAACCAGGACAGCGCCGATGATCCGCGTGCCAGGCCGAGTTGGGAATCCGGAGATTGCACAATGAGCACAACATATATTTCAACAGGGTGGGACAGACGCCTCGCTTCTGCCCGGCGCGTCGTCAGCTTCTTGGAAAGACATTGGGAGACGTTTCTGGAAATGCGCATACGCGAGCAGCTACGCGCTGATTTGTCCGGCCTAAGTGACAGGGAGCTGATGGACATCGGTACTTCGCGTGGCGAGATCGACTACGTCGCCTCGAACCGAGGTAGCGATCCGCGAGGCGTCCGATAAACGCAAGGAGAGTGCCATGCCAACTCGTTGTTCGCATCGCTCTCCCGCAGACCACGACCTCGCGATGCGCTTCCTTCAAGTCGATCGCTCCTGGTATGAAAGCTATTGGCTCGAGGAGCACAAGCGGCAATCGGCCGGCATGATCGCTCGAAATGTTACGACCGCAGCGTCGTGCCTTCGCCCAGCTTGGGACCGCTTGGCCTCAGTCCGGCCAGCGGTGTTGGCGATTGCCCTAACGACCAAAACCAGTCCCGGAATACGACAGTCGTGAATCTGCATTTCGTCTCCCTGGCGAGGACGGTCGTATGCTATGTTTTCAGCACATCATTCCTCCTAGGTCTGATATGGCGGACTTACGGACTGCCGCCTGTCATTTGGTATTGGAATACTTGAGCCATTCGGCCCCGCCTTCGGACGCATTTCAAAAGTCGGCCGGGCGATATTTCATTGATGCATTTCCCTCCGTTCTTCCCATTGACCCGGAGGCGGGCTTTTTCTGTCAAGTGTTACCACGAAGCGATTTTCGCATGTCTATTACCAAAAACCGAGCCGCTCCTTATTCGGGTGCAAGGCGGGGTAGCGGTCACTTCATCCTTTCGATGCTCTGTGCAGCCTGCATGCTTCAATCCGCGAATAACGCGTGGGCTCAATGCACCGCCCGCGATGTCTTGCAGAACCAGCTAAAACTCAAGACGCGCTCCGCCCAGCCGCCCCAACAGCCTATCAAGTCCGCCCGCGATGTTGCGACATGGAAGACGATTACAATTGGCACCTTCGCTGACTTGATTAGGCTGCGCAACGACATGGACCGTATGGGCTGCAATATCGGTGGGCAAGCCGCTGAAATTCTTGCTCGACCGACGTTCGCCGTTACCTCTCATAAGACAGATGTGGACCTCGTCGCCCTATCGCCAGCCCAGCTAGGGTTCACGTCCGATACCGTGAGCCTGGCCACGGTTTACGCGCGCGCTCGACAGCTCGGCTTTGAACTTGCTGCGGCCGAGGTCGGCCCGCAATTGCGAATCCAATATCTCGACCAACCCATGGGTGAATTTCTCATCATCGGAATGGAGCCAATCAAGAAGTGGAGCGGCGAGCCGATTATTCTGAATGTGGCAAATGGCGGAGCCGGATTGATCCTAATCGGCCAAGACGGTAGAGCCGGAGCGGAAATACCCGTGACATCTCGTTTTGTTTTCGCGCGGCCCCATCAACCCGCACCCAGCACCGAACTCGAGCAGGCAGCAACGTTTCCACCGTGAACAGGAGCGTCCCGAGCTGAGAAGTTTTACCGGCAAACTGCGACGCCCGCGACGGGCGTGTGCGTTTGCGTTTCAACAACGCACTATGGAAGGAGCCCGGGAATGACCATCGGCAGAAAAATCTGGCTCTGCATGATGCTGGCCGCCGCGATGGTGGCGAGCACATCCGTGGGAGCGCAGCCCCCCGACGACCAAGTGATCATTATGACTCAAAATATCGATCAGGGGAACGAAGCAACTTTAAGGACGGGGACTCCGGATGCGTTTGCAAAGTTTTTCACCGAAACTGTTGACACCAAACCAAAGGACCGGGCGGCCGCCATCGCCAAGGAGATTCGTGCCAACCAACCTGATCTCGTTGCGCTCCAAGAAGTAAGCATCTTGCGCAAAGGAAGTGGTCCCACGCCGAATGACCCCAAAATTGCGGCAACGGAGGTGGTGCACGATCAACTCCAGCTTTTGCGTGATGCGCTTAACGAACTTAACGAGCATTACGAGACTGTTGCCGTCATCCCCAACAGCGATCTGCAATCTTCGACTTCGAGTCCCCTGAACTTCGTTGTCCGCCTAACGGATCGGACCGTCATCCTCAAACGCGCTTCCTCGAACCGTCTCAAGCTGTCGAATGTTCAAGTCGAGGAATACTGGGGCAAACCGGAGGTTGGCCCGTTCCGTACGTTCGGCTGGGGCTCGGTCGATGTTGAAGTCGGCGCCTTTAAGTTCCGGTTCGTAGTAACGCATTTGACACCGCCACAACCTAATCTTCCTGACCCGATAGCCGTTCAGAGGGCACAGGCATTAGAGCTTATTCAAAGCGCGGGGAAACCTGATCTTCCGGGGGGATCCGTTCTTCCGGTCGTGTACGCGGGTGATTTCAACACTGTGGCTGGGCTCGACACCTACAAAATTCTCGTCCACGATTCCGGCGGGATCGACGCGTGGAAAAAGGTGAATCCCATGGCCTTATGCCCCGAGCCCCGCCCCACAGGCGATCACGATCGGGGCGGTTGTACCTGCTGTCAGGCTCCCAATCTTAGCGATCCCACGCCCCAGTTAGACCATCGGATTGATCTGGTGATCGTGCCCCCTAGTATCAACGTTGGGGAGGCAAGGCTCATCGGTACTTTGCCGGCCGACCGCACACCATCGGGATTATGGCCATCCGATCATGCGGGCGTGGTAGTTGGCTTTGTGCCCCAGAGGGGCGGTGACAAAAAATTGACAAATGTGCAGACCGGTAAGTGCCTGACAATTGCGGGAGGGGTGAGTGCCGATAATAATGTAGAGGCCGTCCAATTTACCTGCGACAGTCATCCGTCGCGCAGCTGGAAGATAAACAACGTAGGCGGCGTTGTTCAGATCCAGAATGTGCAGACCGGTAAGTGCCTGACAATAGCGGGAGGGGTGAGTACCGATAATAATGTAGAAGCCGTTCAATTTACCTGCGACAGTCATCCGTCGCGCACCTGGAAGATAAACAACGTAGGCGACGTTGTTCAGATCCAGAATGTGCAGACCGGTAAGTGCCTGACAATTGCGGGAGGGGTGAGTACCGATAATAATGTCGGGGCCGTTCAATTTACCTGCGACAGTCATCCGTCGCGCACTTGGCGTCTTGAAGCAGCGACAATTGGAACGCCTCCTATGAAGTGCTGCGCTAGTGTGAAAGAATAAACAAACCGAAGACACGCGGAAGCTGCGTTTTTCTGTAAAGACTTAGTAATTTTTCACAAGCGCAACCGGCGACCCAGGCCTCTGGGTTTGTTCGCCACTGGTCTTGGCGCGTCGGGTTTGCTCGGGGGGCGCGGGAGGAAAAAACGCGCCAATCAAAGTCTATTTATGAGACGCGGCCGTGACATTCGGCGCAGATCGCGGCGAGCGCATTGCCTTGCGGCGATTGGTTGGGATTGTCCGGGGTCGCGCGGCTTGGCTGCCCTGGCGATGGCGCGCTCGATGTCCCACTGCTTTGCCGCGAAATCAGAGCTCGAGCAGTCGCTCGATGTCCTCGAGGCACACGATGCAGCGACCAAGATGGTTGTGAACCCGCAAGGAATGGCGGCTGGAGAAACCGACACGCAACCAATTGCGGAAGCGGCGTCGCAATTGACGCCACGGGTGCTCTCGCGGGTAAAAGAAAAAAGCCCTGATAGTTCCGCCCACTCGGTGGAGTAAGTCAGAGGATCACTGGGTACAGCGGCGCTGAGCAGGCGCAAATGGTCGCGTTCGATGGCGAGGCCGCGACACCTCGGCTGGAAGTCGCAAACGGGCGCAATGCCTATTCAGGACCAGCGGCGGTGGTGCAAGGCACTCGGCATCGCGGTACCACAATCGCTGCTCGCGCGCGCCGACTAATCGAATAGGCGTCCATTTGCTGCGCTGCATGAGTCTGGAATTGGCCCGAAGCGACGGTGGGGATTTCTGCTATTCCGCCGCTGTCAGGGGTTAAGCGGACATCTGGGAGCGGGCCAAAGACGACGCGACTGACCCAAGGCAGAAATCGGCGGATCGCTAAATTCCCTTTGTCGTATTGTGCGTATTGACCTACGGATACCGGAATGCCTCGTCTGGATACCTCTTTATGGTTGAAGGACCTTCTTCCTGCCTCCTTTCTGAAGGTGTAGGGTTCAGGGCATACTTGTGCGAGCTGCCGGAAGGGACGTGCCGAAGTCCCGGTCATTTTTGGCGGGCAGCGTCAGAGCCACCGGCGGGCACTGAGCCTCAATAGACCAACCACTTTTTTTGGCTGTTCTCCTGCGCCCGAATGCATCGTGTGCGTTCGCACACGCGTTTAGAGGAGATTTCAATGAACAAGCGTTTCCTCGTTACAGTTGCGTGTTCCGCTCTTGGTTTGATCAGCGTAACCGGATTTGCGCTGGCGGAAACGGTGGGGCGATATGAATGCAGCATTGTCGGCGCAATAAGCCAGGAGACGGTCGGTGACCGGGATGGACACCTGCTCCGCAGTCTCCAATATTCTTGCCTTGGCGTAGAGGGTCTGCTGAAAGACGCTGTGTACACAGGGTCTTCTATCAGCGAGTGGGATGGTCCTCAAGGAACGTACTTGTCTGCTGGCGGAATTGTCAGGGCGGCCGGCGGGCTCGCGGTGACCCAACTCACCGAGGGCAAAGGGTCTGTCGTCATGAAAGATGGCAAGCCTGCCGGCAGTGAATCCTCTGGCAAAGCGGTGTTCAAGCTCGCTTCTGGCACACTTGCCACACTCTCGGGCAAGGTCGTCAAATTTGACACTAAGCCAACAGGCGTTGGTCGATTTAGCATCGAATTGACGACTGACAGCGAAGTGGGTGCTGTCCGCACGAGCCAGCAGTAGCGTCCAACACGCAATTAGGTTGCGCTATTGTTGAGGGGGCATCGTCATTGAATAGAAATCGCGCAACAGAAGGGATTTGCCATGAGATCCAATTGCAAAATCGCAATAGCATTGCTTGCCGGCGTCGCGATCGGCGGTCTTGCGGCCGAGGGTCTTCACGCACAAGCCAAGCCGCCTGTCTACTATGTCGCAGAAATCGATGTAACCAACCCCGATGCCTATGCGAAAGAGTACGTCCCGAAGGCTCAAGCCCTCATTAAGGCAGCCGGCGGTCGCTTCTTGGCGATCGGAGGAGCCGCTACTGCCGATGGCGGAAAGGTAACAGCATTTGACGGCGATGCACCGAAGCGCGTTGTCGTTCAGGTCTGGGATAGCATGGAGAAGATCAAGGCGTGGCGCGCCAACCCCGAGTATATTGAGCACCGAAAACTCGGCGAAAAATACGCGAAGTTCCGCTCCTTTGCGGTTGATGGCGCGCCGAACTAATTGCTTGTAATTCTCACATGCCAGAGGCCGCCAACCGGGCGGCCTCTGAAGCCTACGAGCTTTGCAAACGAGTAGGGGGAAGCCGCCAAAGCACTTGGACTCGCCATTACAGACAAGCTACTCGCGCTCGCCGATGACGTGATCGAGTGAGCATCGCAGGCCCGTAATTGCTTCATTGCATGAGTTGTGGCCCGACTCGGACCTCCCATAACGTCCGCTCTCGCGCCGCTGTCAGGGGTATAACGGACATCAAGCGCGCACTAAACCACGTCGGGCGCGCTCCGATCCAGCTCCACCAAGCGTAACGTGCGTTGTCACGTAGCAGCGATGAAACGTTCAAAGCGCATCGCAAGCCTATCGCGGTCGGGGAGGTCTTTGGCGCGACTTGGCAGGTGAATTGTGTTGCCATGGAGCCGCTTCAGGGCTTCGAGCATGGGGCCATCGTTCTGCGCCAGCAGGCGATCAGATACGTGGAGGCGATAATCCAGATCGATGCCGATCAAATGCGCGTCGAAAGCCGCATGATGGATTTTGGACAGCGGGATGCCATTGGAAACGACGGGTTGTCCGTAGCGCTCGTCCTTGTCGGCGACGATGTGGGCGGCGTCGAGAAGAAGAGGTTCGGGCAATCCAGACAATGCGCAACGACCGTTGTAGGCGGTGATGACGGCCATGCGGAATGACGCTTGTTTGCACTTTAATCTCCCTGTGTCTGAGCAGTTTGTCAGGCAGTAGCCTTGTCTTCTTTGTCGGCGCCTCGCGCGACGATCTTGAGGGCATCATCCGGCAATGGTCGCTGCAAGGCTTTCGCTTCGTCCCATGGCGCACGCATCCAGACATCGCGCTCCTCGTCAGTCGTCAAGATCACCGGCATCGCCTTGGGATGAATTGGCGCGACAATGGCGTTCGGCGCCGCCGTCAGAAATCCGTAAACAACATGAGGGCCGGGGACCGGCTTCGACTTGGTGCCCCGATCGCCCTTGAATTCGGTCCAGATGCCTGCGAAGGCGCAGAGCGGACGATCGTCATTCAGCGCAAACCAGACGACATCCTTCTTCTTTGTCTCTGGGTTCGGCTCGGGCGCGTACTCGGCGAAGCTGTTGAACGGGACCAGGCAACGGTTCTCCGGCTTCAGCCATCCGCGCCAATGCGGCGAGGCGGTGTTGCGGATGTTGGTCACCGGCGGTCCGCCGGTCCTTGGAGGGGGCGGCATACCCCAGCGCATCAGCACCATTGAGTCACCGGCGACCGCGATCGGTCGCATGCGCGAGCATCATGCGGACTCCATAGTGCGGCGGCCCAGGGCCGCCGCAGTCGCATCGGCACGCCCCCACGGGGCGGCGGATCGTCGTCGCCGTCGAGCCGCCGCAGCGCGGCCAGGATGTCGGCGAGCCGGATTGTGTGACCCATGCCCGGTATCTCGCGCAGCGCGGGGCAGGATTCGACTGCGAACATGTCGGAGGCCCATGACGACAGAATGAGCCGCTTCTCCGGCACGGAGAGCTCGTTGTCGTTCAGGATGTCGTCCGGAGACGCATAGTGCGCGGCCGGATGGAAGAGGGGATTGAGATTGTCTGCGTCCGTGTTGGCGTTGGTCATTGATGCCTCCCTTTACGCTCCTTTCTCGGGACAGGTTCGGCGAGTTCGGGCGGCGGCGACCGCCGCCCGTGCGTGATGGTCTTTACTGCTTGTTGATCGCGATGCGCTTGACGCCCGCTCGCGGGTTCTCGGACTTCGGCAGCGAGATGGTCAGGACGCCGTTCTTGAACGACGCCTCGGCCTTGTCCTCCTCGACGTCCTGGAGCGCGATCTGCCGCTGGAACGAGCCGTAGTGGCACTCGGTGAAGTATCTGCCTTCGTCCTTGCGCTCGCTCTTCTTCTCGCCGCGGATGCTCAGCACCCCGTTAGCGATTTCGATCTGGACATCGTTCTCCGTCATGCCAGGAAGCTCGGCCGAGATCGTCAGCGCCTTGTCGGTCTCGCTGAGCTCGATGTTCGGCCAGCCGGATTGCCCTTCCATGAGCGGCGACAGGCCCGTCCCGCCGAAACCTCGGAAGACCTCGTCGAACAGGCGGTTCATTTCGCGATGCAGCGTCGTGAAAGGATCGTGGGTGCCACGCGTCGGCGCAAGGTCCTGGTTTCTCGACCAGGGAATGAGATCACGAACTGCCATGGTTTTTCTCCATCGTTGCATGAGACAGGGAGCGCGGCTGCGCTTGTGCGCGCCGCGTTCCGTGGTCGAACCTCGATCAGGCGTCAGGCCGCCTTCTTCTGCTCGATCTGCGAGGCGGGAGAGGCGCCGCTTCCGATCTCGATCCGGCGCGGCTTCATGGCTTCGGGTACCTCTCGGACGAGATCGATGATCAGCAGTCCGTCGCGGAAGGAGGCGTCAGTCACGTGGACGTAGTCGGCCAGGTTGAACACGCGCCGGAACGGACGCGCAGCGATCCCTTGGTACAGGTACTCGCCGGCCGCCTTCTCGGGCTTCCTGCCCTCGACGGTGAGCGCGTTCTGCTCGGCCGTCACGGCGATGTCGTCAGCGCCAAAGCCGGCGACGGCGAGCGAGATCCGGTAGTGGTCCTCGCTGGTGCGTTCGATGTTGTACGGGGGATAGTGGTCTTCGCTCGCCTGGCGCAGCGTGCTGTCGACGAGGTCGGCCAAGTGGTCGAAGCCGATGGTGGAGCGCCACAGAGGCGCGAAGTCAAAGGTGGTCCTCATAACCAAGTCCTCCAAAGAGCAAGTTGGATACAAGGAGCGCAAGGCAGGACTCAGAGCGGGTCTGATACCCGGCCCAGCGCCCGCGCCGGACCCGTGAAGGCATCCGGCACACCGCTCTCGCGGCGAAAAATGACTTAGAAAAACGAGACGCCGTTTCAAGAGGTGGGCCGCAAAAAAATTCACAGTGACGGCGGGGCCCCGCTCCCCTTCCTGAAGGACTCGGATGCACGGCAAGAGGCGTCTTGACAGTGATCCTCGCTCGAATATTTTTCCGCGGGGAATTTTCTTCCCGCCTTCTCAACACCAAAGGATTGCGACGACCGTCAGGAGTGACGAGGATGCTCGATGAAGATCTGGCCCGCATTCGCGCGCACCGCAACAACATTCACCGCTACCGGCGACTGCTTCGGACGAGGCTATCGGAGCTTGAACGTCAGTTCATCGAACGCCGCTTGGCCGAGGAGCAGAGCAAGCTCGTGGCCCTCGCGGCCACCACCTTCCCCGTCGCGTTTCCCATTCCGAAAAACCAAGTGGCTGCCTCAGTTGCGGAAGGCGGTCAATGAGCGACGCCCGCGAGCTTCTGCCGCGGCAGCGAGAAGGTCATCCGACACTTCTAAGACCGGCACATTTACCTGCATAACTTCGGGACAGCACCCGTCTGATGAGCAAGGCCGCCGGTTCACGCTGGCACTGTCCCATCAGTCTCGAAATAGAACGCTGCCGGGCTCGAAATACAGGTCCCGGCAGCGTTTCATTCTCGAACTGAGCGCTGAAATCCCAGTTGGTTTCGAACGTGCAACGGCCATGCCACAGGCTTGTGACAGGCCGGTTCATGCTGACGGGGCTATTTGGTAGGCTGCTTCGACTTCGGAACGATCTTCGGAAAACTCCGGTTAATCGCCATGAAACGCATCAAGCCAAAGCGAGCACCGCTCCGCCCCGATGGTACGCCCATGACGGACGACGATTTCCGAGCCCTCCATGACCAGATTGCTTCCTTTGACGATATCGAATGGATCGACGAGACTACGCGAGATCTCGTCGAGAGGTTCATGCCCGACTTGGCGAGTCGCCTCCCGACGAAGCGGACCGAGACCTTCGAGCAAGCGCTTGGTCGGGTTGGGGCCAAAGCCAAGCGGAAGGTTACAGCGGCGGAACGGAGGAGACCTAAAGGCCGTGGCAAGAAGCGGCGTGTTTAGTTCACCGCCTCGCTTCAGCCCTAGCCCCTTGAGCACTTCCAGGGGATTTTACGAATTTGCTGAAGTTCCTGCCCGGAACAGTGCTGAAGCGAACAGAACAACTCGGTGAGTTGAGTAGCCTGCGCCTCGCTAGCCCGAGGACCAAGCTTCCTCCAGCGGCTCCGGCCTTTCCGGTCCGACCCGCCTCAAAGGCCGGGGTTGTGTTCCGCGTTGGTCAGCAGCCTCACGAAGGTGCCGCTCTCGTGCAGCTCGAGCGAGCCTCGGTTGAGCCCGCTACCCTTGAGCGTGTACAGGAACGGCGCGTTGATCTTCTCGATGTGGATGCGGCCGTCCTGGACCGGCTCGATGCTCCTTGCGAGCTCGACCAGCTTGCGGGCTGCGGCTTCCGGGTCGGCGAAGGGACGTTCGGTCGTGAGTTTCATCGGTAGCCCATAGCTGGCACTGTCGGCGTATTCCAATCGAAGTCCGGCCGGACCTCGGCGCCTCGTCTACCGCAAGCCTGACAGATGAACCGCGACTCAAGATCCGACAGCCGGACGTCGTCAGACCATCGATCGGCGCTGAGCGCAACGCTATGGCCGCACCGATAGTCGGCGCAATAGACGAGGATGCCACGCACGCCCATGCTGCGCATGTGGCCGAAGGTGATCTTGAGCGGGCGGCCGTTATCGTGGGTGGGCATATGACGTCGGACAGGGCGAGGCATACCTCTATCAAAGCGGCAACATGATCACCTCGCAAATTGTCGATCTGTGGTAGCTCCGAGCCGCGCTGAACCACTGCGTCTTGTGGGTGTGCAAAAACCATCGCGAACATCTCTTGATCTTCTACACCGCTGCCAGATTGCTCGGTGAGCGCCGTGGGATGCATTGGTCTGCTCATGGCCCCGCGGCGGACATCCCACCGGAATTAGGAGCAAACAATGAAAAAGCTTTTCACTTGTGTGGCGGCCGTGGGCTGCCTGGTGGCGCTCCTCTCCGTCGCGCAAGCCCGCTCTGCATTCGACGGTTCCTGGAGCCTCATTTTCGTGACGCAAAGAGGCGCTTGCGATGCGACCTATAATTTCACCGTCGACATCACCGACGGAATAGTTACCCATCCGAATTTGGTCAGGTTCAGAGGCTACGTAGCACGTTCCGGCGCAGTTCGGGCGTCGGTGACAGTTCAGGACAAATTCGCCTCCGGCTCAGGCAGGCTCTCGAGCAATTCTGGCCGCGGGACGTGGAGTGGCCATTCAGGAAACGCGCGTTGTTCAGGCTACTGGATCGCGCAGCGAAATTGAGGTGCGAGCCCAGATCGGAGTGGCCGCTGGATTGGAGGATGGCTCGCTGATTGCCTATGACGCTCGTCCAGATAAAATCAACCGGCAGTGTGGTCGACAGTGGCGGGCATCATCCTTTGAGGCGGCGACGCTCCAGCGCGGCCTTGGCCTCGAAGCCCGTGACGATTGAGCTGACCAGCAGGATGCCAATCGCCGCCATGATCAGAATTATCTCGATCATGATCTATCGGCCCCTGCGCTCTCGTAGATCTCAGAGTGAAAACGAGCAGCGCGACTGCAAAGAGCAGGAATGTACCGGCGCTGATCTCTTTTGACTTGCGTTTCATGACGCACCAATCCGCTCAAGACGGGCTGGCTCCTAAGCGAACGCGTGATTTAGCAGGATCACAATTCGCGCCTGATCCTGGGATGGCTCCAGTTGTTCATCTTGATCCAGTGCTTCTGCCGACCGGCACGGTATGTCCTGCACTCGCCAGCAGTCCGCCATAGTAGCACCCCGCCGCTCGAGCAACTTCTCTCGCCAAGGCGTGTTCTCGATTAAAGGCAAGGAGGCGAGCATGATGAAGAACAAGGGTCCTAATACTCGAAATGCCGGATCAAGCTCACAGACCCAGATGCAAGCGAGCAATCCGAATATGCTCAATCCCGGAGATGAGGCGCTCCCCGGAACTCCAGGTACTGGCGAAGACGTGTGCCCGGAGTGTCACGGCGAAGGCCGTATCGACGGCTCGCCCTGTCCGAACTGCGGTGGCAGCGGCACGATCACCCGAGCGATTGGCGGCGCCTGATGGACCCAGAACGGCGATAAGATATTTCGAGAGATATGGTGACTAGCGGGCCTCCTGTGCGTGGCGGCATTGGCATGCCCCAGCGCATCAGCGTTATCTCGGTTTCGGCTTCTGTGTTGCGTGCCGGAGCTGGATAGTCCGGGAAGACATTGAGCATCGGCTATAACTTGCCGAAGTAGCGATGAACGCGAATAAATGAATGGAAGAGGGCAGGATTGGCGCAGGGCGCGGCAAGTTGAACTGCACCGCTGAAAATGTTGGGTCATCGGAACGGCCGCCATTGCCCGTTGCTGGCTGGCGGCCCAGCATCCGAGCAATGGCGGACGGCGACTAGGGACTCTCGTTCGGCGCCGTATGACCAGCCTTCGCGAGTGCCTTGGAGATGTCGCTTGCGGCATGCTGCATGGCACAATCAGACTTCCCTAAGTGGGAACACCAGGGTGAACCGCGCGCCCGGTTCAGCGGATCCGGCCGTCAGCTTTCCTTGGAGCTGGGCTGCCAAGCTGTTGATCACGCGCATGCCGAGGCTGTCGCGCGCCTTGGCGAGGTCGAACCCCGGCGGAAGCCCCACGCCATGGTCCCACACATCGAGCCGATACAAGCCGTTTGGTTGCCGTGCGCCCAGCACCTCCACCTCGCCCGGCCGGTCCGCGGGGTAAGCGTACTTGTAGGCGTTGGTGAGGAGTTCATTGATGAACAGGCCGAGGGGGACGGCCAAGTCCGCGCTCACCACCGCCGGGTCGGCGCGACAGCGGGTGGAATGTTGGGGCGCAGTGTGCGCGATGGTCTCGCCGAGGCCGCACAGGAAGCCGCCAAGGTCGATCTCACGCGCATTGGTCCCCCGCCAGAGCTGATCGTGCACGTTGGCGACGGCATGCACCCGCAGCGCCGCGTCCTCCAGCACTCGACGCGCGGCGCCGTTCATACTGCGTCCCTGCAGATTGAGGATACTTGAAACGAGAGTCAGACTGTTCTTCACGCGATGGCTGACTTCGTGGATCAGCGTCTTCTGTAACTCCTCCAGCTCCTTCTTCTCAGTGATATCAGTGTTTGTCCCGAACCAGCGGACCACGTGCCCCTCGGAGTCCTTTACAGGTTCCGCGCGCGAGAGAAACCACCGATACCGTCTATCGGCGCCGCGCAGGGGGAAGGTGTCCTCCCACGGCTGGCCGGTATCCCACGCGCGTTGGATGCGCTCGACCACCCGCGCGACGTGATCGGGGTGATGGACTTTGGTCCAGCCCCAGCCCTGCATCTCTTCCGCTGTGGTCCCTGTATAAGCGTACCACCGCAGATTGTACCAGCAAATCCAACCCTTCGCGTCCGCCATCCAGGCGAGCTGCGGCAATGAGTCGGCCAGACTCCGGAACTGTTCCTCGCTTTCGCGAAGCGCATCCTCGGCCCGCCGCGCATCATCGATATCGATGCAGATGCCGATCCCTTTCACCACCTGACCCGTGTGGTCGCGCACAGCGGCCGCGCGCAATAGGAACCACCGCCAAGCCCCGTCGGCGCGACGGATCCGACATTCCGTCCTGACCGCCCGGTCCGACCGCACGGCCTCTCCCCAAAGAGCGGCGGCGCGGTCCTGATCATCCGGGTGGCAGATCTTGCGCCAGCCGTGCCCGAGCAGGACTTCCTTCAACAAGCCAGTGTACTCACAGTACTGTTCGCTGACGTAGGTATTGCGCCCCTCGGTATCCGTCTCGAAAACCAGCCCGGGAATGGCTTCGGCCACCGCGCGGAAGCGGGCTTCGCCGGCTCGCGCTTCGGCTGCCCGCTCGCGCTCCAGCATCTCTCCGGTGATGTCCTCGACCTGGTGGATGATGTGACGGACCTCGCCGTCTGGACCGAACGCCGGCGTGTTCAGCGGCGCCCACCAGCGCACCTCGAAAGTCCCATCAGGGCGCCGGATGTCGTACTTCTGCACCGGCATTCGATCAGCGGCGCGCTGCTTCAGGACCCGCTCAAGCGAGGCGCGCAGGTTGCGCGCCCCGGCGGCCCCCCGGTCGGTGGGATTTTCCGGAAAGGCCTCAAATAGCCGCTTGCCGACCAGGCCCTCCCGGCGGGTCATGGTCGCCTCGAGATAAGGCTCCGAGACCTCCTCGATCGTGAAGTCCGGCGCGAGCACAAGGTGCGCGGTATGCTGCGCTTGATAGAGCAAGCGGAAGCGCTCTCCATACTCCTTCTGGGCATGGATGTCGGTGCATGTTCCAAGCCAGCGGACGATGCGGCCCGCCTCGTTGCGAACGGGCGCGCGCGGCCCAGTACCCAGCGGTAGACGCCGGAGCGATGCCGCAAACGGTATTCGATTTCGTAGGGCTCGCCTGTCTGGAGGCTGTGGCGCCAGCGCGCGAAAGTTTCCACGCGGTCGTCGGGATGAAAAAGCTGCGCCCACTCATCGCCCTCAGTCGAGCCGGGCTGCGCGCCCGTGTATTCGTACCAGCGCTCGTTGAAGAAGTCATGATAGCCGTCCGGGCGCGCGGCCCAGACGATCTGGTCGACTGAGTTGACGATTGTCGCCGAGGTGGCGCGGCTCTCCTCAAGCTCGCGCTTGGCTTCCAACCGCTCGAGTGCGACCCCGAGCAATTGCGCCATTCCCATCATGAACTCGGCGTCCGCCTCGTCCCATTCGCCGGTATCCGCGGGGCTGTCGGCGGCCAGCGCACCCCAGCGGCGATCGGCACCGAGGGGGATAGGCACGCTCACCGTTCGCCTGACGCCATGTTCCGCCAGAAGCCGCGGCGTTCGGAACCTTTCCTCTTGATCGAGGTGGTCCGAAATAATCGGCGCGCCCGTTCGGAACGCGAACCCGGCAGGCGTGTCAAGACCCATCACCTCTTGGCCGACAAAGCCCGGCTTCCACCCCACGCCGGCGCGGAGCAAAAGGGCGTTATTGGCGGGCAGGAACTCGGCTGCCTTGCTGAACCGCGCATGCATGCCCTCGGCGCACAAGCGCACTGCTGAGTCCAGCAGGTCATCGGGCGCTGACGCCTCGATCGCCCGCCGCCCGAACTCGGCGAGAGTCGATTGCTGGTGCAGTCGGTAGGCCAACTCTTCCGGTCTTGCCGGAGCGGCTGCACCGCCTCGCCGCTCTGTCGCATTTTCCGTCCGACGCATCGGCCGCTCCAAGCGGATCTCCCAGGGCAATGACGCGCAAGACAGCCGGTTCCGCTCGCCGGGTCTGGATTTTCCATAGGGCGCTTTGGGGCGTGAGAGTTGCACGCACCAATTCATCGCTGGAAGAGTCATGTTTTGCACGTTCAGGCTGACGGCGTGTCGCCATTCGCCAGAATTTTGCTCGATACATCCGTGTGGAAGTTTGCCTCTTGATTGGTTGTCGCGCCGTAGATGGGGGTGATTGCGGTTGCTGCTCGAAAGGCTCAGCCTGGAAGGGAGGCCGGCGAGCCGGCGGCAGCAGGAGCGGGAATATGAAGCACTATGCCGGTCTGGATGTTTCGCCAAAGGAGACGGCTATCTGTGTTGTGGACGAGAATGGCGTCGTCATTCGCGAGGGCAAAGCACTTTCGGAACCGGAGGCTATTGTTGCCTGGCTCAACGAAAGCGGGTTGCCCATTGTCAAGATCGGGATTGAGATTGGTGGTCTCGTTCGTTGGCTGTACAGCGAACTGCGTGCTGCCGACTTACACGCAGTCTGCATCGATCCCGAAGACTGCGTGGCGTGACTAAGACAATGCCGATTAAGACCGATCGAAACGACGCTCGCGCTATTGCACAGGTAATGCGGGTCGGCTGGTACACCGTCGTTCATATCAAGGGTGACCTGAGCCAGGAGCTACGAATGCTTCTCAACAATCGCAAGACGCTTCTGATCAAGCAGATCGATATCGAGAATGAAATTCGCGGCGTCTTACGCGTCTTCGGCTTAAAGCTGTCTGGTCGTATATCTCAAGTGACGTTTGAGCAACAAACTAATGAACTCACAGATGGCCATCCATGGCTCGCGGCCCAATGCTGGTGGCTCGAGCCGCGCTGCGTGAACAGTACGGCGTCCTAGACAAGATGGTACTTGAAATAGTGCGCCGCGAACCGACATGTCAGCGGCTCATGACGATACCAGGTGTTGGTGCACTGACGGCAATCACTTTTCTAACAACCATTGATGACCCGGATCGCTTTCAACGCTCCCGCGACATTGGCGCGCATCTCGGCCTCACGCCACGCAAATACGCATCCGGGGAAATCGATCGGAATGGCGCTATTTCGAGGTGCGGCGATGTGATGCTCAGGACCATACTTTATCAGGCCGCGCTTGCACTTCTAACCCGCACCCAGCGTTGGTCCGCATTGAAAGCCTGGGGTGTAAGGGTGGCCGAGCGATGCGGCCTTCGCCGAGCAGTCGTAGCAGTCGGACGAAAGTTAGCGATCGTGATGCATCGGATCTGGGCAGATGGAAGTGAGTTCCAGTGGACCCGCGAGGAGGCGACCGCATGATCAATTAGCAATTCATCGGATCCGCCGACAAGGCGCGATGACGTCCTGCGAGGACGAGGTCGGGATGACTGCGCCGCAATCTGTGTACCTGGTAGTACGCGCCTAATAGATAGCAGCTCCCGATCTTCGGACTACCATCCTGAGGCGACCATGAACGTCGACCTCGTAGACAAGAGCGAGCCTCGCAGGCTGTCGTAACAAGCTGAACACTTGTGCCGGCAACCGCAATCAGACAGGAGATTGCACATTCGGACGTCTTTCCAAGCGCGTGTTCAAACAGAAGCGTTCGGGACTTGAAACCCATTCTGCTTAAGAACGTCGGGATCGCAATTGGGCTTCGACCGATTAGAGGTTTACGGACCCGCCCGTGCAATTATTCCTAGCGATCACTTGCGCTGGCGTCTGGCCGACAAGCCCCTCGTAAAGACGAGGATCAGTGGCCCCTTCGGTGTTGATCAAGAATATCCGTGCTTCGCGTTCAAGACCGATCTTATTGCGCAATGTCTCGTCGGAGGCGATCTTCAGCAAGCCGGCCAGACCGACACCGCCACTCTCCCCCGCGACGACAGCAGCGTCGCCATGATTGGGATTTGCCAGCCGTTTCATGACACTGATTGCGTCCTCGTCGTCCACAGTCATAAAGGCGTCCGCTGCGCGCGAAAGGATGCGCCAGGCGACGAGAGAAGGTTCATGGCATTCGAGCATCGCCATCACGGTCGATGGCCCATGCTCCACCTTGACCGGATGCCCGGCTCGAGCGCTCTCAAACAGGCATGCCGCGCGCGAGGGATCAACAACCGTGAAGAACGGGCGGTTGTCCCCGAATAGAACCGAGAGATGTCCCGCAACGGCTGCGGCTATTCCGCCTACGCCGGCCTGCACGAAGACGTGGGTCGGTGTGGTGGGCAACTGACGCAGTGCCTCGCTTACGAGGGCAGTGTATCCCTGCATCACGAGCCCGGGAATACGCTCGTAGCCCGGCCAGGACGTATCAGATACCGTGATCCAAGCCTTTTCCGCGGCAACTCGCGATGCCTCGGCAACGGAATCGTCGTAATTGCCGTGGATGCGGATGATCTGCGCGCCAAAACGGGCGATCGCGGCGATACGCTCGTCGCTAACACCTGAATGGACGAATATAACGCAGTTCGCACCAACGAGCTTGGCGCCTTGCGCGACCGACCTGCCATGATTGCCATCCGTGGCGCAGGATACCGTCATCTCCCGTGCCACTGTCTTCACTTCAGGTGTGTGGAGCTCCAAGACATCAACAGATCGGCCGAGCTGCCGACCTGCTTCCTCTAGCACCAGCCGGATCACGGCGTAGGACCCGCCCAGCGCTTTAAAACTCCCAAGCCCCAGTCGCTGGCCCTCGTCCTTCAGATGGATCGAGCCTACACCGATCTCGTGAGCAAGGCCCGGCAACGAAACGAGCGGGGTCATCCTGTGGCCGTCGCGATGCGCTAGAAAGCGCTCCACGTCGCGCGCAGCGTCGAGGCTCAGCGTATCGGCATCCGAGTCATCCAGGGCAGAGCGGTGGTCGGTGTGCCGGTTGAGAAGCAGCATGGTTCGAGCTTTTTTTGGTCGTTGAGGGTTCGAATGGAATACCTCATTCGCGACAAGATTGTGAGCCTGGGCGGCTGCTTAGTCGAACTGAATACAATTACATGACAATGCTCCATCGGATAACGCCGTCTTCGGGTGACGTTAGGCCGCCATCGATTTGCGACGACGATACACCTCTGCGAGCTGGCCGGGTCGCTAAGCCGCAGGCGACGCGACCGCGCGCGAACCTATCAGCAAGGGAGTTGCTTGCTGCTGTCGACCGAAAGTGTTGCATTTGAACCGCCGAGTGCATCGTCCAGAATAGCCTTGAGACGCGCGGCTCATTTCACTAGCGCTCCAAAGTGGGCTTTGATGGCCACGGCATAATCGTTGCCGATGTCCATGACCCGCAAGGTTGCGGTCGAGCGTTCTTGGCGGCAGGAGTTGGCTCTTATGTCCATCGCATGCGCCGAGGCGGCAATTCGCCTGGAGATCGACGAGAGAATCATCCCACATGCTGTGGAATATTGATGCGCGCGTATACGTCGCGCCGCAGGACCGTTTCCTAACAAGACGATGTGAAGTTTGTTGCCGCCCGCCTTGATCGCCGTTGTGCTCGCTTACGTGCAACGGCTGCTCCAGGTCCCCAGCCAGATGAACAACGAGTTTCAGCTCGCGTAACCTGTCTGCCTCAGGCCGTGAATTGCCTTTGACGATCGCAATCGCCGCCGGAAGACCTTGGACGATGCAGGTGCCCTGGCTGCTTCCACCCTGGCGATCGAGGGAAGCGTCATACGTCGGTGGTTCGATGTCAATATCGATGAAATGCCAGCGATGGGTGTCCTTCCGGTACGAATTTATAGTCATCCGCCCAGTTTGAGATGGCGGCCAGCGAAGTGTCGCCGATCGGCTCCTTGAGCTTGGCCTGCGCTGCCGGACTTAAGTGCCGCTACGCCAGTTCCGCAATGACCGAATGACGTAGCTGTCCCCACGCCAGGGCGGAAGATGTGCTGCCTACAAAGCAGCGGTGCAGATCGCGAGTATGAGTCTGAGTGGCTGCCCAATATTGATGAAGTGCGTCAAGTCATTTGCGGACTGAGGCAGGTGCTTGGGTTACGGCACGTCGACCGGGGGCATGGACGCCGTCGGGCGTGGCACAAAGCCATTCTGGTGCTGGTCACGTGCCGCAAATATGATCGTAAAAGTCGCGAGGAGGATCAGGAGTACGCGCATGCAACAAGGATTACTCGAAACGATATATCGCAATTATGAAACGGCTCACATCTCGGCCTTGGAGCAGGGACGGCTCTTACGGGGCATCCCACGCACACAGCGTATTGGCCAGCAAAAAGCTCACAAACCTTGATACTCGTTCGTTTTCGCCAGTAGCCGCCGAACAGCGGGATGTTTGCGCTCAAAAAATGCATTTTCCCTTGAGGGCGGCAGGAATAGTGCAGCGAATTCGAGTGGTAATTTAGTGCTTGGCTATTCACCGCGGAAGGCAGCCGCCCCCTCGTGCTGCTTCCGGGCGCACCATGAAGGACGGTTCATGCGCATCATGACGTTGTGTCCGGTAGCTTGTTGGCGCTGACCGCCGCCGGCCTTGCGCTGCGTTGCTCTAGTCTGCTTGCATTTGCCTTCATTTAAATCCCGCGCTCGACGTTCGGCACGCGAGGCTTCTGCGAGACGAGCTCGCGCAAAACCGTACGCCGCTGGCCATGGCGCGTGGTATGGTTTTCCACATGTGGAGGCCCGGCGATTGCAGATTGATCTGCTCAGGTTTCCGTAGGGATCCGCTTCCTCGAATCACTCCGTTTTCGGATGTAGTGCCCCTGTTTCTGAACGACCGACCTGATCTCCTGGCTGACGCTGGTCACGCGTGTTTTCTTTTTTCGCCACTTGCCGAACGAGCCGATGATAGGTGGTCGAGCTCCCTGGGGCACGACCAGCAATTCGTCGCTATCGTTTACGTAGAGGTCGAACATGTTTGTCCCTCTCCAACCTTGCGGATGCCCCTTCCATGATCAGCAAGCGAAAGAGCGCGGGCGGTTGGACTCGCCTCTCGCTCTCTAACGCTCGCCTGCCCGACTCATCGAAATATCGTCCCCACACGCAGCAGCTCGTAAAAGAAAAGTCCGACCTTCGTCGGACTCTAAACTATTTACATTGTGCTCGGCATGCACAATCAATCGCCATCGAACCGCTCGTTGCGCCGGCGTGTGCATATGGTGCCCTTGCGGCGGCAACACGTGTTCTGATGCAATGCAGATTTCGCGATGAATGCGCCGGTAAACTCCGGCACACGGAGCTGCGAATCCAGGCCCGTGATCCTGATGAGAGAGTTCGGCGATCGATTGTCTCAGATAGTTCGCGTTGCGCGCGCATCATACATTTTTTCTTGCGCAGCATTTCTGCGCCAGATCAAACTCCGGCGCGACAAGTATCGACCCCTCGAACAATCAGGCACAGGAGCGCTGGAGGCGTCACCCTGGCAATCTCCCCGACACGCACAGCCTTTCGGTGGGCGGGCCCTTAAGAACAAGCAGGTATGAATGTGCTTCACAGGTAAGCCCCCTAGCGGTCCTCATTATTGGCCTCACCACCTGCAGCACAATGCGTAGCTCGTCTCAAAGCGTCTGTTATCGCGGCAACGAGAAGAATCAAAAGCAGATCCGGCGATGAGAACGGGATTGTTGGTGTGATGGATCAGGCCTACGGATCGGAGTTGCCGCCGGTCCTGCAGAGATCGCCGAAACGCTTTCGTTGGGTCTTTGCAAGTTCGTCGATCGCCAGAAGCGCCAAGAGGGCACCTTCAGATCCTGGCCGGTTCAGAAGCCTTGGTATTGAAATCAACTCTCTAAGCTTCCCGGAAAGCAATAGCGAGGTTCTCGCAGATCGAGGCGAAAGCTTTTTTCGATTCCTCGTTCTCGAAGCAAAATCGCGCTCCTTCATCTGCGCGTTCGATCCACCAGTCGACTCTCAGTCCTCGGGAAATACGGGAGGCTTCTTCGCGCAATTGATCAAGTTGCCTTCCGTAGGCCCGAACGATCACACAACCTGCCATCTCGAATGCTCTGCTCAAAATGAGACCTTGTGTTCCTGCGGAGCGGTGAGGATCCGCTTCACCTGTTCGGCTTGCTCTATGGTTAGATTGGTTGCCAAGCTGGTCCCAATCAGCGCTGGCCCCTTACGTTCTCGATCATAAACCATTCAACCCTTGCCGCCTTTGCGAACGAAAAATCTGTTTTGCGAAGAAGCGCCGTCGCTCAAGCCTGGTTCCCCGATTCTCTGCCTGATCCGTCACGATAGGGCCATGCGTCCGCCAGGGCGCATTTGCATATGTGAATCGTTTGACGCGTCGCTCGCTGCGAGAGGCAGATCTTTGAAGCAAGAGAGCGGTTCCCACTCAAGGCAGCGCGTCCACGCTTTGCGCACGCAGCCGGGTCTTCACTATAGCTGACGTGCCGACGGGCGGCGGATCGATCAAACCGCTCTTCGACCGAAAAAGCGGCATTGACGGAGCGACTCAGCAATTGGCGTCAGATGGCCACGGAAATTATGGCCACGGAAAAGGAGGCGGTCAACTGACGCGAGCCGGTCTGCCGTTGCTGTTTACTCTGGCGCGAGCGCCGCAAGTGCACTTTCGATCACTGCGATTTCTTGACTGACCTGAGCGACCGCTTGCTTCGGATCAATTCCAGTAACACACTTCAGCTGCTGCAGTAGCTCCCGCCGATGCGCTAGAAGGTTCTCCAGCGCGATACGGTCGTTTAGTTTCACATAGCCGTCCACAATCAATCCAATCGAAAGAGACATCGAAACTCTCAAAAAGCTGTTCTCAACGAAGATGCGTATAGCACATCGGCAAACGATGTTCAGCTCGTCGGCAGAGAATACTGGCGGCCGAGCTTATTAGCGACAAGCGTCCGGCGGCGGGGGCGTTGCCGACTATTCCTCGCGCTTTACAAGCGTCCAGCTCTGTATGAGCGACTACCCGAGCAGAAAGACGGCGTATGGCGAGCCAAAATCGCTGCGGATCGTCGCGATGGAAATGCTAGGCTAGGTAAAGGAATGATATCACGAACTGCCATGGTCCTTATCCGCCTGCCGAACGGCTTCCGAGATGCGGCGACAGGCGGCGCGTTGACCGACGACATGCTCGCCTGAATATATCTTCGTAGAGATTGCGACGACGTCAGGAGCGTCCAGGATGCTCGATGAATATTTGGCCCGCATTCGTGCTCACCGCAACAACATCCACCGCTGTCGTCGCCTGCTGAAGTCGAACCTGTCGGATGTCGAACGTCCGTTCATCGAAAGACGCCTCACCGAAGAGCAGACCGCGCTCGAGTCTCTTTCGGCCGAGGCCTTCCCGTTCGCGTTTAGCCTTCGGAAGGGGCCGGACATGCCGGCAAGCTAGGCGCGGAGCCGCGAACGACGCGCGCGTTCCGGACCACGCGATTTCTTGGCGACGGCATCATCATGAGCTCGAGACCGGGCATAATCGACGATATCCGCCTGCTGTTGGCCTAGCCCCGGGGACCTGATCTAGTGACCTGCACGTGGGTTCATTCGGCTCGGGTATCAGGTGCTCAATCTATATCGGCATTTACCCATAGCGGATTAAAAAGCCGCATTGTTCGAACGGTTCTCGCTCGCGGACCTGTTTGTATTCGGCCATATCTCGGCAGTTTGTTAGATTGGCTACACGCCCAGCCAAATCGTTCTCATTCGCTAGCCAGCTGAGACAGCCACAACTTTATCTTTCATCGGTCTGCGACCACGGCATGAGATTTGCTCAATTGGCTGAGACGCTGCGGAACCGTATTCGCGGCGAGAGGCACAGCAAGGAAGGAAACGGCTTGCCAAATCTGCGACTGGAGACAGTTTATGTCGCCGGCAATATCTCCAGCAGCATGCTGGGGAATACAAAGGTAAGCGGCGGTACCGCTCGAGACGTGGAACATCAAGTTGGTACGCGCCGATCGGGCTCGGCTGCGAAATACCCTCGCGCCGATATTGTTACTAGTCGCCGTCGGGCAAATGGCAAGTCTTTTGCGTGTAGCCGATCCCGTAGGACTACTGCACGGGTTCTCTGCGACCGACGGTTGGTTGTTTCGACGGAGACCGCAGTCGGTCGCGCGACAGGGAAGTCGCAGTTCCGGGGCAGAACAACGGCCTCCAGCTTTTGGATCAATCACTTCAACCTGCACCGGGCAATCGAACACTATGATTGTGCGTAGCCTGCACGACGTCGAAGCAACCGATCACTTCGTCGATTGGGGCAATGGTACTAGCCACCGCCTTCTGACGGATAAGGACGGCATGGGTTTTAGCATCTGCCACACCGTGGTGCGCGCTAACACCGTTTCGCTTCTGCAATACCGGAATCATCTCGAAGCCTGTTACTGCATCGCTGGAGAGGGCGAGGTCGAGGACATGGACGGCAATGTCTTTCCCATTCGCAAGGGTGACATGTATGTGCTTGACAAGCATGACAAGCATTTCCTGCGCGGGGGACGGGACAACGACATGATCCTCGTTAGCATCTTCAACCCGCCCCTCACCGGAACCGAGCGCCACAAGCTCGACGACCCGGCAGGCTCCACATATTGAGCGATGCGAAGAAACGCCAATCCAATATGAACTGCCGCCAATTGCGAGAAACATTTACTCGAGCGATCCAGGCACTGCCTCGTACCGCGCGCGCGGACCTCAGAAAAAGTCTTTGTCCCGGTTTTACGAGATGCGCACGTGATGCGGCTCGGCTGAGCTGACAAATTACTTTGGCATTCCAGGTCCATTTTCCCTTGTCCGGACCAGGCGATCGGAGGCTTGTGCCGATTGATAGCGCGCTCAGTTGTCCGATGTCTGGCGACGCTGTTGGACAGCTGACATAGCACTGCTGTGGCTATCGCATTGATTGCAGTCGATTTCACCTTTGGCACGATACATGCGTAATCCTCTCAAGGGCGCCATAGAGGAGAAGTCGTTCGATGAGAACGCCCACCAGAAACTCTGACTGGCAGCTGCGATACTGCCGGTACCATATTTGGTGATGCGGAAGGTCGGCAGGAAGATTGAGTGATCTGCTTCGGCGAAGGGTTTCGTCACATCAATGCAGGGCAGCCTAAGCCCCACAACAGATCCGAACCGGTGTGAGCGATTTACGTGAATCAAGGAAGTCGCCTTCCAATCTTGAGCGATGAACAGGTGCAGAGCATATCTGCCGCACATGAACTGCTGGCGCGTGGGGAGGAGTTTTGGCGAGGGCGGCTCGAGCAGTTTAGAAGACTGCATCCTCCTTTCGTGTCATCGTCCGCGGCTGCAGCGCCTTCCCGATGGCAGTCGAGTTCGTGGTCCAGCCTAAGCACTTTGGCTAAACTATCCCCACAAGATCGCTCGGAGTATTTGGTAACGGCTTGGCTGATCTATCTCGCTCGGATCACGGGGGAAAAAGAATTTCAACTGGGATGGAAGCCTGCATGGGATGGATTGCAAACTGGCTCCAAACTCGTCGAGGTGTTGATCGCCTCCGTCGTGCCGATGGATGTTTGCATTGAGCTTGCTCATGATTTTGAAGAAGTGCGCAAAACCGTAGCGGCCGAAGTCGCTCAGCTGAGGACGCACGCTAGCTTTGCCCGGGATCTTATCGCGCGTTGCCCGACATTGAGAGGTGTGGAGGCGCTACGGGCGCGCCAGCCTTGGCCGATTGGCATTGCAATCACGACAGAGAGCTGTTCCGTCGCTGACGATCTGACGACGAGCCACAAAACGGGCCAAGCCTTATGCGGCAATTTGCTGACTTTTGAGGTTCGCGCTCCGGATGGGAGCTTCCGCTGGCATTTTGATGCCGCTCGATTGGCGACGAAGCAGATTGACCGCATGACGCAGCATTTGCAAACGTTGTTGCGCGGCGTGATGGACGATGCGGGGCAGGCTGTCGGCCGAATCGACATTCTGCCAACCGACGAACGCGCGTATCTACTGGAGGATTTGAATCGGACGGCGGCGCCTTATTCGTTTGAGCGATGTATCCATGAGCTATTCGAGGAGCAGGTGCAAAAGGCACCGGAAGCGGTGGCGGTGGTCCATGAGAAGGAGAGACTGAGCTATGGCGAACTCAATGCGCGGGCCAACCGGCTGGCGCATCATCTGATCGAGCTCGGGGTCAAGCCGGACCAGCCGGTAGCGATCTGCCTGGAACGCAGCCTAGCGATGGTGGTTGGTGTCTTGGCGATCCTGAAGGCCGGCGGCGCCTATCTGCCGCTAGATCCGGCTTATCCGTCGGCGCGGCTGCGGCAGATTGTCGACGATGCAGAACCGAAACTGCTGCTTTGCGATGTCGCCGGTCGAACCGCATTGGGCGCCGAAGCCGTGGCCGATATGACGGTGGTCGATCTGGAGACGGCGACCCCGACTTGGGGCGAGCGGCCGCCTTCGAACCCGGACCCGGGCACGCTTGGCCTCACATCGCGCCATCTCGCCTATGTCATCTATACCTCCGGCTCAACCGGAATCCCCAAGGGCGTTGAAATGTCGCATGGCGCGCTTGTGAATTCGCTTGCGGGGATTGGCACGTCACAACTGCGCACACTTCAATTCGCGACCCTGAACTTCGATGTGTCCTGCCAGGAATTGTTCATTTGTTGGAAGGACGGCGGAGTGCTTGTGCTCCTGCGGGAAGAGACCCGGAGGCGCTTCTCCGACCTGCTGGAATTTGTAGAGCGGGAGGCGATCGAGCGGCTTTTCCTCCCGTTCGTAGCATTGAATCATTTTGCGGAAGTCTGGAGCACGCAGCGCGTGCAGCTGCCCTCTTTAAGAGAGCTTTATACAGCCGGCGAGCGATTGCAGGCCACTCCACTGCTCAGGGCGTTCTTCGAAGCACACCCGAACGCGAGATTGATCAATCAATATGGGTCCACGGAAATCAGCGTCATTTCCGAGCACCACCTTGCGGGCGATCCGTCATGTTGGCCCCAGATGCCTCACGTGGGACGTCCAATCGCCAACACGCGGGTGTACCTGCTGGATGGCCATGGTGCGCCCGTGCCGTTCGGCGCGGTGGGCGAACTTTACATTGGCGGGGCGGGGGTGGCGCGGGGCTACCTGAACCGCCCTGAGCTGACAGCCGAGCGGTTCATCGCCAGTCCCTTTGTCGAGGGCGATCGGCTGTACCGGACCGGCGACCTGGCACGTTATCTGCCGGACGGCAATCTTGAGTTCCTGGGCCGTAACGACGATCAGGTGAAGATCCGCGGCTATCGCATCGAGCCGGGCGAGATCGTAGCAAAGCTTTGCGAGCACGCCTGGGTGCGCGAGGCGGTGGTGGTGGCGGGCCAGAACGGCGCCGGCGACAAGCATCTTATCGCCTATGTGGTCTGCGCGCCCGAGGCCGGCTCAGACGAGGGCGACGGAGGCGGGCTTGCGGGCGCCTTGCGGGCGCACTTAAGTGCGCGGCTGCCGGACTACATGGTGCCGAGTGCGTTCGTGCGGCTGGCCGCGCTTCCGCTCACGGTGAATGGCAAGCTCGATCGGAACGCGCTGCCGGCGCCGGCCGATCAGGCCTATGCGCTGGCGGCCTACCAGGCGCCGCAAGGTGCGGTCGAGACGGCGCTGGCGCAGATCTGGGCCGAGCTTCTCGGTGTCGAGCGCATCGGACGCCACGACCATTTCTTCGAACTGGGCGGCCACTCGCTCTTGGCCGTGCAGGTGTCGAGCCGGCTGTCACAGGCTGTCGGGGTCGAACTGTCGCTGTCGACGCTGTTCGCAAGGCCAGTGCTGACTGACCTGGCAGCAAGCATCGTCGAGCTGTTGAGCCGCTCCGGTCCGCAAGAGCTGCCGTCGATTGCGACCGTGTCGCGTCATGAGCCGCTTGTGCTGTCATTTGCGCAGCAGCGGCTATGGTTTTTGGCGCAGCTGAACGAAGACAGCACGAACTATCACATTCCGCTGACCTTGCGACTGCGCGGGATGCTCGACCACAGCGCCTGGCAGCGCAGCCTTGACCGTCTGTTTGCGCGTCATGAGGCGCCGCGCAGTGTCTTTGTCGCGACCCAGGGCAAGCCCCGGGTTGAGATTCTGCCCCCGGATGCGGGTCTGCCGATAGTTGAGCACGATCTGCGGGAGAGATCGGATGCGGAAGCGGCACTTTTGGATCTGTGCCAAGAAGAGGGACGCACGCCATTCGATCTTGCACGCGGTCCGCTGATCCGCGGGCGTCTGGTGCGGATGTCGGATGATGAGCACGTCTTCCTGCTGACCCAGCATCACATCGTCTCGGACGGCTGGTCGATGGGCGTGCTGCTGCGTGAACTTAGCCAGCTCTACCGGGCATTCGCGGCTGGGCAGGACGATCCTCTGCCGCCGCTTGCGATCCAGTATCCGGATTACGCCGCCTGGCAACGCCAATGGCTGTCGGGGGAACGGCTGCAGAAGCAGGCGCAGTATTGGCGCAGCGCCCTGGCAGGCACGACCCGTCTTGTCTTGCCGACGGACCGTGCGCGGCCTGCCCAGCAGTCGTTTGCCGCGGCCACGGTCCCGATCGTCATCGATGCGGATTTGACGCGGGAGCTGAAGCGGCTGAGCCTGCAGCATGGCACGACGTTGTTCATGACGGTGCTGGCGGCCTGGGCGGTGGTGCTGTCGCGTCTGTCGGGGCAGGACGATCTTGTGATTGGCGTGCCGAGCGCCAATCGGGGGCACCGCGAGATCGAAGAGCTGATCGGCTTCTTCGTCAACACGCTGGCGCTTCGGCTGGACCTGTCGGGCAAGCCAAGCGTGTCGGAGCTTCTGGAGCGGACGCGGCGCACGGTGCTGGCTGCGCAGGAGCATCAGGACCTGCCGTTCGAGCAGGTGGTGGAGATCGTGCAGCCGCCCCGGGCTCTTGATCACACGCCGTTGTTGCAGGTGATGCTGGCCTGGGAGAGCAATGCGGTTGGGTCATTGGACCTGCCGGGGCTGAGTGTCGAAGCTCCCGGCGAGGAGATTGATCAGGTCGAGTTCGATCTGGAGCTGAGCCTTGGCGAGCATGGCGAGGAGATCGCCGGAACGCTGGGCTATGCCACGGCGCTGTTTGATCAGGCGACGATCGAGCGGCAGCGTGGCTATCTGCTGGCGCTGCTGCGGGCGATGGCTGCCGATGCGCAGCAAGAGGTCCGCCGCATCGACATCCTGCCGGCCGAGGAGCGCAGCTATCTCTTGGAGGAGTTGAACCGGACGGCGGCGCCTTATCCGTCGGAACGGTGCATCCATGAGCTGTTCGAGGCGCATGTGCAAAGGGCGCCGGATGCAATGGCGCTGGTCTGCGAAGCTGAGCGGCTGAGCTATGGCGAACTCAACGCGAGGGCCAACCGGCTGGCGCATCATCTGATCGCCCTCGGGGTCAAGCCTGGGGATCGCATTGCCACCGTGCTGGACCGCTCCGCCGCTCTTGTGGTGGCGCAGCTGGCGATTCTGAAGGCGGGCGGAGTGTATGTACCGATCGATCGCGCCCTTCCATCTGCGCGACAAGAATTGTTGATGGCCGATTGTGCTGCACGCCTGGTGCTTTGCGGGGATGACCTGGTTGAGGCGACGATACCTGTTCTCGCTATTGAGCCGCTCATAGTTGGAACGGGATGTAGTAGCGATCCTGGTCTGGCGTTGAGCGCTGAGACTGCCGCATACGTCATGTACACCTCCGGCTCAACTGGCCTTCCGAAAGGCGTTGTTGTTCCTCATCGTGCCGTCAACCGGCTCGTGATCAACAGTGGATATGTGAAGGTCGATGCAGGAGATCGGGTGGCATGGGCTGGCAATCCCGCCTTCGACGCAAGCACATTCGAAGTATGGGCACCGCTGCTTAACGGTGGTTGCATTGTTGCAATGGATGCCGCCACCGTCAGGGATACTCCCAGTTTTGCCCGGGCGCTAGAACAGCACCGCGTGACATCACTGTTTCTGACAACAGCATTGTTCAACCAATATACTTCATCGATTGCTCCGACGTTGGCGCAGCTGAAGTACGTCCTCTGTGGGGGTGAGCGCGGTGATCTCGCCTCATTTCTGAGATTGCTGAAAGAAAAAGGCCCGGTACGTCTCATTCACTGCTACGGGCCCACCGAGACGACGACCTTCGCGACGTTCTGGAATTGCCCGGCTGATTTTGATGGGGCAGAGGTCCCGATCGGCCGCCCGATTGCCAACACGCGGGTGTACCTGCTGGATGGCCATGGCGCGCCCGTGCCGTTTGGTGCGGTGGGCGAGCTCTATATTGGCGGGGCGGGGGTGGCGCGGGGCTACCTGAACCGCCCTGAACTGACGGCCGAGCGGTTCATCGCCAGTCCCTTTGTCGAGGGCGATCGGCTGTACCGGACCGGTGACCTCGGGCGTTATCTGCCGGACGGCAATATTGAGTTCCTGGGCCGCAACGACGACCAGGTGAAGATCCGCGGCTACCGCATCGAGCCGGGCGAGATCGTCGCAAAGCTTTGCGAGCACGCCTGGGTCCGCGAGGCGGTCGTGATGGCGCGCCAGAGCCGCGCCGGCGACAAGCATCTGATCGCCTATGTGGTCTGCGCGCCCGAGGCCGGCGCCCCCGAGGCCGGCTCGGTCGAGGGCGATGGAGGTGGGCTTGCGGGCGCCTTGCGCGCGCACTTGAGTAGCCGGCTGCCGGACTACATGGTGCCGGCTGCGTTCGTGCCGATCGCGGCGCTGCCGCTGACGGTGAACGGCAAGCTCGATCGGAACGCGCTGCCGGCGCCGGCCGACGAGGCCTATGCGCTGGCGGCCTATGAGGCGCCGCAGGGTGCGGTCGAGACCGCGCTGGCGCGGATCTGGGCCGAGCTTCTCGGTGTCGAGCGCATCGGACGCCACGACCATTTCTTCGAACTGGGCGGCCACTCGCTCTTGGCCGTGCAGGTGTCGAGCCGGCTGTCACAGGCTGTCGGGGTCGAACTGTCGCTGTCGACGCTGTTCGCAAGGCCAGTGCTGATTGACCTGGCGGCAAGCATCCTCGAGCTGTTGAGCCGCTCCGGTCCGCAACAGCTGCCGTCGATTGCGACCGTGTCGCGTCATGAGCCGCTGGTGCTGTCGTTTGCGCAGCAGCGGCTATGGTTTTTGGCGCAGCTGAATGTAGGCAGCACGAACTATCACATTCCGCTGGCCCTGCGACTGCGCGGGGTGCTCGACCGCAGCGCCTGGCAGCGCAGCCTTGACCGTCTGTTTGCGCGTCATGAGGCGCTGCGCAGCGTCTTTGTCGCGACGCAAGGCAAGCCCCGCGTTGAGGTCCTGCCGCCGGATGCGGGATTGCCGGTACTTGAGCACGATCTTCGGCACAGAGCTGATGCGGAAGCGGCACTTTTGGATCTGTGCCAAGAAGAGGGGCGCACGCCATTCGATCTTGCGCGCGGTCCGCTGATCCGCGGGCATCTGGTGCGGATGTCGAATGATGAGCACGTCTTCCTGCTGACCCAGCATCACATCGTCTCGGATGGCTGGTCGATGGGCGTGCTGCTGCGTGAACTCAGCCAGCTTTACCGGGCATTCGCGGCTGGTCAGGACGATCCTTTGCCGGCGCTGGCGATCCAATATCCGGATTACGCCGCCTGGCAACGCCAATGGCTGTCGGGGGAACGGCTGCAGAAGCAGGCGCAGTATTGGCGCAGCGCCCTGGCAGGCACGACCCGTCTTGTCTTGCCGACAGACCGTGTGCGGCCGGCCCAGCAGTCGTTTGCCGCGGCCACGGTCCCGATCGTCATCGATGCGGATCTGACGCGGGAGCTGAAGCGGCTGAGCCTGCAGCATGGCACGACGTTGTTCATGACGGTGTTGGCGGCCTGGGCGGCGGTGCTGTCGCGTCTGTCGGGGCAGGACGATCTTGTGATCGGCGTGCCGAGCGCCAATCGGGGGCATCGGGAGATCGAAGGGTTGATCGGCTTCTTCGTCAACACCCTGGCGCTTCGGCTGGACCTGTCAGGCGAGCCGAGCGTGTCGGAGCTTCTGGAGCGGACGCGGCGCACGGTGCTGGCTGCGCAAGAGCATCAGGACCTGCCGTTCGAGCAGGTGGTGGAGATCGTGCAGCCGCCCCGGGCTCTTGATCACACGCCGTTGTTGCAGGTGATGCTGGCTTGGGAGAACAATGCGGTTGGGTCACTGGACCTGCCGGGGCTGAGTGTGGAGGCTGCTTCCGACGGGATCGATCAGATCAAGTTCGATCTGGAGCTGAGCCTTGGCGAGCATGGCGAGGAGATCGCCGGAACACTGGGTTATGTTACGGCGCTGTTCGATCGCGCGACGATCGAGCGGCAGCGTGGTTATCTGCTGGCGTTGCTGCGGGCGATGGCTGCCGATGCGCAGCAAGAGGTCCGCCGCATCGACATCCTGCCGGCCGAGGAGCGCAGCTATCTCTTGGAGGAGTTGAATCGGACGGCGGCGCCTTATCCGTCGGAACGGTGCATCCATGAGCTGTTCGAGGCGCAGGTGCACAAGGCGCCGGAGGCGGTGGCGCTGGTCTGCGAAGCTGAGCGGCTGAGTTATGGTGAACTCAATGCGCGGGCCAACCGGCTGGCGCATCACCTGATTGCCCTCGGGGTCAAGCCGGACCAGCCGGTGGCGATCTGCCTGGAACGCAGCCTGGCGATGGTGGTCGGGCTTTTGGCGATCCTCAAGGCGGGCGGTGCCTATCTGCCGCTGGACCCGGCCTATCCCAGCGAGCGGCTGCGGCAGGTTGTCGACGATGCAGCGCCGCGGCTGCTGCTTTGCGATTCCGCCGGACGCGCAGCACTCGGCCGCGAGGTGCTGGACGCTGTGACGGTGGTCGATCTGGCGACGGCCACGCCGGCCTGGGCCGACCGGCCGGATGCGGACCCTGACCCGCGCACGCTTGGCCTCACATCCAGTCATCTCGCCTATGTGATCTACACCTCAGGCTCAACCGGAACGCCCAAAGGAGCGCAGAATGAGCATCGGGCCATTATCAATCGCCTGATCTGGATGCAAAAAGCCTACGCACTCAATGCGACTGACGTTGTCTTGCAGAAGACCTCATTTGGCTTCGATGTTTCGGTCTGGGAATTCTTCTGGACGTTGCTTGAAGGGGCGAGCCTGGTGCTGGCGCTTCCTGGTGCGCACAAAGACCCCGATGCGCTTGTCAACTTGATAGTCAGCCAACGCATCACCACGGCACACTTTGTACCATCCATGCTGATCAGCTTTATTGACGCGAAGGGTGTTGATCGCTGCACATCGCTGAAGCGTCTCATCTGTAGCGGTGAGGCGCTGTCTACCTCCCTTGCGCAGAAGGTTCGTCGCGTATTGCCTTGGACCGGTCTGCACAATCTATACGGTCCCACGGAAGCTGCTATCGACGTGACGGCCTGGACTTGTCCGGCTGATTTTGATGGGTCAGTGGTCCCGATCGGGCGTCCAATCGCCAACACGCGGGTGTACCTGCTGGATGGTCATGGCGCGCCCGTGCCGTTCGGCGCGGTGGGCGAGCTTTATATCGGCGGGGCAGGGGTTGCGCGGGGCTACCTGAACCGCCCTGAACTGACAGCCGAGCGGTTCATCGCCAGTGCCTTTGTCGAGGGCGATCGGCTGTACCGGACCGGCGACCTCGGGCGTTATCTGCCGGACGGCAATATTGAGTTCCTGGGCCGCAACGACGACCAGGTGAAGATCCGCGGCTTCCGAATCGAGCCGGGCGAGATCGTCGCAAAGCTTTGCGAGCACGCCCTTGTGCGCGAGGCGGTGGTGGTGGCGCGCCAGAGCCACGCCGGTGACAAGCATCTGATCGCCTATGTGGTCTGCGCGCCGGAGGCTGCGGACGAAGGCGATGGAGGCGGGCTTGCGGGCGCCTTGCGCGCGCACTTGAGTAGCCGGCTGCCGGACTACATGGTGCCGGCGGCGTTCGTGCCGATCGCGGCCCTGCCGCTGACGCCGAACGGCAAGCTCGATCGGAACGCGCTGCCGGCGCCGGCCGACGAGGCCTATGCGCTGGCGGCCTATGAGGCGCCGCAAGGTGCGGTCGAGACCGCGCTGGCGCGGATCTGGGCCGAGCTTCTCGGTCTCGAGCGCATCGGACGCCACGACCATTTCTTCGAACTGGGCGGCCACTCGCTCCTGGCCGTGCAGGTCTTGGAGCGGCTGCGGCGGCTGTCGCTCGGGGTGGAGGTACGTACCTTGTTCGCCAGGCCGGTGCTGGCCGATCTTGCCGCCGGCCTCGGTAGTCATCACGAGGTGGCAGCCCCCGTCAACCTGATCACCGAGCAAAGCACCGCCATTACGCCGCCAATGCTGCCGCTTATTGAGCTGACACAGGGCGAGATCGATCGGATCGTCGCCACAGTGCCCGGCGGCGTCAGCAACATCCAAGACATCTATGGCCTCTCGCCGCTGCAAGACGGCATCCTGTTCCATCATCTGCTAGCCAGTCGGGGCGATCCCTACCTGATGGTGTCGCAGGTGGCGTTTGCCGAGCGTGACCTGTTGGAGCGTTATCTTGGTGCGGTTCAGCAGGTGGTGGATCGGCACGATATCCTGCGTACGGCGTTTGTTTGGGAAGGGCTGTCGAGCCCGGTCCAGGTCGTCTGGCGGCGCGCGCCGCTACACGTGAGCGAAGTCGAGCTGGACGGCTGCGAAAGCTCCGGTGCCGAAGAGCTCCGGCGCCGGTTTGATCCGCGCCGGCAGCGCATCGAAATTGGCCAGGCGCCCTTGTTGCGGTTTGTGATAGCGCGCGAGCCGGACAGCAGGGGCTGGCTGCTGCTGCAGTTGCAGCACCATTTGATCGGCGATCACACGACGCTGGAGGTGATGCATACCGAGGTGCGCGCCGTGCTGGAGGGGCGCGTGCACGAGTTGTCACAGCCCCAGCCGTTCCGCAATCTGGTTGTGCAAACTCGGCTGGGCGTGAGTGCACAAGCGCACGAAGAGTTCTTCCGAAAGATGCTGGCCGACATCGACGAGCCCACCGTGCCGTTCGGGCTAAGCGAGGTCTACGGCGACGGCAGCGGCGTCGGCGAGGCGCATCGGATGCTGCCGCAGGCGCTCAACGAGCGGCTGCGCGAACAGGCGCAGCGGCTCGGGGTGAGCTTGGCCAGCCTGTGCCATCTGGCCTGGGGGCAGGTGGTGGCGCGCAGCAGCGGCCGAGAGCAGGTGGTGTTCGGCACAGTGCTGTTCGGCCGGATGCATGCGGGGGCGGGCGCCGACCGTACAATGGGTCTGTTCATCAACACGCTGCCTGTGCGGCTTGCCCTGGACGAGACCGGGGCTGCGGCGAGCGTGCGCAGCACCCACGCGCAGCTTTCCGAGCTGCTGGCGCACGAGCATGCTTCGCTGGCGCTGGCGCAACGCTGCAGCGGCGTTGCGGCGCCGGCGCCGCTGTTCAGCGCGCTGTTGAACTACCGTCACAACAGGCCGGCGGCCACGCCCGGTTTCGGAACGGATGATGTCCTGTCGGGCGTGGAATGGCTCGGCGGCGAGGAGCGCACCAACTATCCCGTAAACTTGTCGGTCGAGGACTATGGCGAAGCGCTCGGCCTGACGGCGCAGGTGGCGGAGCCTGTCTCTGCTGATCGGGTCTGCGGCTACATGCAGCGGGCGCTCGAGCAACTGGCCGAGGCGCTGCAGCATGCCCCCAACATGCCGGTGCGCGAGCTCGACATCCTGCCGGCCGAGGAGCGCAGCTATCTCTTGGAGGAGTTGAACCGGACGGCGGCGCCTTATCCGTCGGAACGGTGCATCCACGAGCTGTTCGAGGCGCAGGTGCACAAGGCGCCGGAGGCTGTGGCGCTGGTCTGCGAAGCTGAGCGGCTGAGCTATGGTGAGCTCAACGCACGGGCCAACCGGCTGGCGCATCATCTGATCGCCCTCGGGGTCAAGCCGGACCAGCCGGTGGCGATCTGCCTGGAACGCAGCCTGGCGATGGTGGTCGGGCTTTTGGCGATCCTCAAGGCGGGCGGTGCCTATCTGCCGCTGGACCCGGCCTATCCCGGCGAACGGCTGCGGCAGGTTGTCGACGATGCAGCGCCGCGGCTGCTGCTTTGCGATGCCGCCGGACGCACAGCACTCGGCCGCGAGGTGCTGGACGCTGTGACGGTGGTCGATCTGGCGACGGCCACGCCGGCCTGGGCCGACCGGCCGGATGCGGACCCCGACCCGCGCGCGCTTGGCCTCACATCCAGCCATCTCGCCTATGTGATCTACACCTCAGGCTCCACGGGGACCCCAAAGGGCGTCATGATCCAGCATCGAGGGCTGGTCAATCTGCTGTTGGCTCAACTCGGCCTTTTTCGCGCTTCTTCTAAGAGCCGAGTCGTGCAGTTCGCCTCCATTGGATTTGATGCAAGCGCTTGGGAGCTTGTTATGGCGTTTGGCTCTGGAGCCGCATTGCACTTGCCTGCGGATGAGATCCGTCAAGCGAGTAACAAGCTATCGGATTATCTCCGAAGCGAAGCTATCACCCATGCGACGTTACCCCCCGCGTTGCTACCGGCAAGCAAGAATCTGGGATGTTTGGCTTCGCAAGTTCTCATTCTTGCTGGCGAGCTGCCGAAGGCTGAACTCATCCGAAGTCTCGCCCAGGCATCAATTGTCAACGCTTATGGCCCGACCGAGACAACAGTTTGCGCGACGGTCTGGAATTGCCCTGCCGATTTTGATGGGGCAGTGGTCCCGATCGGGCGCCCGATTGCCAACACGCGGGTGTACCTGCTGGATGGCCATCGCGCGCCCGTGCCGTTCGGCGCGGTGGGCGAGCTTTACATCGGCGGGGCGGGGGTGGCGCGGGGCTACCTGAACCGCCCTGAACTGACGGCCGAGCGGTTCATCGCCAGTCCCTTTGTCGAGGGCGATCGGCTGTACCGGACCGGTGACCTCGGGCGTTATCTGCCGGACGGCAATATTGAGTTCCTGGGCCGCAACGACGACCAGGTGAAGATCCGCGGCTACCGCATCGAGCCGGGCGAGATCGTCGCAAAGCTTTGCGAGCACGCCTGGGTCCGCGAGGCGGTCGTGATGGCGCGCCAGAGCCGCGCCGGCGACAAGCATCTGATCGCCTATGTGGTCTGCGCGCCCGAGGCCGGCGCCCCCGAGGCCGGCTCGGTCGAGGGCGATGGAGGTGGGCTTGCGGGCGCCTTGCGCGCGCACTTGAGTAGCCGGCTGCCGGACTACATGGTGCCGGCTGCGTTCGTGCCGATCGCGGCGCTGCCGCTGACGGTGAACGGCAAGCTCGATCGGAACGCGCTGCCGGCGCCGGCCGACGAGGCCTATGCGCTGGCGGCCTATGAGGCGCCGCAGGGTGCGGTCGAGACCGCGCTGGCGCGGATCTGGGCCGAGCTTCTCGGTGTCGAGCGCATCGGACGCCACGACCACTTCTTCGAACTGGGCGGCCACTCGCTCCTGGCCGTGCAGATGCTCAGTCGAGCATTAGAACTTGGGCTGAGCTTTAGCGCTGCCGACCTCTTCCAAACCCCTGTTCTGAAGGAATTTGCATCAAAGATTCATGTGGAGCCACAGCCCAGTAGCCGAGGGGTGATTTCCGTTCGATCAACCGGATCGCAGCCACCGCTGTTCTTTGTCCCCACAGGTTTTGGGGATTGTTCCTATGTCTTCGGTTTGGTAGCGGAAATGGATGTAGATTGCCCCGTCTACGCTCTGCCGTGGCCGCCCTTCAATGACGTTTGTTCACCAACTCTTGAGACGATGGCCGCAGAGGTGATCCTTGCGATTAAAGAGATCCAGCCACGAGGCCCATACCGCTTTGCTGGATACTCATCAGGTGCAATCCTGGCCTATGCAATCGCCGAGCAATTCCTGAGCATCGACGAACTTGTATCATTCATGGCGTTCATCGATGTTAGTTCACCTGCAGATTCTTCTGGCGCATCACATATCAATTTGGCTCGAGAATTTGTTTTGGAGCGTTGTGGAATCTCGCGCGATGAATATGGCGAGGTTTTCGAACGACACCCTGAGCAATGTTCCATTTTTGAGTTGCTCGAAAAGGCGCAGCAAATGGGAGCGTTACCTCCAGACCACGATCTCCACGGCGATGTTTCGATGTATCAAAGGGCCGCGACATTTCACCGGGCGCTACACTCGTACCGAGTGCCGTCGCTCCCGATCGAGATACATCAGTTTTATGCCAGTGAGCCTCTTATCAGCCCTGAGGTACAACCTGACGAACAACTGCATCGCAAGGCAAACTCGCCAAACAAGGGTTGGGACTTGGTTTTGAATGCGGGGGCCATTCATGCGGTCCCAATGCCAGGCAACCACACCACAATGGTAAGCAATCCAGAAAACCGGCAAGTTCTGGCTCGGGCCATTTCAGCTGCCTTAATCGGGACTATCGAATAGACCCAAAGAACTTTCTCCGAAAGCTGAGGGTTCGAAGGTTGGTCTCGAGCTCCGGCGCTGCTCGGATAAGGGCGGAAGCTAATCATTTCTTTATGTTTATGTCAGGGATCGCTGACATCCCGAAATGTTGGCGATCGCCGACCTTTTAAGGTGTCAGCGATCGCTTACACATGACAGTAAGCGCACGCTGACATGCGGATGGACTATGTTCATACACACACCTGCTGATCTCGGCGCCGTCATTCGCGACAGGCGCAAACACTGAAGCAGCCGGCGATTTCATTCAGAATAGGCGAGGCGACTGGCGAAACCGACGAGATCGTCGATCACATCGATGGTGATACGTTCTCAGCCGATCACGCTCTCTCTCCTGCCCAGAAGGCCGGCGCTGAGGATCATCAAGTATCCTCAAGTGTGTCGTCTTCACTGTCTGTCTGAAGGATGGTTTGCGATAGCAGCGCGGCGGCTCTTTGAAGTGGAGGAATGAAGCGATCCAGCTCTGTGAAGCTCACTCGCGCCACGGGCACCGATACGCCAAGGCAGGCGATCAGCTCTCGGTCCGGGGAAACGATGGGGACCGCGCAGCCAACGACGCCCTTCACGTATTCCTCGTTGGTCTTGGCCCATCCGCGACGGCGAGTTTCCTCGAGAAGCTTCATGAGGGTGTCGTAATCCACGATGGTGTTGTCGGTGTACCGTGTCAGAGCGAGCGAACGACATAACTTCTCACGCGCTCTCTCAGGTAACCGACTCATGTAGATTTTTCCAGTCGAGGTGCAGTGAAGGGGAGCAGCCTCGCCGGGATTGAATTGAAGCCCCTGTGGTTGGGACACCCGTACGCTGTCGACGTAAGCGACGACGTTGTCGCGCACGACGCCAATTTCGCACTGTTCGCCGATCTCGCTGGCAACCGCGCGCAGCACCGCGTGTCGCCGCGCCGTGCGAAAAGCCGCGCCGATGACTTTGGCGGACAGTGTGACCAGCTGATTGCCCACCGCGTAGCGCTTGGATCCAAGCGCCTTCTGGAGAAGGCCGCGTTCTTCCAGGTTTCCAACAAGCCGATGGGCTGTCGGAACGGGTAACGAAAGGGCGTTCGCGATCTCCGCGACCGAGACGGCCTTCGTCTGATGAGCGACGTAACCGATGATGGCGAATGCTCGGTCGAGCGGTCCAGCCGTTCGTTCTTGCTGCGTCACGCGAATCTCCCATAGAGGTAAATTATCATTTTTTGGAATAAATACTACTACAATATGAAAAATACGTTAGACGCGCTTGCCCTTTGCTCATAACGTTGGCGCTGTCGTCTCATGATCAGAGATTGTGCAGCGCGCAGTGTGTTGGGCCTGCGGCTGGGGCCCGAATTCGACCGGTGCGAGGCGAGGTGTCCAAAAAGGAGATGGGAATGTCGCGTCATTACGACGTGGAAGCTGTGCGCAAGGAGTTCCCGGCAGCCGAAAGGATGGTCTACCTCGATTCCGGCTTTCAGACGCCGCTGGCGCGACCTGTAAAGACGGCGATCGACACCTTCCTTCGTGAAGGCTTGGAGACAGCCGGACCGAAAAGCGTATGGCTCGATCGGGTTGAGCAAACGCGTGCCAAGGTCGCCCGTTTCCTTGGTGTGTCAGCCGACGAAATCGCCTTCACGAAGAACACATCGGAAAGCATGAACGTCGCGGCGAATGCGTTGCCTCTGCGAGCCGGTGATAAAGTTTTGATGATCCACGGAGATCATCCAAATAACGCCTATGCCTTCCTCAATTTGAAAAAGAAGGGCGTCCAGATCGACTTCCTTCCGATGACGGATGTCGTCAACGCGGACACTTTCCTTCCCCACATCGATGAAAAAACTCGCGCGATATCGCTGTCGCACGTCACCTTCCACGCCGGACATCGCTTCGACATCGAGAGCATCGGCTCTCTTTGCGCGGATAAGAAGCTGTATTTCGTCGTCGACGTCATGCAGGCGATCGGGGTCGTTCCGATCGACGCGAAAGCTATTCAGGCAAGCTTCGTTGGCTCCGGCAGTCACAAGGGATTGCTCGTCCCTCAAGGTCTTGGATTGCTCTATTGGAATAAGAAGCTGGCGGAGTTGGAGCCTGCCTATCTCGCCGCTGCCAGCTTGGCCGAGATTCCTGACGACCTTATCGCGCGTGCCGATCGCTTGTCGCCATCTCCGAGCGCGCGACGTTTCGAACTAGGAAACTTCAACCTTCCCGCAATTCACGCGCTCGGCGCCTCCCTCGACATGATCGAGCAGATTGGCGTGACAAACATTCAGAACCATTGCTTCGACCTGGGCGATCATCTTATCGCCCAACTGGACGAGCTCGGCCTCAGTCTCGTCGGTCCGCGTCAGCGAGACCATCGCTCGCCACACATCTACGTCGTTGGTCTGCCCGCGACAGAATGGCTCGGCTACTTCGAAGAGAATGGCGTGCGTGTTTCCCCCGAGCGCGACGGCATTCGCGTGTCGTTCGGCATGTTCAACACGGTCGACGATGTGGACCGTCTGGTGCATCTCATCCGTGGACGCCAGTCAAAAAAGTCATTCAGGGCCGCTTAGGATTTGGCATGGGAGCGGCTTGAGAAAAACACCCGCAATCGTGAGGCTCGCGATGTTCGGAGTTCTTCTTGAAAATACGTCGGATGGCCAGCGGTACATCGACTGGCTTCTTTCGGGCCTTGGTTGGACCTTGGCGCTTGCCTTCTTCGGCTGGTGGATAGCGTTCGCGGTCGGAGTCGTCGTCGGCATAGGTCGAACCATGCGGAGTTCCTTTTTCAGGGCATTAGCGCGAATGTACGTGGAGATCTTCCGAAACATCCCCGTTCTCGTGCAGATGTTCCTTTGGTACTTCGTCCTGCCCGAGCTTCTTCCGAGTACAATCGGCGACTGGATCAAGCAGATTCCTCCGCCCTGGGGATCTTTCTTTCCGGCCCTCTGGTGTCTGAGCCTGTACACCGCGGCGCGCATCGCGGAACAGGTTCGGGCAGGCATCGAAGCCTTGCCGAAAGGGCAAGCCGAAGCGGCTGCCGCACTTGGTCTGAGCGGATATCTGACCTATCGCCATATCATCCTGCCGCAGGCTCTGCGCCTCATCGTGCCAAGCCTGACAAGCGAGGTGATGGGCATCTACAAGAACACGTCCGTTGCTCTGACCATCGGCTTGATGGAGTTGACCGCTCAAGCGCGCCAAATCAGTGACACTACGTTCCAAACCTTCACGGCATTCGGTGCCGCCACACTCATCTATCTTGCCTTGGCTCTGATCGCCTATCAGACGATGATGCTCATCGACAAAGCGGTGCGTATTCCCGCTACGGCACCGGGCAAGGAAGCTGTGGGAGCAGATTTTGACGACGTAAATCTTGAAGGCGCCGTGCCCAGCAGTATGGAGGTCGTGAAATGAACAGCCTCGATTTCTCGATCATCGCGCAGGCATGGCCCTATTTATGGTCAGGATTGCTATTCTCGCTCTCCTTGACGGCAGCTGCCTTCTTCTTTGGGATGTTTCTCGGAACGCTCTTCGCTCTCGTGCAGCATTTTGAACTCCGCATTCTGAGCCAGCTCGTCCGTGGCTACGTCGCCCTGATGCGATCGATTCCGCTCATTCTCGTCCTGTTCTGGTTTTTCTTCTTGGTGCCCGTCGTTCTGGGCCACCTGTCAGGCAATGGTCGTCCGATTCCAGTGGGTGCCACCTACACGGCGTTCATTACGTTCGGTTTGTTCGAGGCCGCCTATTATTCGGAAATCATCCGCGTCGGCTTGCGCGCGGTGAACAAGGGGCAATTCGAGGCCTGCCAGGCTCTCGCCTTGTCGACATTCGATACGTATCGCCACATCGTCCTGCCGCAGGTGTTTCGGGTCGCCAGCCCCATCATCCTGAGCCAGACCATCATTCTGTTTCAGGATACGTCCCTCGTGTACGTCCTGTCGCTCACCGATCTGCTTGGTGCGGCTTCGAAGCTTGCACAGCTCAATGGTCGCCTCGTCGAGATGTACCTGGCAGTAGCCGTTGCTTATCTCATCATAAGTTCCGCCGCGTCCCAATTCGTCGCCTCACTCCGCAAGAAGTACGCGATCGCGGGCGCCCATCCATAGTCAATCGATGATCTGATGGCCCGTCCTTCCCTGGCGGCTTCAACCTGGAGACCAGCATGCAGCAAGAGCGCACGGTTAGCCCAGCCGACCAACTCCCGATGGTTGTCGTCGAGCACCTCATCAAGCGGTTCGGCAGCTTCAATGCCCTGAGTGATATCAACCTCAACATTGCAAAAGGAGAAAAGATCGTACTCTGCGGGCCGTCGGGTTCCGGGAAGTCGACCCTGATCCGCTGCATCAATCATATCGAAAAGCATGATTCCGGCCGCATAGTCGTCGACGGGACCGAGCTTACAGATCGGATTCGCGATATCAACACTGTTCGCTGTGAAGTCGGCATGGTCTTTCAGAGCTTCAACCTGTTTCCGCATCTCTCGGTGCTCGAGAATTGCATGTTGGCTCCGATGAAAGTCAGAGGTCTTGCTCAGTCCGAAGCACGTGACCGAGCGATGGTGTTGCTGAGGAAGGTCCGGATCCACGATCAGGCCAAAAAGTATCCCTCGCAATTGTCTGGCGGTCAGCAGCAGCGTGTCGCTATAGCTCGCGCCTTGTGCATGCAACCCAAGATCATGCTGTTCGACGAGCCGACTTCTGCCCTGGATCCGGAAATGGTGAAGGAGGTGCTCGAAACCATAGTTGAGCTCGCGCAGGACGGAATAACAATGATCTGCGTCACCCATGAAATGGGTTTCGCGCGCGAAGTGGCGGATCGTGTGGTCTTTATGGATTGCGGCTCAATCGTGGAAGAGGGCGATCCGAGCACCTTCTTTCGCGCACCGAACACGGAACGGGCCAAGGCCTTCCTCAACCAGATCATTCACTAGCCGCATCTTACCCGAACAGAGAGATCTCCATGCCCAGAATGTTTGCACTGCTCTCCGCAACTGCTATCACCATGCTTTCATTCTCCACGGCTCAGGCCGGTCCGACGCTCGACAACATCAAGTCGAAAAAGGCGATCACCATTGGCTATCGCGAAGCTTCGATCCCCTTTTCCTATCTCGGCGGCGACCAGAAGCCCGTCGGTTTTTCCCTGGACCTGTGTGCGCATATCGTCGATCGGCTGAAAGCTGATCTCAGCACTCCAGACCTTCAGATAAAGCTCACGCCGGTCAATTCGTCCAACCGTATCCCGCTGATACAGAACGGTACGATCGATATCGAGTGCGGCGGCACTGCCAGCAGCAAGCAGCGTCTGGAGCAGGTCTCATTCAGCGTTTCGACCTTCGCCAGCCAAACGGCTTGGCTCGCCAAGGTGTCGAGCGGGTTCAAGACGCCGAAAGATCTAAAGGGCAAGACTATCGTTGTCACACAGGGATCCGATGCGCTTGGCATCGCCAAAAGTATCTCGCAGGATGAAGGTCTCAATCTTACGATCGCACAAGCCAAAGACCATGCTGAATCCCTGCTGCTGCTGGCCACCGGGCGGGCATCGGCGTGGGTGGAGGCGGACATTCTCTTGGCCGGTATGAAGGCGGATTATTCGAACCCCGCTGACCTCACTTTCCTAAGAGCCAACTACGGCACGATCTATTATTATGGTCTGATGTTCTCGAAGGATGATCCCGACTTCAAAAAAATGGTCGACGACGTTCTCTCTAAGCTTATGGCTTCCGGCGAGTTCACGAAAATCTACGATAAATGGTTCATGGCCGCGATCCCGCCGAAGAACATCAACCTCAACTTTCCAATGACCGAGGCTCTTAAGGAACGCGTCACCCATCCTAGTGATGTCGTAAACAATTGATCGTACCGGCCGCGGCCCTGGGAGCGTTGCTGACCAACGCCAGACGTACAGCATGTCTAACGCGAGCGGCGGTCGCAAATGCGGACGCAAGCGACTGTCCTTATTTAAAGGGAGCCCAAGATGAGTAGAGCTGCGATTGGCTGGGAGGCGATGACGGACTCCGATCGACAGATCGCACAATGGGTTGAGAAGACGCCCTTTGTGGATACCCATGAGCACTTGATTGAGGAAAGTCAGCGCCTTGCCGGAGCGATCCATCCGCGAACGTTACCGTGCAACGACTGGGCGTATTTGTTCAGGTCCTATGCTGCCGAGGATCTGGTAGTTGCCGGCCTCCCGGCGGCCGATTTGCGTAGGTTTCTCTTGCCGGATCTTCCAAGTCACGAAAAGTATCGGCTGATCGCCCCTTACTGGGACCGAATCCGCCACACTGGCTACGCCCAGGCGCTGCGCCATACGTTTCGCGGCGTTTACGGTGAAGACGATCTCACTGCCGAGAGCCTACCGCGCATCGCGGAGAAATATCGTGAAACCGTTCAACCTGGCTTTTATGCACGCATTTTGGGCCAGGCGAACATCAAGGGCTGCCATATCAATTCGCTACAGCGCATCTTCATGGAGACCGAACAGCCAGGGCTCCTCGATCACGATATAAGCATCCTTCAACTGTGCCGGTGTAGTGCTGCTGATTTTGCGTGGGTGGAGGCCGAGACAGGTCGATGCCCGACGACGCTCGACGAGTGGCTCGGCGTCATCGACTACTATTTCGCAACATACGGCGCCAAAGCCGTGGCCGTAAAATCGCAGATAGCTTATTCGCGCGCTCTTAATTTCAAGCCTGTCACCAAGGCGCATGCGTCAAGGCTATTTCCCCACCATGCCGACAGGGTCGGCGCGTTACATGCTCTCGGTCCTGAGGACCTCAAGGCGCTGCAAGATTATCTGTTCCGCTATTGCGTCGAAAAAGCTGGCGAGTGCGGCCTACCGGTCAAGCTGCACACCGGCGTTTTGGCCGGCTATGGCGTGATGCAACTCGGCCGTACCCACAGCAATGCCGCAGACGTATGCCGTCTGTTGCAAGACTTTCCCGAAACCCGTTTTGTTCTCATGCATATCGGCTATCCATACGAGCACGAGTTTATCGCGCTGGCCAAACATTATCCGAATGCCGCGATCGACATGTGCTGGGCATGGATTATCAATCCGGTGGCGGGCGTTCGCTTTCTGAAGGAGTTTCTGATGGCCGTTCCGTCGAACAAGATCTTCACCTTTGGCGGCGACTATGTCGCTGTCGAGCCAATTTACGGCCATGCGTTTGTAGCGCGTCGTGGAATCGCTATGGCACTCTCGCAATTGGTTGCCGAAGGGTGGGTAGCGCTTGAAGATACTCGTGGTCTGATAGAGAGGATCATGCGCGGGAACGCTCAACAGTTCTTTCGTAAACCACATCGAGAGCACGCAATACATCCCTGAACGGTGCACAAGCACGATCATTTCGCTGGGGGAAGCTTGGAAAATGGTCGCGTCAGCGGGATAGCCTGACTCGCTTTGGTCTACGGGTCTCCGCATCAGGTAAGCGAATGACCCGCGGCTACTCGAGTTGGCTATTCGAGCTGAAAGCCTAAGCCTCGTCAGCGTTGCCAAGCGCATTAGCGGATCGACCCGCGGGCGCGTCGGCGGCATGCTAGTCTAAGCGGGCGCCGTGCGCCACATGACTAAGGGCAGTGGCCCGAGTCGCGAAAACTGAATTGCACCTGTACTAGCCAAGTCGAGGGTTAATTCTCCGCCACCTTGGTAGAGATTTGGATCAAGCCGTCGAACTTCTCGACAATCGCCGACCCGCTGCCCGGCACGATTCGTAGCGCTGATCTACGATCAGGGGATCGTACCAAATATCGTCCCCAGATGGTGGCGCTTTGCAAGACGGACTGTGATGAACTGGTCCGGGAGTTTAGGTTTGTCAACTGCTCAGGGGGGTCGTGTGCACGAGGTGTGACCAGGATATAAAAATCGGAGATACGATATGACGGGCATTGACCGAGCTGGCATATCGCACGTTCGGGCTGCAGGATTAGGCAGTTCGAGCCTGGAGCCCGGCATATCTCTCCGCACGGCAAATCGTCGGAGCAGAACTGACACTCGCGGCAACGCGCGCCAGATCCGCTCCGAAATTCACCGCACTGCGATTGACACGCGCCCTCTCCCTTCAGCAACGGACGGATTTGGTGCCGTGATTACGCGTCGGCCGCGCGGCCCGTTCACATTTATTGCTGCGCTGTGATCCCACTGGAATCTCCCCCGGCTGAGCCAGAGCCGCGAGCCGCCTTCGAACGACCAACCAACCGCGTAGGGAATGGGTTGCACGCTCTCGGGTGCCGGCGACAACGCACCGAGCCACCGGGTCTATGTCGGCCGTGTGGAGATCGGGGCCGCCTAGTCGAAGCGCTCCAACGAGGGCCGCGATTATCTGGGTCTGAAGCTCGACGATCCGAGCTTCACCGCTGCGATCTTCGCCAACCTCTTCGCCGACGAGGAAGGTGAGCGCTTCAGCCTGATCTGGCCCCGTCCCAACCGTCGCAACGGCCACTGACCCGGCCCACATTGCTGCGCCCGGCTGTTCCGGGGGGCCATTACCTTGCGCAGGAGCCGGCCGCGATCTTGCGGCAGCGTCGCACCCCGACCATGCGAGATTCGCAGGACGGACGCACCGATTCCCTTAAGGAGCTCTAGTCGCAAGTAACCGAGGGCGCGTCGTTGTGCTTGAGGTGTCGCTTTCGGACATTATAACTCACCAGCCAGATCACGCCGACCGCGATCGGCACGAAGGCTGCGGTCAGGAACGAGGGCTCTACTCGCAGTCCGACGTCATGCGCGCCCTTGGCAAGATAGCTAAACAGGCTGACCACATAATATCCTATCGCCCCGACCGACAATCCTTCGACCGTGCACTGCAGCCGAAGTTGCTGTCTCGCGCGCTCGTTGATAGCTTGCAACAGGTCACGATTCTGTCGTTCGATTTCGACGTCGACCCGGGTTCGCAACAGATCGGCGGCACGCGCGAGCTTGACCGACAGAGTCGCCTGACGATCCTCCACAGTTGCGCAGGTTCGCATCGCCGGCGCCATGCGGCGTGCCAGAAACGACGACCAGGTCGGATAGCCCGAGACATCGTTGCCTTCAATGATGGATAGTCGCGATTGGACCAGCTCGTTATAGGCCCTACTGGCGCCGAATCGAAACAGGCTGCCGGTCGCGCCTCTTTCGAAGGATGCGGCCAGCGCCGTCAGCTCGGCAAGTAGGTGGTTGTTGAACTGCAGCCCCTCACCGCTTTGCATTTTCTCGAGCGCCTCAACAAGACGGCGGTCGATGCGATCAACAGATGGTGCAAGCTCAAGGGCCGCCGACAGGCCAAGCAGCGCCAATGGACGGTAGGTCTCGATTTCCAGGAGCCGTTGCACCAGCGCTCCGAGATCGTGCGACGTCAACCCGAGGTCGCAGACGAGGATTTTCGTAAAGCCTTTTTCGTCTACGCGGAAGTCTGAGGCGGCGACGCCTGCGCCGCTCTTTGTGGCAACCATGGCCAGGCTGTTCTTGTCAAAAATCTGTTCGGCCCGCGTGGTCGGCGAAGCGTCCCGCTCCACTTCTAGCCTGATCGCGACCAGCAACTGTCCGGTCTGACGCAACGCGCGGATCAGCGATCGGACAGTACCATCAACCTTGTCAAATTGGTCTGCGGCAGAACAATTTGCGTTAGTCCAGATCCAGGTGAACGTTGTAAATTCCGAATGCTGCTCCCAGCGTAGCGTAGCGGGCCCGATGACAATCTGATGAAGTTTCGCCGATTGCTCAGGCGGCGTAAGATTGCGCTCGAGGCAAAAATCGATAAAACGGCAGCGATCGCTTGTGGCCGCCTCGCCCTGTGCAAGAAAAGCGAAGTGGATCACGCTGAACGGCGAAATAAGGCGCGTGAAGGGGCGTGCGTGCACTTCGCGGAGCACAGCGTCGCGTTGCGGATGTGGCGTGAAGGTTCGCAGATCCAGTTCATCGACCATGTATTGACGCCTCGCTTCAGGTGAGCAGGCAACCGTCAGCCTTGACGCGGGATGCAATGGCGGTGCTAGGAAACGGTTGCGCGCGGCTAGGTTGCTGATGAAGTCATGTCGACGATCACTACCGAGGCCGCCTTGAACTCGGGAAAGAGGTCTTGCGGGAGGAGCGTCAGGCCAGGCAGATTGAGATGGAGCCGCCCCATCCAGCTTTCGAATGACGCCATCAACGTATGGTCCGGTGTTTACGGCGAAATGTCGGCATTGTGGCTCAATAGGTGTAGCGGCGCGCGCGCGACCTTGGCGGTGGCGCGCGGCACCGTTCGACGAATGCCTAGATTTACGTGGACATGGTTGTCTGGCCCTCCCTCAGGTGCCGCCGCGTGTCCGCCGATGGGCACCTCGGCTTGTGGCTTGGACTTGCCGACGTCGAGAGGGGTGCCGGGCGGAAGCTCCTTCGCGGCCATGACCCAAAGCTCCTGCTCGCCCTGCAAACGATCTGCGCGCGGGTTGGCGAGGTCGAACATCGCGAAGACCGAAATTATGAGGTTCGCCCCTGGAGGACGACGCTCGCATTTGGTCAACAGACCCAGTGTGCGGGGCTTTACAAGAACGGGCATGAAGCCTGCCAAGACGTTTTTCGTCCCCACCAATATCTCTCTAGCGTGACAGACTTTCGGTCGCACGATGCAAACGCGTCTTTATGTCCCATACCAAATTTGGTAGGCAGACGTTTAGCTCCGCGTTGCGCAAACTGTCGTTCCCGCGGCGAAGGTTGATATTCGAAGCAGGCGCAATTTGCTCCAGCAGAATCATCGGCTCCCAAAGCCGATCGATCGACCCGATATCGGACCAGAGTGCCGCTCACCAAAGAATTAAAGCCGTTTTGTCTGCGAAGAATCGGTACTTCGTGGCCGTGGGTAAGTTGCTTCGTTAGGCGAAGCCGTTGATGCGGTGGACGCGGACTAGACGCATTCGTCTTGCGACTGAGCAAGGGTGTGCGTGGGACGCCCTCGAGGCGGCTCGCTACATCTAATCCCAGCCGAGTGCACACGAAATCACCGAGTCCGATCGGCGGTCCGGCCGGAAATCTTCGGCGACCAACCTTTGCAAATTGATCGATGGCCGGCAAAACGGCAGTCAGACGGGAAGGATAACTTGTGAATCTCGTCATCGTATCGAACCGGGTCGCCGGTAGCGACGTCGATCAACCCAAAACAGGCGGGCTTGAGGCGGTCCTTGCTGCTGTGGGGCGATTTGGGTGGGGCCGAGGCGATGCTCGCTTATGATTTGATAGGCTTTCAGACCGACGAGAATCGACGGAATTTCCTTGCCTGTGTCCGTGCCGATTTCGAGCTCACGCCTGATGAAAATGGTGTGGTGATTTCCCGCAATGCCGCGTGACAAGATCGCAGGTATTTCCGATCGGCATAGATACAGATAGATTTGCACAAAATGCTGTCGAATGCCGATGCCTTGTTGCTATTGCAAGGTCTCAATCGCGAGAAACTTGCCGTCGACGTCGACCGGCTTGACTACACCAAGGGTCTCGACAATCGCGTTCGGGCAATCGATCACCTTCTGAACGAGGAACCGCGCAGCATCTCGCTTTTGCAGATCGCGACAACCTCACGATCCGGCATCAAGAGCTACGATGACTATCAGAGCGATGTCGCGGCTCTTGTCGAGGACGTCAACGCTCGGCATGGCGCGGACGGCTGGATGCCGATCCGCCACGAACGAAGCCTCAGAGTCAGGCAGTGCTCGCCGCCCTCTACCGTGCCGCACGTGTCACCTTGGTAACATCGTTGCGTGTCGGGATGAATCTCGTAGCGAAAGAATATGTTGCCGCGCAGGATGGCAGCGATCCCGGCGTACTGATTTTGTCGAAATTTGTCGGCGCGGCCAAGGAACTCGACGCGGCGCTCCTCATCGATTCCAACAACATCGAAGACATAGCGGCTAAGATTTCGATCGCATTTTCAATGTCGCAGCCCGACCGCATCTGCCGCTGGAAGAAGATGATGGCGAAGCTTCGAGTGTATCCCATCCAGAAATGGTCGGCGCACTTTATCTCCGAGTTGGAGAAAATTCGGACCGAGAAACTCGCGAGACAAAGCCCTCGGGATGTGGGCGGGTCCAGCAGTCTAAACCAAAGATCGAGGGAAAATTGGCCGGAGGAGCTGGCCGTTTTGACCTGCCGCGGCAGTAGGCATGCCCAGCATTCGGTCTGAGAGCTGGGAGATTCAATGAGGATTTCACCCACATCGTAGGCTTGGGCTGGAACCACGGTCCCTCAAGCGGCTCCAGACATCCTGCTCGGCGCGCTCAATAGCGTAGATGGCATCCCGAGGCCGTACCAGCCCACGACAGATATTTACATCCATGGTCATCCGTACATGGCACAGTCGGCTGCAGGCATGAGGGAAGGGACAGCCTACAATCCGTTCGGCGCCAGGGTTATCCTCATACCTCGACTTAAGGGCGGCTGAACGGAAGTGGCTTGTCATTGGCTGTTCTTGCTTGAAACCTCGGCTATCGGGCGCCGCAGCTTACCGCGATGCTGCGACTAGAGCAGTTCGACGCCGGCACAAAAGCCGGTACAGCGATCAACCTCCAAGGCTGAGATCGTCAAAGCGAATCGAAGATGACGAAGTTGCCTTTGTGTTTGACAGTCGGTCGTGTCCCCAGTGATGGTGTAGCTCGGTAGAGCAAAGCCGTCCGCACGCGCGCCCTACAATAGCGCCGTAGCGGGCGGACGGCTTTGCGGTGGTCACCGGCGATTCGCCGGTAGGGTCGGGTTGCTGACACCAACCTGATTCGAGGAACCACCGATGACCGACGAGATGATGAACCTGCGGACGCTCGTGGAGAAGACCCCTGATGCGGATCTGCTGCGCGAGATGATCGGCTTTGCCGCCCAGCGCCTGATGGAGCTGGAAGTGGAAAGCCAGACCGGAGCCGCCTATGGCGAGAAGAGCCCCGAGCGCCTGGCCCAGCGCAACGGCTACCGCGACCGCATTTGGGAGACCCGCGCCGGCGCGGTCGAACTGCGCATCCCCAAGCTGCGCAAGGGCTCCTACTTCCCCGGCTTCCTGGAGCCCCGTCGCATGGCCGAGAAGGCGCTTACCGCGGTGGTGCAGGAAGCCTACGTGCAGGGCGTCTCGACCCGCTCGGTCGACGATCTCGTGCAGGCCATGGGCATGAGCGGCATCTCCAAGAGCCAGGTGAGCCGGCTCTGCGCCGAGATCGACGATAAGGTGAAGGCGTTCCTCGCCCGTCCGATCGAGGGCGACTGGCCGTATTTGTGGATCGACGCCACCTACGTGAAGGTGCGCCAGCAGGGCCGCATCGTCTCGGTCGCGGTGATTGTCGCGGTCGGCGTCAACAGTGACGGCCGGCGCGAAGTTCTCGGCATGGATATTGGCCCGTCCGAGGCCGAGACGTTCTGGACCGCGTTCCTGCGCAAGCTCGCGCGCCGCGGCCTACGCGGCGTCAAGCTGGTCGTGTCTGATGCCCATGAGGGCATCAAGGCCACCGTCGCCAAGGTGCTCAACGCCTCCTGGCAGCGTTGCCGCGTCCACTTCATGCGCAACGCGCTCGCGCATGCCGGCAAGAGCGGCCGGCGTGTCGTCTCCGCCTTCATCGCCACCGCGTTTGCCCAGGACGATGCCGAGGCCGCAAAGACCCAATGGCGAAAGGTCGCCGACCAGCTCCGCCCCAAGCTCCCCAAGCTCGCCGGCTTCCTCGACGAGGCCGAGACCGATGTGCTCGCCTACATGACCTTCCCGCCCCAGCATCGGACCAAGCTGCACTCGACCAACCCGATCGAGCGCCTCAACGGCGAGATCAAGCGCCGCACCGAGGTGGTCGGCATCTTCCCCAATGAGGACGCCATCGTTCGCCTCGTCGGTGCGATCCTGCTCGAGCAGAATGATGAATGGGCCGTCCAGCGCGCCCGCTACATGACGCTGGAAACCATCGCGCCGTTGAGCGATGATCCCGCCGTCAGCTTCCCGGCAATCGCCAGCTGACTTGTCCGGCCCTCGCCGGCGAACGCGGTGTCCCACCGCCAGTTACACCACGCCTAGGGACACGATCTTGACAGTCAGCCCTTCAGCCTTGAACCCGCAGTTGCTGACGTGGCCTGATGGCGGCGAAGATTCGTTCGCCACGATTGGTGAAGACCTTGACAAAGACGAACACTGCCTCCGCGACTGGAAAACTCTGACAAGTTTGAGGCTTGTAGCATCGCTGTTCTAAATTGACTGGGGTGCGTCGCGCCCCGCAAGTTACCGAATTCGAGGAATTGATCGCGGCCGTCAGCTTTTGGTCAGGGGACGGGGTTAGTCAGGCACTGCCCGAAAGGTGCCTGGGCAGCCCCACGAACTCCTTCGCCGGTCATGCTGATCAGGTGGAGGGGAAATGTCGTAGCGTTTGATGAACACGTATCGCGCCTCGCGCGCGACGTTTGATGACCGGCAACGCGTTAATAGACAAATCACATATCTAGGGTGTCGAAAATGCCGCATGAATCTCGCAGCCTTAGTGTTATCGTTCGGTCCTCGTCGGGCGCGAAGGGCGATACCGGCGAGATAGCCGGAAGAACAATACAAGGTCGAGGATGGATACGTACTTCTTAACAATTCAAAGATAGTGGCGTTGCGTATCAGGCCGCTCTTGGCAACGACGATGATCCCACCGCTGTCGCGAGACGACACTTAAAATCCTGGTGGCAGACGCAGGACGTTTGCGGGAGCCTGGAGCCGCCTAAGCGGATTGCTTGAGCCTATATTGGCGCGTCACAAATACGGCATCTGGATACACATGCGGACGCGCTCCATCATCCGCGATCCGCGATGGCCGCTGTTCCTGAAGGAGTTGTAATGGCCCAATATGCCTCCACGGCAGACGATGCCGATGTCTATCTGTCATTCGCCGCCGAGCTCGCGGATTCGGTCAGGCCCATCGTGCTGTCCTATTTCCGCACGCCGCTGGATGTCGTTGCCAAGTCCGATGCCAGCCCGGTGACGATCGCCGATCGAGCCGTCGAGTTGCGTCTCAGGGAAGGGATCGAGGCGCGCTTTCCGGAGCATGGCATCATCGGCGAGGAGATCGGAGCCAAGCCCGGCGGAGCATTCACCTGGATCGTCGACCCGATCGACGGCACCAAGAGTTTTATCAGCGGCTTTCCCTTGTTCGGCACGCTGATCGCGTTGACCTATCAGCAGCAGCCGTTCTGCGGCCTGATCGACATCCCCTTTACGGGCGAGCGGTGGATGGCGAAGCCCAGCGTGGCGCGGTTTGGCGATGGATTGGCTCGGACCAGCGCATGCGAGAGCGTCGCCGACGCGAGCTTCTACACCACATCGCCTGACATGTTCCGCAAAGGCGAGATGGAGCCATTCGAGCGGCTGTCGCGAGTTGCGCGGATGCGCCGATTCGGCGGCGATTGCTACATCTATGGCCTGCTTGCGTCGGGACACTGCGACATCGTTCTCGAAACGGGGCTTCAGCCATATGACTACATGGCGCTGGTTCCGATCGTGCAGGGCGCCGGCGGCTGCATCACCGATTGGAAGGGATGCCCGCTCTCGATTCACTCGGAAGGGCGCATCTTGGCAACCGCAACGCCGCGGCTTCATGCCGAAGCGCTCGCCTTGATCCAGGGATAACCACCAATCATGCCTTACAGGACAGCCATCGGAGGGACGGTTGTCCGCTTTGCTAACCTCAGGGATCTGATGGCCAAGGTGACGTCCGAGCGGACGGGCGATCAGCTCGTCGGCATCGCCGCTGACGGTCCGGAAGAGCGGCTTGCGGCCAGATGGCGCTCGCCGATCTGCCGCGCAAGGCCATCCTGGCCGAGGAACTGATTCCGGCCGTACTGACGACGTCTCTCGCCTGATCTTGGATCGACATGATCCGGCGGCCTTTGCGATCGTCTCATCGCTCACCGTCGGCGAATTCCGCGATTGGCTGCTTAAGCCCGAAGGCCAACGGTAGCTTGAGGCGGTGGCGCCCGACGAGACGCCTGAAATGGTCGCTTCCGGTCTCGAAGATCATGCAGCTACAGGATCTGATCTCGGTTGCGTCGAAGCGGGAAGTGGTCACCACATTCCGCTACGAGGATCGGGCTAAAGGGACGGCTTTCGACGCGCAATCAGCCGAACCACCCGACCGATGATGCCTATGGCATCGCCGCGTCGTCCATCGATGGGCTCTAGACGGGATCGGGCGATGCGGTGAGCCTCCAATCAGTTCGCGGTGAACCATAGGTGCCGTTGAACCTGCTTCACGTCGGAGCGGATCAGCGTCTGATCGAGTAGATCGGTAGGCGTTTTGATTGATCTTGCCAGGAAAGGGCAACAGAGCGGGGTGACCGTCTCCTCCGGAGGAGGGACAACTTCGGCGCCCTCGGCGCGCGCGGGACCGTAGACGATATCGATTCAAAATCGTCATTGCTAAAGCGCGCATAATCCGTGTTTGCGACTAGTCGAACCTCAAGCTTCGGATAAGCGGCGAGAAACTGTGCGAGCCGTGGCGCCAACCATTGCGTGGCAAAGCTTGGAGCTGAACAGACGCGCACCAGCCGGCGCATCACAAGCAAAGGACGGGGAGTTCTGAAATTTATGGAAAGCCGTAGGCGCCGGCGCGGGATGGGCATAGTTATTGCCGATGTCGACGGCATGGCTAGGATCCGCCGAGGCACTGGATGGCGTCGAAAGGGCAGGACAGCGCGAGCGCAGACGCTCCACCAATCTCTGCGCCGCGTCTGATGGGGGCGCGTTCGAACCAAAGGCCGGCAGCGAATGACGCGGCGAGAGCGAGGATGCAGGCGAAATAGCTGTTCACCAGATCCCAGGTAGCGTTACCGGGTGGCGAGGAAAGTTCGTGCCATGACTATATTGCGAATGCGTCCGACCACATTGGTCCGGGGCAAATAGAAGAGCCAACCTTAGCATTGCAGCGATGGCGATAATCAGCGCGAAGCGGCTGTCGCCTGCCGTATTTCTGCTCAATAGGCCTTATGATGGCCAGGTCCACTTGCGAACAGCTCGCCGGGCGGTTGCCGACAGGCAGCGACGAAGCTCATTGAGCACTCATGTGCGGAGCGCGCCTCGGAATAGCGCGTCCCGTCACCCTCAGACCGTCGGCCTCCGGTTGCGCGCTTGCCTTTTCTTCCCGGATTAATAGAATTAACAGCTTTCAGGGCAGGCAAAGTTTCGGCCCAATAACACATAACTCGGAATTATGCGGTCATCAGACGGACGCTTGATTAGGGAATCTGCTGAGCGACTCTATGGTCAGGGGCAACCCATTTGGGACCCACAAGATCGCTGGAACGCGTACAAGCGCTCTGCCATCAATTGCTTCGCTGAACGGCACGCTCGTACGTTAGTTCAGCGAGCTGAGACAATACTGGATGCGGGATGCGGATGTGAGCCATACCCGTGGCTGCCAACACATGCGATCAGCCTTGATCGATTCAAGAGCCAGTTGCAAGGTCGGTCAAAGCCAATCGCTGGAGACCTTGAGCGGCTACCATTTGGAGATCACTCCATTGACTTCATCGTGTGCGTCGCATCCGTCCTGAACTATGTTTCCGCTGCAGAAGCCATTGTCGAGATATCACGAGTTCTACGTCCCGGCGGGCATTTGTTGCTACACTTTGAGACGTCGACGACCTTCGAACAGTTATTCAGATTAAGATGGGGCGCTCCTGTCGTCCGAATTGATACGTTAAACAGCGGACGCCAAGATACTCTATGGATCTACAGCCCCTCTTATGTGAACGCCCTCCTAAGCAACCGAGGGCTCAGCATCAAACAACGCCAAGGTTTTCACATTGGCTCGGCACTAGCGCTTCGATTTGGGTTTGATCAGCAAGTGTCGGCAAGACTCGCTCCGCTTGATCGCTTTTTGGGCGTGCTTCACCCGTTCGGCGATGACGCTATTCTTTTAGCCGAAAAGCTTGCATGAGCAGATTGCGTAACCTTCCGTTCGCGGCGAAAAGACCGATCAACGCAATCGATAGTCCAGCCGCGACAGCAGCGACTCTAAGTTCCTGAGCAAATGCTACAGCGATTCCTACAGCCGCCGGGATTAACAACAATCCTATGTAGAATAGGGTCGATGGATTCGCTGGTGGATTTGGATCCAATGAGAAGACCAAATCAATATTCTTCATCCCGTTTAGCACGACCCGTTTGTCCTTTGCAGCCCCGGCTCGGATCTTTTGAAGAAGCTCGTCCGCGACCTCTTGGTAGCGTCGGAACTTTTCGGCGGGCATAGTCCGCTCGTACCAGCGTTGATAGTGGGACTTGTAGATCAGCTCCACCAATCGAAGAAACTCGACGGCGGGCAATTCATCTCGATCAGGTTGAGAAGCAAACAACAGCACGGCCTTGCAGCTCTCTCGGTCGTGCAAGATCGTAGGATCTGGCGCCCAGTACGCCGCTCTCGCCGCCTTGAAACCAACCAAACGCATCAGCCGAACCAGCAGGGCTGGTCTTATGCTTGTCACGAGACTTCCATCAGCGAGCATTATTTCCGCGACAATGAAGTCCAGCGGAAGCCGCTTCCTTTCGATGTACCGAGCAATCAAATCGCAGAAACCGAAAAAAGCTCCGTAACCGCGCAGGTTGGGTGCGATCACCAGATGGTCGACTACTCCAATGGGACCTTCTGGATAATACATAAATGTGGCGAAGCCGCAGGGATTTCCATCGTACGTCAACCCAAAATAAGTGATCGATTGTCCTTGATTCGGGGAAGCGAGAAACTCGATCAGTTCGTTGGAAGCAGTACGGTGCTCTGGACCGAAGTGGTGGACATATAAAGCGAGAAAATCCGCCAACCTGTCAGAGCGTGCTCGCTTACGGTCGAACACCTCAATCGCAAACGTGGAGGAGATAGACGCCATAATTCCGAGTTATGTGCTCTCCCCGCGGCTCATTGTGAGGGTGTTTACCATTAATGAATCTGAGCCCATCCCAAGCCTGCTTGTACTGCGATAGAGACTGGTCGCGTTTGCGGATGGAGTGTGGTTGTGATGCTGATCAGCTCAGCGGTTGCGGAGTACTTGCGGTATTGTGCGATTGAGCGGCAACTATCCCCGCACAGCCTGCAAGCCTACGCTGTGGATCTGAACGACTTCCGTCGGTTCTTGGGTGCCGATCGTTCGGTTGAATCGATAATTGGCGCGGATCTTGGAGCTTATCTTTCCGATCTGTTGGAGCGGCGGAGGCTTTCGATCTCAACTGCGCGTCGGCGCTTCGCTTGCCTGCGCACATTCTTTCGTCGAACGGCCGTCTTGGAGCCTGCTGCGGATCCGTTCCGTGCCTGGCGACTGGAACTTCCGCGACGAAAGCGGTTGCCGCGTTGCCTCTCGCATTCTGAGGCTCGCAACGTATTGTCGGGCCTGGCAAGCGCCGGAAGAGTGACACCCATCTCGTCACGGTCCGTTTCAATCGCGGTGCGCCTGATGATCGCGACCGGAATAAGGGTAGGTGAGCTCTGCAACATACTTATTGCCGATGTGGCTCCCGAGGGGACGCGCGTCAGGATTCGCGGCAAGGGAGCGAGGGATCGCGAGGTGTACATCTCTGATCCGGGGCTTCGGTCGGGGCTCCTGCAGCTATTGGACGCGCGCGCGAAGCAGCCGGCCAAAAGCGCGCATGTTTTTGTGAATCGACTTAAGCGGCCGATGCGGCCGCAATCGGTTCGCCTCGCTCTTCGTCGCTATTCCAAATTGTCGAGTAGCCGGCGTCGGATTACGCCGCATATGTTGCGTCACACAGCCGCCACTCTATTGATCGAGCGCGGCGTCGATATCCGCTTCGTTCAAAAATTGCTTGGACATTCCAGCATATCAACCACGGAAATATACACGCACGTGTCCGACGAGGCGCTCAGAGCTAGCCTGGAGAAAGCTGATGTGCTGGCTAACCTAGCAGCATAGCTATAGGGGGCGGCCGGAGAGGTGGTGACTGAGCTGTGTTTCACATCGAGCCGAGAAGGATATCCCAGCATCGTAAAGCCGGGGGATGGTTGCGCTGAAAAAGAAAGACTCTCGTCCATTTTTCTCGCCGCAATCGAGGACCCTTGCAAAACGGCAGGCCGTTCGAGGCCTCAGCCAATCCCTTCCAAATCTGCCAGGCATTTTTGCATGTTGTCCTTGGCTTCGTTCAGAAGCCTTCTTGTTTCTCCCAACCGCTTGAAATCGGGCTTCACCGGTCCAGCACTCACCGCACTAAGGTGACGGCAAATGGTCGTGAGATCGTTCGATATGTCCTCAAGAACGAAAGCTACGTTTTCGAGCGGCACCAGCTCTGAAAAGAAGGTCTTCGATAGGGCGTCGTCTTGGCCGCTCGGGCCCTCGAACTTCACCTCCACCAGCGGGACCAGGACGTCGCGATCGTCTCGAGCAGCTTTGCCCACACTCATGATCAGCGAGCTGAAGGTTGTTGAGATATATGTCAGTCGATCGACGAGGGCGCTTCCATACAGCACGACAGAGTCGGGATCGCTTTGCGCCTCATCCGGCTTCAAAGCATTGAGATCCTCATTCGGCATGTTCATCCTCATCGTACAGATGCAGTGCCCCTACAGGGAATGAGGCGGGTTTGGGACTGCTTGCCGCCTCGATGGTGTAGGAGCCGTGGGCTTCGGCCTTTTTTGTCTGGACGGCGGTTACGGAAAAGCCCTGGTATGAATTCTTTGTCCTCACCTTCATGTATCCGGGCGCTGCAGGTGCTGGTCCATGAAAATGAAGCAGATAGTCTTCCATGGCGCGACGGACGCCAATAGCGCCCGCATTGAGCAGCCCAGCCGTATTCGGCGCGTGCGCAGAGCTCTGTATCGCCAGGTCAAAGGAGCGAAGAACCGCATCCACATCCGCCGATAGGTGATGAGGGTGAGCGGCTCCTGCCGACGGATATTTATCTCGCAGCAGTGCAGGCAATTGGCTGCGCTTCTTGCCTTCACGCTTTTCGCGGTTTTCCAGCTCAAACAAGCCGTCGCGCGTTAAAGCGAAATGAGCGAATTTTCCCTGTGTCGTTCGTTCCACAAATCGCGCATTCGTCATCAATCGGAGAATACGGCTCAGATTGGCATCTCTCAGTTCTAATTTCTTGGCGATCGCTGCCTTCTCCATCTGACGCGACGGTGCGTCGCGGAGCAGCCGAAGGATTGCGACCACGTGCTGACGATGCATGACCTCGCTCGGACGCACGAGCTTGGAGGTATTGATCGACATTTGCAGCAGATCGTAGAATGCTCGGAAGCGCTCCGCGTAGGCAGCATTCCTCGGCCCGAGCGTTGCGCTCGTCCGTCGCAGGATGTCGAACCATTCTCGTAGCTCCGGATCGCGCCGGCGGCTCTCGAGGGCGTTCCAAATCCACGCGCCGAGCGTGGCGTAGAGCCGCTCCAGACTTCTTTCGGATCCCTCTTTGAGCAATTCCGAAACGAGGCGCCTGGCCTCGCTCGCCGTTGCTTCGCCCGTCTCTACCTTTTCCAATGCTACGTCAGACATGGGCTAGACCTACATCACAACCGTTAAGAACGTTTTACAACGCTTTACTCTGATTTTAGTCCCGGAATCTAGGTGTCAAGGGCCCCATTTGTAGGCAGTCCAAACGGTTTTTTGACCGAGTTCTCGAGCTGAAACCGAGTTCGGCTCCTTCAACAGAGGTAAGATTGTACCTAGTCTCTGATCATTGAAGGCTGTGTGAGTGGGATGTTGCACCACAAAGCTTCGCGTGCCGAACCGCGCCTCGACCTGGGCTGCTGTGGTCTGGTGGCCTTGCATGGTGCGGTCGTTCCCCATCGAGGGCACCAGCATCACGTCGACATCGAGCTCGTTGAACGGCGTCTCGCATACGTCGCAGAAATCAAGGCAAATGGCGACGCCGATCAAGGCGCCTTCGGTGGCAAGGACACATATGCGATCGCCCGCAGTGATGTTTTCCGCGCCCCAATCATCGTCAGCGTAAGGGGCGATCTTGTCGTAGATCAGGCGCTCCTCTCCATATCCGTCGTAGATCCGAGCGCGGTTTACGGTCCCATGGTCACCTGCCTCGTGCCAGGTCCCTGGAATCAGGATTTCGGGCGCTTCGAGCTCATCAGCGACGTCACGCTCGCGGATAAGTTTGATGATCCTCTCCCGCAAATCCGGGGGAACGGTCAGCTCAGGCCAGACGACCGCGATGCAATTTTCTCGCAGCGCCTGGCCGATCTGCACCGCAATCGCCTCTCCTGCAGAAGGCGCCTCCAGGCTGGCGACTATGAAACGCTTATCGTCGTCTAGCGAAATGAACTCGGGATTGAGCTTCAGCTCCTTGAACAGGCAAGCTCCCATCTTCCACTTGCTCGCATCCTTCGCTGCACTATGCAACGTCCGGGTATCGACCACGTGGATGGGGTAGCCCTGTATCAGTGTAGGCAATATCCGGTGAAAGAGCGTGCCTCGCTTTGAATAGGCTTGCCCCCGTCGGGCAGGGCGCAATGCGCTGACGCCCTGCCGCGGAATGAACCAGCATCCGAGCTGCTCGAGGTGCCACTCACTTGGCGCGATCGGCCAGTGAGAGCGTCGCTCGGCAAGCACCCGGTCGATTTCCCGTATGAGGCCGCCCATCGCCAACGCCGCCAATTCGGGCGCTTCATCGGATAGCGACCACGAGAGATGGCCGTCTCCTATCGCGTCGGTGAAGGTTTCCCGCACCTTCTCGATCCGCCTTTCGGTCAGATTTCGGTAGGCCTTGTGGACGCTGCCGGGAGCACTGCGAAACAGCGCGTCAAGATCAACCAGAGCTTTCCTGAGCTCGTCCCGACTGGCATTCGTAATCGCCTCGTGCCCGTGAGCAAGCTCTTGGGCTGCCTCTTTCCAGGCAGCAAAGTCCGCTCTCTCGGTTCGGTTGTCGACGGGCCCGGGCAAAATCTTCGTCCAAATCACGCAAGCAAATATGTTTCTTCGATAGGCGCGCGCTGGCTTGTTTGCAATCGGCTCGACGCGTTGCTCACACTTCTTGGTCTCGATCTTGTCTGGTGATTCAGCCCTGCTTTCAACGACGCGCCCGCGGCGCGCGGAAAATCTGCGCCAACAGCACCAGGGACAACGAAAAGCTGCAGTGTGGTCACGATGCTATTGACGAACCGATGCGACTGTTTTTCAATTTGGGCGGGAGATCCGCGCGCGGTCAGTGACGTGGACGGGGGACGATCAGATGTGGAAATTAAGCCGCGCCGCGGCTTGCGTTGGCATTTGCCTTGCCATGGGCGGCTGCACGAGCCTGTACTACATTCATGATCCGCAGACGGGCGTGATCACGGCCGGTGAGCTGCCGTATTTCCTCAAGTCGATCAGGTGTGAGGTCGTGACCTTCTACCAAATCGAGCGCGAGAGGCGGAAGGAATACCTGAAAATCTACAAAACCCGGCCGGAAGAAGCGTTCGACAAGTACGCTCATTTTGACATCGACCCGTTCCTGTATGGCACCTTCTTCCTGGAGTTGAAGGTGACCGATACGGGCGGACTCGGATCCGGCACAGCATTCGACTACAAGCGGATTCTGAACGCGACGGGCAATGACGTCACTCATGCAGGCCCCACCGCTTCGGCCCAGGACACTTATGACCTGATCTGGTCATTCCTCATGAAGCAGAATGCCCAGCTTGCGTCCGATACAACTCCCGCTGCAGCCGGTTCGGCAACGTATGAACGTGGCTGCTATCGTGGAACGCCCACTGATCTGGCCGAGCTCGAGGCTCTCGCCGAGAACAAATTTCCGGAGCGCGTCGCCTACAAGCGCATCATTGTCGATGCTTCGAAGCCATTTGCAACGTGGTTGCGGGACAACGCTGTTCTCATCTCCGCCAACAATCTGACGCCCGCCATGCCTTCGGAGAGCGCGGAGCCAGCGCAGATGACGTACACTTTCTCGGTTCAGGTGACCGGCGGCGTCGAGGCAAAGTACTCCCTCACTTCGGTGCGTTGGACCCCCGCTGCAATCCAGGCTTCTGCCTCCGCGCAGCAGTTCAGCAATCTCGGGATTTACATCAATGGTCCGAATGCGGTCCTTGCCAATGGAGCCAAGTCCGGCTCGGCTGGCTATGCGGCAAAAACGCCGCCGCTCGGGTCAAAGGAGAACCCCATTTATACAGCGCCCTCGCCAGGCGGAGAGAAATCGCAGGAATTCCCGGGAGGAGTGGGACCTGGCGGTCGCCGTAGCGGGGGCGGACCTCGGACCAATGGTTTCATTGTGGCGCCGGTGCCGGTCTTCCCGCCGAGCCCAACTCCGACGCAGTAGGAAGCATGTTTCGCCTCTGGTTGCCCAGACTCGTACTGCTGCTCGCGCTCTCTCTGTCTTGGGGCGCGAATGCTCAGCCTGCGCTTCCTTCCGGCGTGTCCGAAATGGAGTTATACGGCACGGTCATCCGCGGCTCGAAGTGGGACATCAAGGAAATTCCAGTCTGCTGGGAAAATCTCAAAGCGCAGGACAGCAAATATGCCGACCTCGTCCGGAAAGCCGTTGCTGAGACTTGGGAGACGGCGGCGCAAGGGGGCGTCCGGTTTTCGAAGATGTGGCCCGCCTGTACCGACGGCGCGCCTGGCGTTCATGTGCGCATAGCCGACGAGGGTGCCCACACGGACGTGGTCGGAAAATACCTGGACGGCAAGCCCTCGGGCATGACCCTCAATTTCAGTTTCAATCATTGGAGCAAAGGCTGTCGAGACAAACGCGAATTTTGCATTCGCGCAGTCGCGGTCCATGAATTCGGACACGCGCTCGGCTTCACGCATGAGCAGAATCGTGATGATGCTCCGGAGCAATGTCGCAACGAAAAAGCGTCAGGCTCAGTCGGCGATTACAAAGTCACCAAATACGATCCCAATTCAATAATGAACTATTGTAATTCAGCATGGAACGGAAACGGACAATTAAGCCCACTCGATATCGCCGCTGTCAGGACGTTCTATCCGTCCTGACATTTGGCGTCCTTACATTGATGTGCGCGCCGGCGCGAGCGGATCGTGCGGCGGTGCAGATTGCCGCGCGGTACAACGTCAGGACGGTTCACGTCCAGTTCGTTGGCGTGATGTTCAACGGCAAGCAGGAAGTTGGTGGCGGCTCCGGGCTACTGATCGGCGATAGCCTCGTGCTGACCAACAGCCATGTCATCGGGCGCGAGGAGAACTACAAAACCTTCGAGGTTGATGCCCGGCTGGGATCGCGCAATGCGAACCCGATCAAGGTCACTGCCGTGCATCGCGACGATACCCGAGACCTCGCACTCCTCGAACTGGCGCAACCCGCGGGAAGCAGCGGGGGAGCCTCGCGGTGTCCGATGCCGGTGATCGACGACAATCGGCAGGCCCCGATGGGCACCCAGCTGTATCTGCTCGGCTATCCTCTCGATCTGGATCTCAGCATATCGAGTGGCCTGATCAGCAATCAAACCAACCCCAATGGCCGGTGGCAGACCGATACGGTGATGAATGTCGGCAACAGCGGCGGCCCGGCTTTCAACGAGTTCGGCGCACTGCTTGGGATCGCGGTCGGCGGTATCGTCAAGTGGAATGAGGCACAGGTTTCGGGTGTCAACTTCATCATCCCCGCGACCGTGATTACCGCAAGCCCACTCTACAACATGATCGCCGCCATTCCCCAGCCGTACGTTTGCTGGACGAAATGGGTCGACACAACGATCTCGTTTGAGAACTGGAGCAAGCTGAACTCCACGCATGTGCAGACCCAGGCCAACGCCGGCGTGAAGATCCCCGAGATTCTAGCTGGCGCAATCCACACTCTCGTGCCCGAAGACCGCCGCCTCATCGTGAACGTGCCGGTATCGCAGCTCGTCGAGCCGAAGCAGATCGATCGCTCGTATACGGTGGACAAGACCAAGGACGATCACCCGGTCGTGTTTGCCGAGCACTCGGCGGACTATACCGAGACCTTCCCTGCTGAGCCCGGCTACCGCATCACAGGATGCAAATGGCATGTCGAGACGGCAAATGGCGCAAGCAATATCGCTTGCGCGATCAACGACGGCGGAGCGCAGGCACGCTTCACCTATAAGCTCACCAGCGGGCCCGCTGTGGACAGGTACCGCGGATGGCTGGGGGCTACGGTCAATGTGTCTCAGGTCCTCGCGAAGTAGGTTACGATAGATGGTCATGCTTGCATCGCAAAATTGGGCCTCGAACCGTCTGCAACGGATCGGAGAGGCTTGCCGACGTCTCCGGACGGTGCTCATTGTTTTGTTCTGCGCGCTCGCGACCGGTTGCGCCCATCAGGGGCCGGCCTCACAGCCGCTCAAGCCGCATGTCCAGAAGGCTCCCAAGAAACATGGGAATGCACTGACAAGATACGGCTACCGCTATGGGCCAGGGTACTACCACCATGTCCGGCGCTACCATGTAGACCGGCCTTGGCGACCGACGACCGGTGAGGCGAGCGAGGAGGCGCCTCCCAACAAGAGCACCACCGGAGCCGAGGTGGTGGCCAACAAGTCTGCAATTAAGGGCTTGGTGCCGGTCTACTTTGCTACCAATCGCGTTGTGACGGGCGGACCAGGTCTGGAATTGAGCCAGATCTCCTATGGCCGGGCCGCTTCCAACACCTTTGGCTATGTGACGGTCAGCATTCCCATCGTTCACAAGATGGGCGAAGTGGAAATCCCCGGGACCAGTTGGTGGGGAACGAAAGAGGCGGAGCAGGACGGAAAACACTTTCGAATTCAGAAGCTGAATCGGCTCTCACGCGAGGAGTTTGCGGCCGCTATTGCAAATCCGGCAGACAGCCTGATGCTCTTTGTGCACGGCTATAACGTTGCGTTCAACGACGCGGCTTTCAAGGCAGCCCAAATCGCCTTTGACGCGAACTACAAGGGACGCGTCATGATGTATTCCTGGCCGTCCAAGGGCGGATGGAAGGACTACGACTACGACCGCGAGAGTGCTCTGTTCGCGCCGGATGGCCTGTTCGACCTTCTCCAGCTGATCAAAAAGGAGGGCAAGGTCTCCAGAATCATCGTCATTGCACATAGCCTCGGCAGCGAAGTCGTCCTTGGCGCTTTGCAGCAAGCTGCCTTGAGCCAGACGACGCTTGGAATTACCGAGCTGATTTTTGCTGCCCCGGACGTGGACCGTGATGTTTATCTGCAACGTGCAAATCAGATTAAAGCAGCAGCGGGGGCGGTAACTCTCTATGCGTCCTCGACGGATCTAGCCCTGCTAGCTTCCATGAAGAAAGCGCAATCCAAATCGCGAATGGGATTCGTGACTCAGAGTGGGCCAACCCTGGTGCCTGGCATCGAAACGATTGATGTTTCTGCGGTAGGGAGTGAAATGTTTGCTCTAAACCACAGTACATACTCAACGAGCCGCGCGGTTCTCGATGACATCGGCAGGATCATCTCTTCTTCGGCGCATCTTAAACCGCTGCAGCGGACCCCACTCTACGCTCGATGCCCGACGAGACCGATACGACCTACTGGATGTATCCCTATTAAGACGTGGCTTGCAGGCGCGTTTGCGGCGGCCGAAAAAAAGACAGCAGGTGTGAGGGCGTCCAGCACGAAAGATTGAGCGCGCCGAGCAGAGAGTGTTTGATTGCTGCAAACGACAGTCACGACATCTGCCTGGAGTTGTGCTCCTCTCATAATCTGCACAAACTACGATGGGCACCTGTCTCGGGCCGCTTCGCCGCGAATCATGCCGTCATCGCGCCGAAAGACTGCGTTGATTGCTCTAACGGTACGTACAGCACACCAGATTCCTAATAGGAACGAAGCGTTGTTGATTCACTGCGGCCTCCGATTGTAATCGAACAATCTGTGAGGCTCGGCAGCCATCAGAAACGGTTTGGGGCTACGACGGCTGCTGCATTGCTTGCGTTGTCGCATCCAATAGGCCCGTGCGGGCTAAGTCGGTTGCCATAAACATTGGGCTGTTTGGGAGGGGGCAAATGAAGCGTTTCGCGAAAATTGTAGAGAGGGTTGTCGGCTATTCGATCCTTATCGGTATGATCGTTGCTGTCAGCGCGATCGTCGGCCAGCCACAGACCAGTGGCGGAAACCAGGAGGCGTTCTCCGGCCCCTCCAACCAGAGAAAGAGGCTCGCGATCTTCCTCGACGGCACCTGGAACGCGGTGAACAGCAACACCAACGTGTGGCGCATGAGAGCTTTGTGCGCTCCCAAAGATGCTGCCGGAATGCCGCAACTGATCTATTATGAGGTTGGAGTGAATGGCTTTCTTGGCGGCGTCTTTGGTAAGGGTCTCGATGAGAACATCCGGCTTGCCTACGAGTGGCTCGTCGAGAACTACAATGACGGGGATGAAATATTCATCTTTGGGTTCAGTCGCGGAGCTTACACTGCGCGAAGCCTCGCAGGCCTGACCGCAAAGCTCGGAATTTTGAAGCCGGGCTCGCCCATCGGCATCACTCAATTATATGACCGTTATAAGCGCGGGAACGAGGAGACGATCTGGCGGCTAGCCGAGCTGCAGAGCTCGGGGGACCTTCAGAATATTACGACCGAAGAGCGCTGGTTGCTAAAGTACTCGCGACGGGCTGACGTGAAGATGGTCGGAGTCTGGGACACCGTCGGGTCGCTCGGCCTCAAGGCGTTCAGCATCGAGGGGATTAGCAGGTCGACCTTCGATTTCCTCGAAACAGGGCTTCGGATCCACATCCTCAACGGATATCATGCGCTCGCCATCGATGAACATCGCGGCGACTTCGCGCCCACGCTCTGGGACGTCCGCCATCCGAAGGATCCCAAGGCCGTCATCGCGGCGCCAAGGCCCATCTCCGGCGTCGAGCAACGCTGGTTCGTCGGCGCGCACGCCAACGTTGGAGGCGGATACGCGACCGACCTATTGCCTCAGGCGCCGTTGCGCTGGATCATGAAGAAGGCCGAGTCACAAGGACTCGCATTCCGAAGCGAGGTGGATCTGGACGGTGACGGACTGTCGGCGCCGCTTGCGGATTCCTACAAAGAGTTTGCCTACGGTCTGTACTCGAGGATCACCAAGCCATTCTATCGGACGATCGGCCAGGAGCCGGACGTCCGAGACGACGGCGCCCACGTGAATGTGAACGAGACGATCGACAAGTCGGTATTCGATCGCTGGCGGGCAGATGCGTCGTACCGTCCCAAGAATCTCGTCGAGTGGGCCGATCGGAAGCATGTGAATCCGGCAAGCTTGACCAACTCTGTTCGCGCAGACGACCCGGCCGTCGGCGCTCCGGATTGAGAGCATCGACGTTATTTAGGTGTGATCGCCGCATCTGAACTAAAACTAATCGGGTTTCGTTCAAAAAAAATACTAGCTGGAAGGATTGCAGGGATGTTTCCGAGGGGCTCTGAATGGCGCGAGTGGGATCTGCATATGCATTCGCCAGCCTCATTTCATTGGGATGGCGAGCGCTTCGGTACGGACAAGGTGCGAAACGATCGTCTCGTCGACGAGATGATCGAGGCCCTAAATGACGCTGCTCCAGTGGCGTTCGGGCTCATGGACTACTGGACGTTCGATGGCTGGTTCGCGCTAAAGGCGCGACACAGCGAACAGGGGGCGCCGGCACTTCTGAAAACGGTCTTTCCGGGTATCGAACTGCGCTTGGCAGCGCCGATGCAGGGCCGACTTAATGCCCACGTCCTCTTCTCCGATGAAATCAGCGATCAGCACCTCAGAGATTTTCTCTCGCGGCTCAAGCTTGAACTCATCAATCAACCGCTATCTCGTGATGCGCTGATAGAGTACGCCCGATATGTGGGCGCGGACAAACTGGCCAAACATGGAATTGACAAGAGCAGGGTTGTTTCAGAAGACGAGGAGGCGTTCGCCGCAGGATGCAGGATCGCGGAGTTGAAGGTCGACTCATACAAGGAGGCGATACGCGAGGTTCCCAGTGGTCGGGCAGTTGGCTTCATGCCGTTCTCCACCTACGACGGACTTGATTCAATAAATTGGACGGATCATTACGCGTATGCGCTGGGGCTGTTCGAATCTTCTCCCATTTTTGAAACGAGAAGCACGGATTATTGGGCCGCCTTTTGTGGCGTTGAAACAGAGGGAAACAGAAAATGGCTCGATAATTTCCAGGCGGCATTGAGGGGCGTTCCTCGACTCGCGGTTTCCGGCAGCGATGCCCACGGCTTCCGAGGAAACGGGACCAACGATAAGCGCGGATACGGTCAGTTTCCGTCCGGCAAGCGTACGTGGATCAAGGCCGATCCCACCTGGAAGGGCCTGTTACAGGTGCTGAAAGAACCTGCCAAACGCTCATTCCTAGGCGAATTGCCGCCGAAGCTCGAGCGGATCAATGGCCACAAAACGTTCTACATAGACCGGATTAGCGTCTACAAGAACCCTGACAGCGCGCTTCCCGACACTTGGCTCGACGGAACCGAGATCCTTCTGAACCCAGACCTCATCGCGATCATTGGTAACAAAGGAAGCGGCAAGAGCGCCCTTGCGGACATCGTGGCGTTGCTAGGAAACTCGCATCAGAATGTCCACTTCTCTTTTCTCAAACGGGACCGATTTCGCGGGAAGGCGGGTGAACCGGCGCGCCAGTTCGTCGGCAGGCTGTGCTGGCTAGCTGGCGATCCATGCGTCATGTGCCTTGCTGATGATCCATCGCCCGAGCGGGTCGAACTTGTTCGGTACATACCTCAAGGACGATTCGAAGCCCTTTGCAATGATCACGTGTCCGGCAAGACGGACGAGTTCGAGAAAGAGCTGCGCGAGGTGATTTTTTCGCACGTTCCGAACAGCGTCCGTCTTGAGGCCCTCAGTTTCGATCAGCTCATTGACAAACAGGAGAATGTCTTCCGGGCTCAAACGAACGAGCTTCGCAAATCGTTGCGGGCGCTCAACGAGCAGATCGTTGAAACCGAGGATCAACTCCATCCCAACGTCCAGAAAAATATCGAGGAGCAGGTCAAGCTCAAGGCGAAGCAGATCGAGGAACACGCGACAGTTAGACCCGCGGAGGTCGAACAGCCGACGGCGGCTCTTACTGCCGATCAGCAAGCGGCAAGTGCCAGACTCGCGGAGATCGGCGCGGCGCTGGAGCAGCTCAAGACTGAGGCCAGGAAGGTTGCCGACGACAGGCGGCTGATCGGCAGGAAGCAGAGATCGCTCCGCAACATTGGCGAGCGTATTAGTCTGTTTGAGAAGCAATTCGCGACCTTCGTATCAGAGATCGCGGATGACCTCGCCGCGGTCGAGCTTACAGCGGAGAGGATGATTACCTTGACAGTCAACCGCCACGTCCTGATTCAGCTTGAGCAAACGATGCTCGCGAGCGACGCAGAGATGGCGGAAAGGGTCGAAAGTGCCGCTAAGACGGAAGCGGCTCTGGTCACAGAGCAGAAGCAACTCTCTCAGAAATTGAACGATCCGCAGCAAAAGTACCAAGCCTACACGGAAGCCTTGAAGGGTTGGCAAGTGGCCCTGGAGGCAATTGAAGGATCCGAAACGGAGCCGGAAAGCCTTAAGGGGTTGCAACGAGAGCTGCGGGGCGAAGACGAGAGCTTCGCCGCAATCCGTAGCAGATTTGAGAAATATGCCTTTGAAAATGCTGCCGATGCGGTCGGTTTTGCCGAAGACGTCACTTCCCTGCTGACCGAGAGCGCCGATAAGGCGGCGCCCAATGTCCCAGGGATCAGGGCACTAATGAGGAAGGAGAAGGCGCCGTCGGAGGTCTACAATTATGTATTCGGACTTCAGTATCTGGAACCGAAGTATACGCTGCTGTTTCAAGACACGCACATCGAACGGCTGTCGCCCGGGCAGCGCGGCGCTCTTCTATTGATCTTTTATCTGTTGGTCGACAAGGGACGAAATCCCATCGTCCTCGATCAGCCGGAAGAGAATCTGGACAACGAGACGGTTGTGAGCTTGCTCGTTCCGGTTCTCAACGAAGCAAAGAAATCACGACAGATCATCATGGTAACGCATAATCCGAATTTGGCGGTCGTGTGCGATGCCGAGCAGATTATACACGCAACATTCGACAGAAAGAATGGCGCCCGTATCTCGTATCAGTCAGGCTCTATCGAGGATGGAATAATCAACAGGGCTGTTGTTGATGTGCTGGAAGGCACGAAGATCGCCTTTGACAATAGAGGTCAGAAGTATCACTGAGTTCTAGCGCGGGGTCGCCGATTGCGACTGTTGATGACGCTGCCCAGCATAAATGCATACGGCCGTCGCGGCCCAAACCGCCTCCCTTCATCGACTAAACTCGGGCCCTGCCTCGGAGCGCAGCCGCTCCTTCCACTGCGGCTTTCAAGCGAGCTCTCTCCAGCCGTTTCCTGAACGCTGCATGGGGGCTCCGGGCTCGGCCAGCAGGTTGTCCAGTTCGGTGCGCACGGTAATGCTTGCGCGCGTTGTCGCCGTTGCTCGTAACCCGACAGCGCCATCGCATGCTCTTTGCGAAAACATGCTCGGCACGAGCCTGCCGTCTCCTCTTCGACGATCGGCTTCTCGAAAACGACTGGCCACCCAAGAGCTCTTCGCAGGGTGCAGTTTATCGCCGACCTCTCGATGAATCCCCGCACGGAGTTCTTGCGCGCGGTAGCAAAGCATCGATGTGCCCCTATTGTGCCCCCGCTTTTCTGGGGCACATTAGAGGGGAGGCGGGTTGCTAAGTCATTGAATTTTGGCTATAAATGGTGGGCGCACAAGGGATCGAACCTTGGACCTCTCCCGTGTGAAGGGAACGCTCTCCCGCTGAGCTATGCGCCCGGGACCATCATGCAGGCGGCCGGACCTTGCGGCCGGCCGGCACATTCTGTGGAGCCCGCGATTTAGAAGTGCGGGCCGAACGTGTCAAGTTTCCAGGTGGTCTCGCGCCCGAAAACCTTCCGTAGATCACGCAATTCGCAAACGAAACCGCGCTTTCGGCCCGCTTTACGCCCCTTGCTGGCGGGCGCGGGAGGCGTGGGCCTGGAGCGCGCGGATGCGCTCGGCCAGCGTTCCGCCGCCCTCCGGCAGGCTGGCCGCGCCGTTCGTCGCAGCGTCGTTGGCCGGACGCGGGGCGGGCTTCGGCGCCTGGCCTGCTTCGGCGGCGAGCAGCGCCTCGATCGGCGAGTTCGGGCCTTCGAGCTGCATCGCCAGCTTGGCGACTTCGGCCGCGATGTCGTTGATGCGCTCGCGCAGCAGCGCATTCTCCATGCGCTCGGTCGCCCATGAGCTCTCGGCCTGCTGCTGGATCCCGTTGATGTCGCGTTGCAGTTTTGCGCGCTCGTCGCGCGCGGTGCGGAGCTGCTCTTCCAGCGCGGCCTTTTCCGCGCGCAGCGCGTCGAATGCGGCCGACGACTTGCCGCCGCTGAGCGCGGCGATCTCGACGCGCAGCTCCTTGACGGTGCGCTCGGCGGCCTCATTGGCTTGGCGGAGCTGGTTGTTCTCATAGTCGCGCTCGGCGAGCAGCTTGCCTTGGGTTGCGAGCCGCCCCTCGAGATCGGCGACGCGGCCCGAGAGCATTTCGGCCTCCTTGACCTGCACGATGAGCTGGCGGTCGAGATCGGTGACGCGCTGGCTCAGATTCTCGACGCGGCCGCGCGCATCGCCGAGCTCGCGCGAGGCGGTCTCGGATTCCGTGCGCTCCTGGTTCAGGCGCGCCTGGGTCGCGGCGAACTCCTTCTCGGCATCGCCGACGCGATTCTTCAATTGCTCGATCTGCGCGCGCACCGCGACGAGCTCGACCTGGCGGCTCTCCGCCATCATCGAGCGGTCGGAGAGCTCCGAGTTGATCTTGGCGAGCTCGCCCTGCTTGTCGGTGAGCGCTTGCTCGGCGCCGCGCAGCGCCTCGGTCTTGGCGCTGAATTCCTCTTCGGTGGCGCGGAGCTGCTCCTTCATCGCCTTCTCGCGCGCCTCCAGCGCGAAGATCGTGGCGTTCTTCTCGCCGAGCTCGATCTTCATGCGGTTGATGGCATCGCTCTTCTTGCCGAGCTCGGCGAGCTGGCTCGTGGTCTTGTTCTTGAGCTGCTCGACGCTCATCTCGAGCCGCCGCGCCGACATGGCGAATTCGGCGCGGAGCTGATCCTTGTCGGCCTGGATCTCCGCCATCGACAGCGGCGTTGCGGCCTCGAGCCGGCGCGTGGTCAGGCGGACCGCCCGGTTGTGCACCAGCGGCACGAACGCGAGCCCGCACAGCATCGAGAGCAGGAAACCGATCGCCAGATACATGATCGGTTCGACCATGGGGCAGGACTCCGCAAATCAAGGAAAAATTTACCAACGACAATGCCATGGGGGGCCGGCAAAAAGCCAGCCCCGCCCTGTCGTTAACGTTGATCTGTAGGGGACGGGGAGGAGGGGACCCTCAGAACGGGTTCCAGGTCGCGCGCGGGGTGTATTTGAGATAGCCGATATTGGCTCCGAGCCGCAGGCCGAGGCCGGAGCGGATCGGCACCAGCACGATGTTGTTGGCTGTGAGCGCCGTCATACCGAAGCCACCGATGATGTAGGCCGAGCCGTCGATGCCGCCGAAGCGCTGGTAAATCGCGTTGGTGGCGGGCAGGTTATAGACCAGCGTCATGGTGCGGGCGCCGTCGCCGCCCCAGTCGAAGCCGAGCGAGGGGCCCTGCCAGTAGACGCGCAGATCACCCGCGTTCTTGGTGTAGAGCGTGCCTTCGCCGTAGCGCAGGCCGGCGACGAAGGCGCCGGAGCCTTCCTCGCCCAGGATATAGCCGTTCGGCAGGCCCCACTGGCTGACAGCCTTCTCGATGATCGAGGCAAGCCCGCGCGAGACGTTGCCGAAGAAGCGGTGGCCGGCGCCCACCAGCTCGTCCGGCCCATAGGTGTTGGGCGAGGGGGTCCGCTGCGGCGGCGGCAGGTTCGGCGGCGGCCCCTGTTGGGCGGCGGCCGGCACGATCCAACCGACCAGCGCGGCAAGCGCGACTGCGGCAAGGCGTGATGCGAAAGTCATAAAAAACCCCTGGTACCGAATCCGGTCACTTCCCTTAACCTGACGCCAACAGGCATGGCCCTAGGTTGCGCCGAATGTCCCCTCGACTCGGATGTTATCCGCAGCAACTATGACGGCACAACGGCAGGAAGCTAGCCCTTTGCGCCCCGGAATTGCCTTTATCGGCCTCGTCGTCTGCCTGCTGGCGGGCATATGGATCGACTGCTCCGGGTTGCCGGCACAGGCCGCCACCACCGAACGGATCGTCGTCAACCGCTTCAGCGGGGTGGCGATCGACGGCTTCGACCCCGTGGCCTATTTCGTCGATGGCCAACCGGTCCAAGGCACAGCAGAGTTCGAAGCGAACATCTGGGGCGTGGTCTGGCGCTTCCGCAACGAGGGCAACCGGGCCTCCTTCCTGGCTCATCCCGAAATCTACGGACCGCAGTTCGGCGGCTATGATCCAGCCGATATCGCCCGGGGCGTGACCGTCGCCGGCAATCCGCGCTTCTTCGTGATCGCGGCGCAGCGGCTTTATTTGTTCAGCCGCGAGGACAATCGCGATGCCTTCGCGGTCGATCCGGAGCGCTTTCTCTACGAGGTGAGCAAGCGCTGGCCGGCGCTCCAGGACCAGCTCAGTCAGTAGGGCCGTACCGCCTGCGGATCACCCCAGGCGATGAACTCCGGGATGATGAAGCCAGTGTCGCGACGCTCGCCGAATCGGAGCTCGCCGCCCTTGCCGTCTGTGACCCTGCCGCCGGCCGCAGTCACGACTGCGCAGCCGGCTCCGACGTCCCATTCCGATGTGGGCCCGAAGCGCGGATAGATGTCGGCGGTGCCTTCCGCGATCCGGCCGAACTTCACGGCCGAGCCGACCGTCCGTCTCACGGCATTGGGCCGGGCATCAATGAATGCCTCGCTCTTCTTGTCCCCATGCGAGCGGCTCACCGCCGCGACCCAGGGCTCGCCCTGGTTCGGCAGCTTGCGGGTATGGATCGGCTCGGCGGCGCCGATGACCGCGCCGTCAAATGTCACGCGCTCGGCGCCACGCCCGACGATGCCGCGCCAGAGCAGCCCGAGCGCAGGCGCGCTGACGATGCCGAGCACCGGCACGCCGCGCGTGACGAGCGCGAGGTTGACGGTGAACTCGTCACGGCCGGCGACGAACTCCTTGGTTCCGTCGAGCGGATCGATCAGGAAGAAGCTGTCACGGAAGGGCGGAGAGGCGAGCTGCGTCCGCTCTTCCGAGAGCGTCGGCACCTCGCCGGCGAGTTGGGCGAGGCCATCCGCGATGATCCGGTCGGCGGCGAGATCTGCCTCGGTCACCGGCGAGCCGTCCTGCTTGCCGTCGATGCGCATGGCTGCGCGGTTGACCGCGAGGATGGCTTCGCCCGCCTTCACCACCAGCGCCGTGAGCGGCTCCATCAGGCCGGTCGCAGCCTCGGCGTCGATGATGCGCTTCACCTGCATGCCTCATTCATCGGCAAGTTTCGCCCTCTCGTCGGTTGATTCGGCCGCTGCATTACGGCCGCTTCGAACCTATCGCAAGCTAGCTGCGACGGGCTTGCGAATGTTAGAACCCGTCCCATCCGTCAAGCATGCGTGATTCGCCGCGTCCGCGCCGTGCAATTCCAGGAACCCTCCAGGACCCCTTTAATGTCTGGCACCTCGTCACCCGGTACCGCTACTGCTCCCGATATGCTCGAACTCGCGGCACTGCTGTGCTCGCGTGTCTGCCACGATCTCATCAGCCCTGTCGGCGCCATCGTCAACGGGCTCGAGGTGCTCGACGATGATCCCAAGCCCGAGGACCGCGACTTCGCGCTCGAACTGATCCGCAAGAGCGCCAAGACGGCGTCCGCCCGCCTGCAGTTCTGCCGCCTCGCCTTCGGTGCCGCCGGCTCGTCGGGCGCACAGATCGATCTGGGCGACGCGCAGACCATGGCGCGCGGCCACATCGAGGACGGCAAGTGCACGATCACCTGGAATCTGCCGCGGCTGCTGTTGCCGAAGAATCGCGTCAAGCTGCTGCTCAATATGCTCGTGATCGCGCAGCACACCATCCCGCGGGGCGGCACGCTGACGGTCGATCCGATCGGTGAGGGCGAGACCATGAGCTTTCGCGTCACGTCGACCGGTCACAATGCGCGACTGCCGCAGAACATCGCCGAGCTTCTCAGCGGCGAGCGTGGCCCGGCCGCGGATGCGCACGCGATCCAGCCCTATTATACGCGGCTGCTGGCGCAGGCCTGCGGTCTGACCGTGACGCTCGCGCCGGAAGGCGAAGCCATCATCGTTACAGCTTCGTAAGCGCGGCGTCGTCCGCAGGCGGTTAATCGAATCTTTACGAGGCGCTTCGGTTTGTCCGGAGCGCCTTATCTATTTGTTGGTTCCGTTCCTTTGCACTTACTCAACCAATATTAAACGGTTTGCGGTGAAGCTGGCCCCATTCTGAAGGCGCATACGCGTCGTGCGTGCCCTCCCTGTATGAAGGCCTGTTTTCATGGATGATCTGTTGCGGGAGTTTTTGACGGAGACCAGCGAGAGCCTGGACACCGTCGACAATCAATTGGTGAAGTTCGAGCAGGAGCCGAACAACGCCAAGATCCTGGATAACATCTTCCGCCTGGTCCACACCATCAAGGGGACGTGCGGATTTTTGGGACTGCCGCGGCTGGAAGCGCTGGCGCATGCCGGCGAGACCCTGATGGGCAAGTTCCGCGACGGCATGCCGGTGACGGGCCAAGCGGTGACGGTGATCCTGTCCTCGATCGACCGCATCAAGGAGATTTTGGCCGGGCTCGAGGCCACCGAGGCCGAGCCCGAGGGCAATGACCGCGACCTGATCGAGAAGCTGGAGGCGATGGTCGCGCAGGGCATGGCGGCGATGGCGGCGGGGAGTGCGCCCGTCACTGAGGCGCCGCCGCTGGCGCCGGACGCCCCGGCCGCCGCCGCGCCGGCGATGACCACCGGCGCGCTGGTCGCGCAGACGCTGGAGCGTCCGCTGCGCCCGGGCGAGGTGTCGCTGGACGAGCTCGAGCGCGCCTTCCGCGAGACCGCGATCGAAGTGCCGATGCCGGTCGCCAAGGCCGACGTCAAGGCCGACGTCAAGGCCGACGTTAAGGCCGACGTTAAGGCCGAGCCGGCGCCGGCCAACGCGACCGCCAAGGAGGTTGCCAAACCCGCCGCCAAGGCCGCGCCCAAGAGGTCGATGGCCGACGAGACCGCCGCCGAGGGCGACCGCGTCGCCAACCAGTCGATCCGCGTCAACGTGGACACGCTGGAGCATTTGATGACCATGGTCTCCGAGCTGGTGCTGACCCGCAACCAGCTCCTGGAGATCTCCCGCCGCAACGAGGACACCGAGTTCAAGGTGCCGTTGCAGCGGCTGTCCAACGTCACCGCCGAGCTGCAGGAGGGCGTCATGAAGACGCGGATGCAGCCGATCGGCAATGCCTGGCAGAAGCTGCCGCGCATCGTGCGCGATCTGTCGAGCGAGCTCGGCAAGCAGATCGAGCTCGAGATGCACGGCGCCGACACCGAGCTCGACCGCCAGGTGCTCGACCTGATCAAGGATCCGCTCACCCACATGGTGCGCAACTCCGCCGATCATGGCCTGGAGACCCCGGCCGAGCGCCTCGCGGCCGGCAAGGGCGAGCAGGGCACCATCCGCCTGTCGGCCTATCACGAGGGCGGCCACATCATCATCTGCATCGCCGACAACGGCAGAGGCCTCAACACCGAGAAGATCAAGGCCAAGGCGCTCGCTAGCGGTCTCGTCACCGAGGCCGAGCTCGAGAAGATGAGCGAAGCCCAGATCCACAAGTTCATCTTCGCGCCGGGCTTCTCCACCGCGGCCGCCATCACCTCGGTGTCGGGGCGCGGCGTCGGCATGGACGTGGTGCGCACCAATATCGACCAGATCGGCGGCACCATCGACATCAAGTCGGTCGCCGGCGAGGGCTCCTCGGTCACCATCAAGATCCCGCTGACCCTGGCGATCGTCTCGGCGCTGATCGTCGAGGCCGCCGGCGACCGCTTCGCCATCCCGCAACTGTCCGTGGTCGAGCTGGTGCGGGCCCGCGCCAACTCCGAGCACCGCATCGAGCGCATCAAGGACACCGCGGTCTTGCGCCTGCGCAACAAGCTGCTGCCGCTGATCCACCTCAAGAAGCTCCTGAAGATCGACGACGGCGCCGCTAGCGATCCCGAGAACGGCTTCATCGTGGTGACCCAGGTCGGCAGCCAGACCTTCGGCATCGTCGTCGACGGCGTGTTCCACACCGAGGAGATCGTGGTCAAGCCGATGTCGACCAAGCTGCGCCACATCGACATGTTCTCCGGCAACACCATTCTGGGCGATGGCGCCGTCATCATGATCATCGACCCCAACGGCATCGCCAAGGCGCTCGGCGCCGCCGGCGCCTCGGCCCACGACATGGCCGATGACGCCGCCGCCCATCACATCGGCACTGGCGAGCAGACCACCTCGCTGCTGGTGTTCCGCGCCGGCACCAGCCAGCCCAAGGCGGTGCCGCTCGGCCTCGTCACCCGCCTCGAGGAGCTGCCCGCCGACAAGATCGAGTTCAGTAACGGCCGCTACATGGTGCAGTACCGCGAGCAGCTCATGCCGCTGGTCGCGATGGAGGGCGTCAGCATCGCTTCGCAGGGCGCGCAGCCGATCCTGGTGTTCGCCGACGACGGCCGCTCGATGGGCCTCGTCGTCGACGAGATCATCGACATCGTCGAGGAACGGCTCAACATCGAGGTCGGCGGCACCGGCAGCGGCATTTTGGGCTCGGCCGTGATCAAGGGCCAGGCCACCGAGGTGATCGATGTCGGCCACTTCCTGCCGATGGCGTTCGCCGACTGGTTCACCCGCAAGGAGATGAAGCCGTCGATGGCCTCGCAGTCGGTGCTCTTGGTCGACGACTCAGCGTTCTTCCGCAACATGCTGGCCCCGGTGCTGAAAGCCGCCGGCTACCGGGTCCGCACCGCGGCCGGCGCGCAGGAGGCCCTCGCGACGCTGCGCGCGGGCCAGAGCTTCGACGTGGTGCTGACCGACATCGAGATGCCCGACATGAACGGGTTCGAGTTCGCCGAGGCGCTGCGCACCGACCACAATCTCGCCGCGATGCCGATCATCGGCCTGTCGGCGCTGGTCTCGCCGGCGGCGATCGAGCGCGGCCGCCAGGCCGGCTTCCACGACTATGTCGCCAAGTTCGACCGCCCCGGCCTGATCGCGGCGCTGAAGGAACAGACCGCCACCGCCGCCGGCGCCGCCGAGCTGAGCCGGGCGGCGGCGTAAAGCGGCAAGGAGATAGGCAAGATGAGCAGCAAGACCCAGTCCAGCGAAGGCGCCATGGTCGAGTACGTCACCGCGATGATCGGCGGCCAGCTCTTCGGCCTGCCGATCTCCCGCGTCCAGGACGTGTTCATGCCCGAACGCGTCACCCGCGTGCCGCTGGCCTCGCGCGAGATCGCCGGCGTGCTCAATCTGCGCGGCCGCATCGTCACCGTGATCGACATGCGCGCCCGGCTCGGGCTGCCCAAGGCCGACGACGGCAAGGTGCCGATGGCGGTCGGCGTCGACCTGCGCGGCGAATCCTATGGCCTCCTGATCGACCAGATCGGCGAGGTGCTGCGCCTGCTCGAGGACAGCAAAGAGGACAACCCCGTCAACCTCGACCCCCGCATGGCCAAGCTCGCCGGCGGCGTCCATCGCCTCGACGGACAGCTCATGGTCGTCCTCGACGTCGATCGCGTTCTCGAGCTGGCGCCGGACATGATGGCGGCCTGATACGGCGGCGAGCCGCCGACGGACTTGCAATTGGAAGTGCCCCCCAAGGGGATAGAAGTAGAGGTTCACATGCGAACGTGTCTCGTCGTTGATGATTCCAGCGTCATCCGCAAGGTTGCGCGCCGGATCCTGGAGGGCCTCGACTTCCAGATTCTCGAAGCCGAGGACGGTGAGAAGGCGCTCGAGGCCTGCAAGCGCGGGCTGCCGGACGCGGTGCTGCTCGACTGGAACATGCCGGTGATGGACGGCTACGAGTTCCTCGGCCATCTCAGGCGCATGCCCGGCGGCGACCAGCCCAAGGTGGTGTTCTGCACCACCGAGAACGATGTCGCGCACATCGCGCGCGCGCTGCACGCCGGTGCCAATGAGTACATCATGAAGCCGTTCGACAAGGACATCGTGACGGCGAAGTTCCAGGAAGTCGGCCTGATCTGAATGATCGACCGGAGGCTGAGCGGATCCTTCGGCGTTTGTTGTTAACTGAACCGTTTCAGTCTGAGTTGGTGAGTAATGAGTGTTGCGTTCGCCGGTAATTCGACCACGAGCCCATCGCGAGAAGCGGGGCCGCTGCGGGTGATGATCGTCGACGACTCCGTCGTCATTCGCGGTCTGATCTCGCGCTGGATCGGTGCCGAGCACGACATGGAAGTCGCGGCCTCATTGCGTACCGGACTTGAGGCAGTCAACCAGATCGAACGCATCAAACCCGACGTCGCCGTGCTCGACATCGAAATGCCGGAGCTCGACGGCCTCTCGGCGCTGCCGAAGTTGCTCGCCAAGAAGCGCGACCTCGTCATCATCATGGCCTCGACGCTGACCCGCCGCAACGCGGAGATCAGCTTCAAGGCGCTGTCCCTGGGTGCGGCCGACTACATTCCGAAGCCGGAATCGACGCGCGAAGCCTCGGCCGCCGATACTTTCCACCACGACCTGATCCAGAAGATCCGCCATCTCGGCGCGCGGCTCCGCAGGAAGCCCGCGGTTGCGAGCCCGCCGCTGGCACCCGCGGCCCATGCCCCGCTGGTGCCAGCGCGGCCTGCCGCGCCGGCGCCTGTCGTGCATGCCCCATCAGCCCCGCTGGCGACACGCCCGTTCTCGGCCCAGGCGCCGAAGGTGCTCATGATCGGCTCTTCGACCGGCGGCCCGCAGGCACTGATGACACTGGTGACCGAGCTCGGTCCGGTGATCGACCGCTTCCCGGTGCTGATCACCCAGCACATGCCGCCGACCTTCACCACCATTCTCGCCGAGCACCTGGCGCGCACGAGCCGCCGGCCCGCGCATGAAGCGGTCGACGGCGAGCCGGTGAAAGCGGGGCGGATCTATCTCGCGCCCGGCGGCAAGCACATGCGCGTCGTGCGCAACGGCACGGATGTCGCGATCGCGCTCGACGACGGCCCCGCCGTCAATTTCTGCAAGCCTGCGGTCGATCCGCTCTTCACCTCGGCGATCGAGATCTGGCACGGCAGCATCCTCGCCGTGATCCTGACCGGCATGGGCTCGGACGGCATGCGCGGCGGCAAAGACATCGTCGCCGCCGGCGGCAGCGTGATCGCGCAGGACGAAGCCTCGAGCGTGGTGTGGGGCATGCCGGGCGCAGCCGCCAATGCCGGCATCTGCGCGGCGATCCTGCCGCTCAACCAGATCGGTGCGAAGGTCAATCGCCTGTTTGCGGGAGACCGCTCGTGACTCCCACCGACTATGAGTACCTGCGCAAGTTCCTGAAAGAGCGATCCGGCCTCGATCTCTCCGCCGACAAGCAATATCTGGTCGAGAGCCGGCTGCTGCCGCTCGCCCGCAGGGCGAGCCTGTCCGGCATTCCCGACCTCGTGCTGAAGATCAGGGGCGGCGACGGCCGGCTTGCCACCGATGTGGTCGAGGCCATGACCACCAACGAGACTTTTTTCTTTCGCGACAAGGTGCCGTTCGATCATCTGCGCGACACCATTCTGCCCAGCCTGATCCAGGCGCGCGCGGCGTGCAAATCGCTGCGCATCTGGTCGGCGGCGTCGTCGACTGGGCAGGAGCCCTATTCGATCGCGATGTGCCTGAAGGAGATGGGCGCGGCGTTCGCCGGCTGGCGTATCGAGATCGTCGCCACCGATCTGTCGCAGGAGGTGCTGGAGAAATCCAAGGCCGGCGTCTATAGCCAGTTCGAGGTGCAGCGCGGCCTGCCGATCCAGCTTCTGGTGAAGTATTTCACGCAGTCCGGCGATATCTGGCAGCTCAATGCCGACGTCCGTTCCATGGTCCAGTTCCGTCAGCTCAATCTGCTGCAGGACTTTTCCCATCTCGGCGCGTTCGACGTGATCTTCTGCCGCAACGTGCTGATCTATTTCGATCAGGACACCAAGGCGGTGATCTTCGAGCGCATGGCCAGGAGCCTTGAGGCCGACGGCACGCTGCTGCTCGGTGCCGCCGAATCGGTCGTCGGCATCACCGATGCCTTCCGTTCCGTTACCGAGCGCCGCGGCCTCTACCAGCTCAACCCGGCGCGCTCCGGTCGCCCGATGGGTGGATTGATGCCGCAGCCGCTGAAGATCGCCGCAGCGAGGTGATTGTGCACCTCGCCCCGCTTGCGGGGAGAGGTCGAATTCGAGCGCAGCTCGAATTCAGGTGAGGGGGACTCTCCGCGAGTCCATGTGTCACCACTTTTTGTGGAAGGAGCCTCTCACCCCAACCCTCTCCCCGTAAGAACGGGGAGAGAGAGAAGAGCTCACAAGATCGCATGCGGGAGAAACCGCGAGCTGTTGCCGGTGATGGGGCTCTCGTCCTCGCGGATCGACAGGCCGCACGGCTCGTGATTCACCAGCCAGCTTCCCACCACCGGGTAGAAGCCTGAAAAATTCGGCAGCGGCGACAGCGCCTGGCGCACGAAGCCTTCGGCGCCGTAGGGGCCTTCGTGCTCGTCGAGCGGCACGCCGCCCGAGACCAGCGTGACATTCGCGCCCTCGCGCGACAGCAGCGGCTTGCGGACATAGGACGTGCCGAGCTCGGCGGCGCGCGGATCGCCCTCGAAGAAGGCCGGCAGCAAATTGGGGTGGTTCGGAAACATCTCCCAGAGCAGCGGCAGGATACCCTTGTTGGAGAGCACCGCCTTCCAGGGCGGCTCGATCCAGCGCGTCGGCGCATCCGCAAGCTTTGCGCCGAAGTCGTCGTGGAACATCCATTCCCAAGGGTACAGCTTGAAGGCGAGCGCGATGTCGCGGTCGTCGAGATCGACGAAGCCGCCGCCTGCGTCGCGCCAGCCGATCTCCTCGATGTCGACCAGCGTGGTCGCAAGCCCGGCCTGGCGCGCGGTGTCCTCGAGGTAGGCGAGCGTGCCGGCGTCCTCGTCGTTGGCGGTGCTGCCGGTGAGATGCAGATGACGGCCCGCACCGATCGTCTTCCAGGCGTCGATCAGCCGCTCATGGATGGAGTTGAACTGGTCGGCGCGTGCAGGGATGATGCGCCGCTCGATCGCCTGCTCGAGCCAGGTCCATTGAAACACCGCGGCCTCGAAGATCGAGGTCGGCGTATCCGCGTTGTACTCGAGCAGCTTCGCCGGCGTCTCGCCGTCGAACTTCAGGTCGAGCCGGCCGTAGAGGCTGCGGTCGTCGCGCTCCCAGCTCGTTGCGATCAGATCCCAGAACGCCTCCGGAATCTGCAATCGCCGCAGGTGGCGCTCGTCGCCGATGACGCGGCCGGCGAGCTCCAGGCACATCGCGTCGATCTCGCCGGTCGGGGCCTCGACGGCGCGCTCGATCTCGTCGAGCGTGAAGGCGTAGTAGGCGCGCTCGTCCCAATAGCGTTCACTGTCGATTGTGTGGAAGTCGAAGCCGCATTGTTCGGCGGTCTGCCGCCAGTCGTCGCGTTCGGGACAGATGATGCGTTGCATGCGTCAGCCGCCACCCGAGAAGAACGAATGCGCAAAGGAGCCGAAGCCACCGCGGGTGACGCCGCTGGAGCCGGAGTCGGACGAGGTCCCCGACGACGAATGGCTGATGGAATCGCTGCTGAAGAAGCTCGAGCGCGACGACCATCGCGAGCCGCCGCTGCCGGAGGAGCCGCGGCTGCTGCTGGCGCAGGCGGTGGTCGTCTGCGTCGGTGCCGCACCGCCCGGAGGCGGCGGATCGCAATTCTGGCGTGGCATCAGCGTGTAGGCGGTCGTGCCGACCGCGATCGTGCCCATCACCAGCAGGGCGACATGGCCGGAGCGCTTCACCGGCTCACGTGCGGGCGGTGGCACGGGTGCCGGCCGGCGCCTGCCAAAGTCCTTGGTGGGAGGCTTCGCGGTCATGTCTAGGTGATCAGTAGATCATGCAGGCCGCATTCAGCAGGCCTGCCGCAAGTGAGGAAAGACCGAGCCAGATCGCCGGCGCGAGTTCGCCGGCGGCGATCCGGCCAGACAGGTTCGGCACCGGTACCCTCACGAGGTAGAAGACGATGACCTGGACCACCAGTGCGATGGCCGCCCAGATCAGGCAGTCCAGCACATTGGCCGAATGCGCGATCGCGCTGACCAGCGGCGCGACGAAGCCGAGCAGGCTAAGCCCGAGTGCAATCGCCGCGGCGGGATCGTTGTCGCGAATGAGCTGGAATTCGTTGTGCGGGGTGATGCGGGTATAGACCAACAGATACGCCACGATCGCGATCAGCCCGGTGCAGAAATAGACCAGGAAGGCAGGCAGACCGGCGAGCGATTGCAGAATCATTGTGTGGGATCCGACTGTTATCGCGCGAATTCTGGCACGATCGTTTGGTCGCCGCAGCGACCGGATCAGTTCGATCCCCAAAAAACGAATTCGTCCGGAATGGCGGGCGTGCTGCACAAACTTTTCGGGCTATGTGAGAGCTGCTTCACAAATGCGTCTTGAAGTTGTGTGTGATAGTCTGGCTCAGTGATGTTGCCGTTGTCCTCGAGGTGTCCATGAATTGGGCCCTCGATGAGATTTTGCTCTCCGGCGCATGAACGATCAGACCAGCATGATCTGACCGCTTGCGATGTTTGTCGCCAAGCTCGCGCTGCCGTGGCGAAGTGACCATCCAAATTCGAGGCATTCTTCGTTCAGATAAGAAGTCTTGTTTGAGTGAGGTTCAAAATGCCCGTTGCCGAATACGAAGACTTCGAGCTCGAGATCGGCTCCTACCTGCCGGCGGGCGGGGGCCCTCAGCAATATTACGGCCGGGTGGTCAAATCGCCGGGTGGCGAGGCGCCGAAGAGCCAGGTGAAGTTCTGGTTCAGTGCGCCCGGCGAATTGGCAAAGCTACGCGGTGAGCTGGAAAGCGCCGTTCTGGAGATCGACGAGAAAAATCTCCAAGGCCCGAAGACGCGGGGCGAACAGGTGCTGCGGGATTTCGGACGGGGCGTCTTCCGCAGCGTCTTCACCGAGGTGCCGTTGATCCAGCAAGTCTACGACCGCAGCAAGGGCGCGTCGCAGGACTTGAGAATCAAGCTGCGGATCGAGGCGGCCGAGCTGGCCGGGCTGCCGTGGGAATATCTCTTCGACGAGAGCGACGTGCAAGGCTTCGTCAGCTTGACACGCCCTGTCGTGCGGCATCTCGATACAGCGGGCGGCGTTGGCCGGATGGGCGTCAAGGGACCACTGCGTATCCTCGGCATGATCGCGGATCCTTCGACCAGCGAATGGCCCAAGCTCGATGTCGTCAGGGAGCGCGACCGCATCAACAAAGGCATCGACGCGCTCCAGCACGATGGGCGGGTCGATTTCCAGTGGGTCCCCGGCGGGACCGGAAAAGACCTGATGAAGAAGTTGCTCGAAGGAGAGTGGCACATCTTCCATTTCATCGGTCACGGCGGCGTCGATGAGGCTTCGCCAGGCCTTGAGACCGACGGCTTCGATGAACGCGGTTTCGTCGTGATGGTCGATGAGGACGGCAAGCCGGTGAAGAAGTTCGCCTCGGACCTCGCGACGATGCTGACGGAGGCGCGCAGGAGCCTTCGCCTGATCGTTCTCAATTGCTGCGAGAGCGCCAGGATCAATGTCGGCGATCGCTTTGGGAATCCGGCGATCGGACTGATGAAGACGGGGTGGTTACCGGCAGTGGTGGCGATGCAGTTCCCCATCACCGACAACGCGGCGATCTCGATGTCGGAAGGATTCTATGCTGCGCTGGCCGGCAACCGTCCCATCGACGATGCGGTGACCCTCGCCCGCAAATTCATCCAGCAGAAGTCACGCGTCGAATGGGGAATTCCCGTTCTCTACATGCGTTCGTCCGACGGCAGGATCTTCGATGTCCAAACGCCGCCAAGGCCGGCGGGCCCGGCCGACGGAGGGCGCCCGTCGAAGGAGGCGCTGCTGTGGCGGCGCGACCAATTCATGGAGGCACTCGCCGTCGCGCCGGCAACGATCGAGGCGCTGGAGGATCTAACGCGGCGGGGACAGGAGTTGCACAGCCTGCTGGCTGGCGACAACGAGCTCTCGGTCCAGCTTGCCAAGGTGTATTACGATCTGGGGACGCTTCAGCACAAGCAGAAGCAAATCCCGAGGGCTGCCGCCAGCTTCGCCTACATGCTCAAGCTCGATCCGGCAAAGCCCGAATATTTCGTGCGCAGGGCCAATTTCAACGTGACGGTCGGCCTCTACGAGAACGCGCTGAATGACATCACCGAAGCGATCAAGCTCAAGCCGGCGGACGCTGAGTTCTACTGGATCAAGGGCATCGTCAGCATGACGGCGGCGGGCACCGACGACAAGCGCGGCTATCTCGAGCAGGCGATCAAGGCTTTCGGCAAAGCCGTCGAGCTGAACCAGAACGAGCCGAAATACTTCGTGTCGCGGGCCAACGCCTATACGCAGATCAAGGACGTTACGAAGGCCCGGGACGACATGGACAGCGCAATTGCGCTTGCGCCCGACAACATCGACCTTGTGATCCAGAAGGCCAAGATCGTGGCGCAGGCCGCATGACATTTCATCAGGGACTGCCGGATGCCGTGGCGTCCGGCGTGTTTCCACCAGCGAACCCTAGCGATAGGAGTTCATCGTGACGCTCGACAATTTCGTTGTGGCCCTGAATTCGATCTTCGGCTCCTTCGGCGGGCCGCTTGTCGTCGTTCTGTTCTACTGGTTCAGGTTTCACACGCTCAAGGGTACCCGCTCCTTTACGACGAGGCCTCTGTTCGCGTTCGGCGTCGCCGTCTTCATCACGCTGTTCCTGGCCGCCTATGCGCTGCTCCCGCACAAGCTGTCGCCGCTTGCCACGATCTGGCTACTGATCTTCATCTGGATCATTCCCATCGTTCCCAAATGGTGGCGAGGCTTCTGCCACGAACTGGCCGGCATTCCCGTCAGCGCGCTCGCACTGCGTGATACGCTGGCCGCATCGCCATTCCAGGTCCCTGCCAGCGACATGCCGATCCTGCAGCGCAAGCTGTCCAGGATCGGCTACCAAATCGATGATTTCCGCGCTGTCCAATCGACCGCCATCCAGTCGCGCTTCCTCAAGATCTCGGCGCTGATGCTCCATCTCGAGCGCTGCGCCGGACAGCGCGAGGGCTTCATGGAGCGTAACGCCGATCTCCACGCGGAACTGCTGGCGGTCTACGACACCTTGTGCTTCCGCACCGTCCGCGTGCTCAAGAGCAGCGGCGAGATCTACGGCGCGATCATGGAGGACAGCGAGGTCGAGCCGAACGACTGGCAGGCCCTGGACTCCCTCTCGACCCGCCACAGCACCGTGAGCCAGCTCCAGCTTGCGGCCCAGACGGCGGCGGGATGCATGCTGGAAGACTTGCGCAAGGACATGGATTCCCTGCTCAACAACCTCCTCCTCTTCGCCACACGCGCAGCTCTGGCCGGCGAATGGACGCTCGCGGACAGCAAGCGAAGATTGGGCGCGATCGGGTTCACACTGGATCCGTCCTCGCCGGGCATCCTGAAGTTCGTGGCGATCGTTGCGGCCTTCACGTCCGGCTGGTGCCTCCTGTGGCTGCTCGGATCTGGAAAGATCGTTCATCTTCCCGGAGATCAAACCGTCGGCATGCTGCGGACGTTGCTCACGACTCCTCTCCAGTTCATCGTGAACTTCTCGCTAGTGTACCATTTCAAGCGGCACTACGCGTTCGCGAATGAGAGCATCTTCGGCCGGCTCCCGGTCGGGTTCATTCTGTCGATAGGCGTCGTCAGCGCGCTGATCGTTTTCCCGGTGCAGGCGACGTTCGACCTCTACCAGTTTCCGGAGCGGTCCTTCGGCGACGTGGTGCTGCATGAACTACCGCTGTTGATCTTCCCCTGGGGCATCGGCGCGATGACGGCCCTCCTGGTGCAGGATTCGACCTGGGGCAGGCGGTCGAGGCAGACGAGGCGGATCAGAGACGGCCTCGTCTTCGGGGCTGGCATGACCGTGATGTTATGGATGCTGCTTACCATTCACCAGTTCGTCCACATGCCGGTGATGGAGATCGTCGATAGCGTCGCCGGATGGAGGTTCATGGCCTCCTTCGTGCTTCCGACCTTCGCATTCGGATTCATCGTCGGTTACGCGATGATCGGACGCCTTCGCGAGGCGGCCGCGCGGTGCCCGGTCAAGCGCCCGGTGCTGGCCGCACCCGTGCTTGCCGGTGCCTAAGGTCGGTTCAGAAACGTGCCTGTCCGGCCACGTTCGCGAGTCCCAAAAAACAAAAACCCCGCCATTTGCGGCGGGGTCCAGGCTGGGAGGAGCGAGCCGTGGCTCGCGACGTAACCCAAGATCAGGCGGGGATGCGCTCGTCGGCCTCGTGCGGCTCGCGCAGCACGTAGCCGCGGCCCCACACAGTCTCGATGAAGTTGCGGCCTTCGGAGGCGTTGGCGAGCTTCTTGCGGAGCTTGCAGATGAAGACGTCGATGATCTTCAGCTCCGGCTCGTCCATCCCGCCATAGAGATGGTTGAGGAACATTTCCTTGGTGAGGGTCGTGCCCTTGCGCAAGCTGAGCAGCTCCAGCATCTGGTATTCCTTGCCGGTCAGATGCACGCGCTGGCCGCCGACTTCCACCGTCTTGGTGTCGAGGTTGACGACGAGGTCGCCGGTCTGGATGACCGACTGGGCGTGGCCCTTGGAGCGGCGCACGATGGCGTGGATGCGCGCCACCAGCTCGTCCTTGTGGAAGGGCTTGGTCATGTAGTCGTCGGCGCCGACGCCGAGACCCTTGACCTTGTCCTCAATGCCCGCGAGGCCGGAGAGGATCAGAATAGGTGTCTTGATCTTGGAGACCCGGAGCTGCTTGAGCACGTCGTAGCCGGACATGTCGGGCAGGTTGAGGTCGAGAAGGATAATGTCGTAATCGTATAGCTTACCAAGATCGACGCCCTCTTCCCCCAGGTCGGTCGTGTAGACGTTGAAGCTCTCGGACTTCAACATCAGCTCGATCGACTGCGCGACGGCGCTGTCATCTTCAATCAGCAAAACGCGCATGCCAGTTCCCCATAGTCGCCGCTCCGGGCGTCAGGTCGGCCGCATTCGCGGCACTCAACAAAACGCCTTTGAACAACTGATTCGGATCCTGACGTGAGATGGTTAACAAAATCTGATTCTGGAACGCAAGTCCCGCGGGTGCAATTTTTGTCGAATCGCCCTAAGGTCTTGTGTACGAAGCAGCTTTCGTCACCCAGTTCCGTTCAAGCTCCACTTTAAGAGACGGGCCTAACCGACTCCCGCGACTCAGCCTTCTTCTGAAAGGGAGTCACGCTCAGTCACAAAGACAAGTGACGCAATGATTAATGATGCGGGTAAACACGAAGTTAAGCGCCGTTCAGAAATATGGCGAAACTTAAGGTTTTCGCCATGAAGTCTAGATTCATCAAGGCGCTGGCCGCATGAAGGCGCTTGCCGAACAGATCGGCGATATCGACGGCGTCAATATATATGGCCGCGTTGTGGGCGTGCGCGGCCTGATGGTCGAGGTCGCCGGTCCCATTCACGCCATGTCAGTGGGCGCGCGGCTCGTGATTGAGACCGGCGCCAACCGCTCCATTCCCTGCGAGGTGATCGGCTTCTCCGGCAGCAATGCTGTCGTGATGCCGTTCGCGGGTCTCGACGGCGTGCGCCGCGGCTGCAAGGCTGTCATCGCCAACGCCGCCAATCAGGTGCGGCCGTCTGCGGCCTGGCTCGGCCGCGTCGTCAATGCGCTGGGCGAGCCGATCGACGGCAAGGGGCCGTTGCCGCAGGGGACCTCGCCGATGCCGTTCCGCAACGCGCCGCCGCCGGCGCATTCGCGCAAGCGCGTCGGCAGCCCGCTCGATCTCGGCGTGCGCGCGATGAACACCTTTCTCACCTGCTGCCGCGGCCAGCGCATGGGCATCTTCGCGGGCTCCGGCGTCGGCAAATCCGTGCTGCTCTCGATGCTCGCGCGCAACGTCGACGCCGACGTCAGCGTCATCGGGCTGATCGGCGAACGCGGCCGCGAGGTGCAGGAGTTCTTGCAGGACGATCTCGGCGAGGAAGGGCTGGCGCGCTCCGTCGTTGTGGTCGCGACCTCGGACGAACCGGCCTTGATGCGGCGGCAGGCCGCCTATCTGACGCTCGCCGTCGCCGAATATTTCCGCGACGAGGACAAGGACGTGCTGTGTCTGATGGACTCGGTGACGCGCTTTGCCATGGCCCAGCGCGAGATCGGGCTCTCCGCCGGCGAGCCGCCCACCGCCAAGGGCTACACGCCGACCGTCTTTACTGAACTGCCGAAGCTGCTGGAGCGCGCAGGTCCGGGCTTAGGGGAGGGGGCCATCACCGCGATTTTCACGGTGCTGGTCGACGGCGACGATCATAATGAGCCGATCGCGGACGCGGTCCGCGGCATTCTCGATGGCCATATCGTGATGCAGCGCTCGATCGCCGAGCGCGGCCGCTACCCCGCAATCAACATCCTCAAATCGGTCTCGCGCACGATGCCGAAATCGGCCGACCCGCAGTTCTGGCCGACCATCCAGCGGGCGCGCCAGGTGATGGCGACCTATGCCGATATGGAGGAGCTGATCCGGCTGGGTGCCTACCGGGCCGGCTCCAGCCCCGAGGTCGACGAGGCAATCCGGCTGCATGAACCGCTCGAAGCCTTCTTGCGGCAGCGCAAGGACGAAAGTGCATCGCTCGCGGACGGCTACCGCCAGTTGGCGCAAATCCTCGCCAATTTGGAAACGGAACGCTAACTTTGTCGGTTCATCATCCGATCCCACAGAGTAGCCAAGCCGGTCTGGGTCCCAATCGGGCCTGTGGGGAGACCGGTGTCGTCCCACGTGCAGCTAGGGGACTTCTGGGGAGTACGAGTCGATGAAGTCACGTGAAACCCTCATCCGCCTGAAGAAGTTTCAGGTCGACGAGAAGCGCCGCAGGGTCGCCCAGATCGAGACCATGATCGCCGACTTTCAGCGGATGTCGACCGATCTCGAACGCGAGATCCTGACCGAGCAGGAGCGCGCCGGGATCAACGATCCCTCGCACTTTGCCTATCCGACCTATGCCAAGGCCGCGATCCAGCGCCGCGAGAACCTGACCCGCTCGGCCGACGAGTTGAAGGGCCAGCTCGAAGAGGCCAAGGCCGCGCTGGGCGAGGCTTTCGAGGAGCTGAAGAAGGTCGAGCTCCTGGACGAGCGCGATCAGGCCCGCGAACGCGCCGAGGAAAGCGCCCGCGAGCAGGCCGATCTCGATAGCATCGGCCTGATGCGCGCCCGCATGGGTGCCATCGCCTAGGGCGCAGCAGCCGCGCGATCGCCGAGAATTAGCCAACCCGGGCCCGCAAGGTCCGGGTTTTCGCGTTTACTGTCCACAGTGTGACACCCCCGCCCCTTGGTCACGGGCTTCGCTGCGCGCTATGGTAGTGCGAATGAAAGCTGTGCCAGCGACGGAGGTGTCCACCTCTCCCTTAGGGAGAGGTCGGCGCGGAGCGCCGGGTGAGGGGTCACGGTCTCCCGTGAGTCCTGCGCCCCCTCACCCGATTTGCTGCGCAAATCGACGTCTCCCCGTCGGGGAGAGGTGAAGAGGGCGGCGCGTTGGGGGGCTGAATGCTGACGCCAGCAGAGCTGGTCGGGCTGATCGCAGCAGTGGCGAAGGGCGATGAGGCGGCATTCGAGCGCCTCTATGGCGCCACGCGCGCGAAACTTTATGGCGTCGTGCTCCGTATCTTGCGCCGACAGGATCTTGCAGAGGAGGTCATTCAGGAGACCTACGTCAGGATCTGGCACAGCGCGGGCCAGTTCAATCCCGCGCTGTCGTCGCCGATCACGTGGATGGCATCGATCGCGCGCAACCGTGCCATCGACCTCGTGCGCAAGAAGACGGAAGCTTCCATCGAGGAAGAGCCTCAGGCGATGGAAGTCGCGGCAGACAGTCCCGATCCCCTGGCGCGCCGGGAGATGACGGAGGAGTTGAAGCGGCTCCTGGAATGTATCGGCCGCCTCGAGCCGGACCGTCAAAGGCTCGTGCTTCTCGCCTATTACAACGGCTGGAGCCGCGAGCAATTGGCGGAGAAATTTGCCGCGCCGGTCAACACGGTGAAAACGTGGCTGAGGCGCAGCATGATGGATATCCGTGAGTGTCTCGGACTTTGAAGGTGCCGCTGTGAGGATTTTGGACTGTAATTGATGGCCGACACGGAAGACCATATCGCGCTCGCAGCCGAATATGCACTCGGCACGCTCGAGGCGGACGAGCGCGCGCAAGTCGAGGCCATGATGGCGGTGGACAAGGATTTCGCCGCGATCGTGCAGGCCTGGGAATTCCGCCTCGGCACCCTGAATCAGATGGTCGGATCGGTCGAGCCGCGGCCGATCGTGTGGGACAACATCAGGTTCGCGATCGCGCAGGCCGCCGCATCGCAGCAGCCGTCGGCAGCGCAGGAGCCGCCAGTCGCGCAGCAGCCACCTGCAACTCAGGAGCCGACGCCGCTGCTCGATGCGCCGCCGCCGGTGGCGCCGGAGCCGGTCCGGGAGGCGCAGCAGGCCGCCTCGGACGTCACGTCGGACTTCGTGCCGCAATTCGTGCCGCAGGTTCATGCGCCCGATCCTCACGTCGCGCCGGTCACGAGCATTCCGGTCGTCGACGGCAGCAACGTGATCCGCCTCGAAAGCCGCTTGAAGCGTTGGCGCGGCATCGCGTCCGCTGCCGGCGCGCTCGCGGCCGCGCTGCTCGTGACGCTGTCGCTGCAGATCTTCCAGCCTGACGCGCTGCCTGTCGCGCTTCGTCCCGCACCGGTCATCCGGACGGTCGAGGTGAAGACGCCCGCGGCGCCGTTCGCGCCGCCCTCTCAATATGTCGCGCTGCTGCAAGGTCCGAATGGAGGCCCCGCCTTCATCCTCACCATTGACGGGGCGACCAGGAATTTCACCGTGCGCAAGGTCGGCGCGACGCCGGAGCCCGGCAAGAGCTTTGAGCTCTGGCTGATCTCCGACAAGCTGCCGCGCCCGCGTTCGCTCGGTGTGATCGGCGCCAACGACTTCACCGCGCGTCCGGTGCTCGCCTCCTACGATGCCGAGGTCGTCAACACCGCAACCTACGCCGTCACCGTCGAGCAGGCCGGCGGCTCGCCGAGCGGCCAGCCGACCTCGGCACCGGTGTTTTCCGGCAAGCTGATCGAGACCGTGCCGCCGCCCCAGCCGCAGGCTCCGGCGAGGAAGTAGGGGTCGGCTTCACGGTCGTCCTGGCTTTCGCCAGGACGACGTCGGGAAGGCATGGTCGCGCCTCCAAGCCTTGCTCATCTTTGACCATGTCGCCATGGTCCAGTCCTCCGTCGCACTCCGACAAGTCTACCCTCTTCTCCTCGCCGCGCTTTGAACCTCCACGCAATTTGTGGCGTCAAATGCGCGCAATTGAGAGTTGGCGCTGCAATTTGCTGCGCTGGAGAGGGCGAGAAGTCAGATGGATGCAGCGAAGACGCCGGGCATCTTCTTTCATCAATATGCAGGGCTGCCGCGCGGCCCCGCGTTCGAGCAATGGCGCGACAGGGCTTGCGGGCCCTGCGGCCTCGATGTCGGACCGAGCCGCGGCGACAGCATCGATTGCCGACTGCGGATCAGCGTGATCGGCGACATCGCACTCGCCGTTCCCGAAGGCGCGTCGGCACAATATTCGCGCACACAGGGCAGCCTTGCCGACGGCAGCGACGATCTCGTGCTGATATCGGCGCATGCGGGCCTCGTCCGCATCGGGCAGAACGGCCGCACCATCGAGCTCGCGCCGTCGCAGATGATGCTCGCCGACATGAGCGTCAGCGGCACGGTCGGCCACACCGATGAAGACCGTTTCACTACCATCCGCATGCCGCGCCGCGCGCTGCTCGAGATCAGCCCACGCGCCGAGGACAAGCTCTCGCAGGTCCTCTCCGACGGCGCGGTCGCCGAAACCATCTTCCGCTATCACGCGCTCGCCGCCGACCACGGCCCGCATCTCGATGCCGTCGGCCAGCGTCTGACCGCACTGCACATGATCGACCTCGTCGGCCTCCTGCTCGGCACCGACGCCGAGCACGCGAATCTCGCGCGCGGACGCGGACAGGCGGCGGCCCGTCTCGATCTGATGCGCGCCGACGTGATGTCCGCACTCAATCGTAACGACCTCTGCCTGTCCGAGGTTGCGGCGCGCTACGGGCTAAGCCCGCGCCAGGCGCAGCGACTGTTCGAGCAGGCCGGCACGACCTTCACCGAATTCGTGCTGGAGCAGCGCCTACTGCTCGCGCGAAAGCTGCTCGGCGATCCCCGCGCCAAGGCGCGCAAGATCAGCGACATCGCCCATTCGGCGGGTTTTTCAGATCTGTCCTATTTCAACCGCGCCTTCCGCAAGCGCTTCGGCGCAACGCCGTCGGAATTGCGCGGGGCGTAAGCCCCATGCCGCAACTTTGCATCGCCGATCGGTGCCGTCGCAGTTGGTCGGCCGCGCCCTCTGCGCTATACCGATTAACACGGATTTTCGGATCTCCCCGAGAACAAAGCGGTAAACGGACATGGCGCGTATCGTCGTGCTTGGCGCCGGGTTTGCAGGGCTGTGGGCGGCGATCGGCGCCGCGCGCAAGCGCGAGGAGATCGGCGCGACCGACATCGACATTCACCTCGTCGATCGCAATCCCTATCACAACATCCGCGTGCGCAACTACGAGGTCGACCTCAGCGAGGTCGCAATTCCGCTTCCGCAATTGCTCGATCCGATCGGTATTAGCCACGGCATCGGCGAGGTCGACGCCATCGACCCGGCGCGGCGCGAGATTTCGCTGGTCACGGGCCGCGGCGACGAGACGCTGGCCTATGACCGGCTCGTGCTGGCGCTTGGCAGCGAGGTGATGCGCCCCGACATTCCCGGCCTCGCCGCGCACGGCTTCGATGTCGACACCTACGCCGCGGCGTTACGCCTCCAGGCCCATCTCACGGCGCTCGGCCGCAGCGCGCCGTCGCCGGGACTCGCGACGGTCGTGGTCGTAGGCGCGGGATTCACCGGCATCGAGGTTGCGACCGAAATGCCGGAACGGTTGACGCGCGCCGGCATCACCGGCAGCCGCCGCGTCATCCTGATCGATCCCAACCCCGTAGTGGGCACGACCATCGGCGACCACGCGCGTCCCGTCATCGAGACCGCCTTGTCGTCGCTCGAGGTGGAGATACGTCTTGGCGTGCTGGTCGAGGCCGTCGAGGCTGCCGCCATTCGCCTGAGCTCGGGCGAGGTCATCGCCACGCAAACCGTGGTCTGGTGCGGCGGCATGCGCGCAAGTCCGCTTGCTACAAGCCTGCCCGGCGCGCGGGATCGCCTCGGCCGCCTGCTGGTCGATCCCTTCATGCGAGTTGCCGATCTGCCTGGCGTGTTCGCCGCCGGCGACGTCGCCTCGAGCGTGATCGATGGGCTGCATCCGACCGTGATGTCGTGTCAGTTCGCTCGTCCCATGGGCCGCTTCGCCGGTCACAATGTGGTGGCCGATCTAGCGGGCCAGCCGCTGCTGCCGCTGCGGATCGACTGGTACGTGACCGTGCTCGATCTCGGCGATTGGGGCGCGCTCTACACCGAAGGATGGAGCCGCGAGGTTCGCACGATTGGTGCAGCCGCGAAGGCGACCAAGCAGACCATCAACCGCAAGCGCATCTATCCGCCGCTCTCGGGAAGCAAGGACGATCTCTTCGCCGCCGCCGCGCCAACCGTGCAGGCCCCGCCGCCGACCTATGGGGCGCGGTAGTGTCGGACTCTTGTTAGGCCGCATCATCTGCGCTGATCGTGTGACGGGGAGCTCTTGCCAAGCCCGCGGCGTCATCGTCCGCGAAAGCGGACGATCCAGTATTCCAGCGGCAGTGAAGGGATACGGAGAAGCTGCGGCGTACTGGATTCCCCGCCTTCGCGGGGAATGACAACGGTATTTGGGGCGGCTCTATGCCGCATTCGCAGCGCAATCATCACCCCAGACATGAGAAAGCGCCCGTGGGGGGCGGGCGCTTTCTGTAGTCGACTTGGGGTTGGGGTCGTCTACATATCCACGTGGCGACTTTGGGGGGCTGGTAAAGAGCCGCGTGAATTCCTGAAACTCGTCAAAACTCCTTAGCGAACGAGAGATGCGTTCGAGCTTGTGATAGCGACCGGCTTGCCGGCCTTGATAACTCGGGCGGTCTGGGTCAGGCCATCGTCCGTACCCGTGCGTGCCGCGATGCCGAGGCCTGCCACCGCGATCCCTGCGACGAGCGCCACGACCACGATCTTTAGATGGGTCGAGCGATCCGCGCTGTAGATCGAGTGGTTCATGGAAGCCTCCTGCCGCCATCTACCCGAAGTAGTCGCTACCCTATTCGGGAAGGTTCATGCTTCCGGTGCCCATCAACCTAGTATTGGGTGGATTCGTTCCCAAGGGGTGATCACAAGAGCGTGAAATTACGTGAACGGCCGCGATCGAAAGCCGCTCGTCGATGGTTCAATAATATAATTATTTCAAAGCTGTAATGTGCCTGTAAGCCGCCTCATCGACCTCTAGTCCACAGCGCGCCGGAAACTCAAAAATCATTTGCATGTGGCTGAAAAACACACGGCTTCTTAAGGCAAATCAGACGCTTCCGACCGTTTTCAATCTCGCCCTGGGGTGGATTTCGGCCTGCGACAGCACGGTGGTCTGGGCGCGGAACCGCTCGACCAGCGAGCGCACGAATGGACGGATTGCCGCGGAGGTGACCAGCACCGGCGCCTCGCCTTCGCGGGCGGCGCGCTCGAACGCCTCGCGCACGGCGGTCATGAACTCCGACAGTTTCGAGGGCTGCATCGCAAGACTGCGCTCCTCACCCTGACCGACAATGGACTCGGCGAAAGCCTGCTCCCATCTCGCTGACAGCGCGATCAGCGGCAGGTAGCCGTTGTAGGAGGTGTTCTGGGCGCAGATCTGCCGCGCCAGCCGCGCGCGGACTTGCTCGACCATGGTGGCGGGATTGCGCGAGAAGGCGAGCGAGTCCGCGATGCCTTCGAGGATCGTGGAGAGGTCGCGGATCGAGATGCGCTCGGCCAGCAGGAGCTGCAGCACGCGCTGGATGCCGGAGACCGTGACCTGCCCCGGTACGATGTCCTTGACCAGCTCGCTCTGCTCCTTCGGCAGTTCCTTGAGCAGCTTCTGCACCTCGCCATAGGAGAGCAGGTCGGACATGTTGGCCTTGAGCAGCTCAGTGAGGTGGGTCGAGAGCACGGTCGCGGCGTCGACGACGGTGTAGCCCTTGAGCGAGGCCTCCTCCTTGAGGCTGGCGTCGACCCAGGTCGCAGGCAGGCCGAAGGTCGGCTCGGTGGTGTGGATGCCAGGCACCTGGACCTGGTTGCCGCCGGGGTCCATGACCATGAACTGGTTCGGCCAGATCTTGCCTGTGCCGGCGTCGACCTCTTTGATCTTGATGATGTAGGTGTTGGCCTCGAGTTGGACGTTGTCGAGGATGCGCACCGCGGGCATCACGAAGCCCATCTCGATCGCGAGCGAACGGCGCAGCGCCTTGATCTGCTCGGTGAGGCGGTCGGTGCCGTCGGGACCGTTGACCAGCGGCAGCAGTGCATAGCCAAGCTCGATCTTGAGGTCGTCGATCTTCAGCGCGGCCGAGATCGGCTCCTCCGCTGCCGCGGCGCCCGGTGCGCCGGGCGTTCCGGCGGCCGGTGCGGCCTTGGCGGTTTCCTCGGCCTTGACGACGGTCTTCTTGTGGTTGCGCGCCTGCCAGGCGAGTGCGCCGGCGCCGGCGCCGAGCGCGAGGAAGGGGATGGTCGGAATGCCCGGCAGCGCGGCCAGCACCAGCATCACGGCCGAGGACATTGCGAGGGCCTGAGGATAGCCGGAGAACTGTTTCATCAACGCCTTGTCCGCCGCGCCGGAGACACCGGCTTTGGAGACAAGCAGGCCTGCGGCGGTCGAGACGATCAGCGCCGGCACCTGCGTGACGAGGCCGTCACCGACGGTCAGCAGCGTATAGCTGCGTCCGGCGTCGGCGAAGGAGAGGCCCTGCTGCGCCACGCCGATGATCATGCCGCCGACGACGTTGATGAAGACGATGAGGAGGCCGGCGATGGCGTCGCCGCGGACGAATTTGGAGGCGCCGTCCATGGCGCCGAAGAAGCCGCTCTCGTCCTCCAGCGCCTTGCGCCGCTCCTTGGCGATCTTCTCGTCGATCAGGCCCGCGGAGAGGTCGGCGTCAATCGCCATCTGCTTGCCCGGCATGGCGTCGAGGTGGAAGCGTGCGGCGACTTCGGCGATGCGGCCCGAACCCTTGGTGATGACAACGAAGTTGACGATGATCAGGATGGCGAAGACGATGATGCCGATGACGAAGTTGCCGCCCATCACGAAGCTGCCGAAGGCTTCGATGACGTGACCGGCGGCGTCCGTGCCCTCGTGCCCGTGCGACAGGATCAGGCGGGTCGAGGCCATGTTCAGCGACAGCCGCAGCATGGTCGAGATCAAGAGGATGGTCGGGAAGGCGGAGAATTCCAGCGGCGCCTGGATGAAAAGCGCCGTCATCAGGATCAGGATCGAGAGCGTGATCGAGATCGCCAGGAACAGGTCCAGCACGATCGAGGGTAGGGGCAGGATCAGCACCACCAGGATGGTGAGGATGCCGAGCGCGAGCGCAATGTCGCCGCGCTTGAGGATGTTACCGATCTCGGCGAGGGAAGGGATGCTGGGCTTCGCGGCGCCTACGCCTTGTCCCGCGGTGACGTCGACCATGGTTGCTGCCTCCCCGCGCGATTGCCGCCCACGCGCGCCAAACGTCTGCGCGGCGGCCGATGGGCCACCGCTCCGAAAGTGAGGCACCGCACTGGCGTCCACGGGGGTTCTCCCGTTTTACGCGGCCGACGACACTCGACTTCACCCGGCAATTTTTGCCCGGTGTATGGTTAGCAAAGGGTTAACGGAGGGCGCGGGAGGGGACGGGCCGGGGTGTTTTTGCCCGTCATTCCGGGGTGCGCGTAGCGCGAACCCGGAATCCATCGTGCTGCAATCGACGTGGAGAAAACCGATTCCGGGCTCGCGCCAAGAGGCGCGCCCCGGAATGACCATGGTGGAATACCGACGACCCTACTTCGCCTTCTCCATGCGGGTCACCGTATACCCCGCCGCCGCCTCCTCGGCCTCGAACGTAACCTTGTCGCCGACCTTCACCTGCCTGAGCATGGCGGGGTCCTTGACGCGGTAGACCATGGTCATGGGCTCATCCATGCCGAGACTCTTGGCGGGGCCGTGCTTCAACGTGATCTTGCCGGCGGCCTCGTCGATCTTCTTCACCTCGCCGCTGATGGAGGCCGCCTGTGCGCTTGAGCCCAGGGCGAGGCCCAGCGTCAGCGCGAGGGCTGTGGTCAGACGGGCGATCGATTTCATGATTCTCTCCATTGCTCACTTCACGGTGACGTGGCCGACCATGCCGTAGTCGCGGTGGTCGGGGATCAGACAGGAAAATTCGAACTTGCCGGCCTTGGTGAACCTCCAGAGGATCTCGGCCGTCTTGCTCGGCGCGAGCCGCACGCCGTTGGGATCGTCGTGCTCCATGTGCGGATGCTTCTTCATCACCTCGGCATGGGCGAGATTCTCCTTCTTGGTGGCGAGCAGGAATTCGTGATCCTCCTTGCCGACATTGCGCAGCACGAAGCGGATCTGCTCGCCGCGTTTGACCTCGATGCTGGAGGGCTCATAGTCCATTTCGCTCATCGCGATCTCGATGGTGCGCGCGGGCTTCTTGGGATCACCGGGCTCGCCGGCCGAAAAGCTCTCGTGCCGGTGCTGTTCGTGCGCGCCGGCGGGCGCGGCCAAAAGCGAGAGTGCCGCCAGTGTGATCATCGTTTTCTTCTTCATCTTGGTCTCCAGTTGCTGGTTCGTCGAAAGGCCCGGTTACATCTTCATCTTGTGCGCCGGCGCGCCCGGTTGCCGCGCCGGCTCCGTCGCAGGCGAGGCGACCTCGTAGGCGACGGTGCCTTGCGGGAATTGATAGGGGCCGGGATCGCGATAGTCGTCGCGCGCCAGCCCCGCGCGGATCTTCATTACCGTGAACATGCCGCCCATCTCGATCGGGCCGAACTGACCCGCGCCGGTCATCATTGGCAGCGTGTTGTCGGGAGCGGGCATCTCCATGTTGCCCATCGCCATGCCGGTCTGGCCCATCACCATGGCGTCGGGCGCGAGCTTGCCGACGGCGCGCGCCAGATCCTTGCGCGACACGCCGATCATGTTGCGCATGTCATGGCCCATCGCATTCATGGTGTGATGCGACTTGTGGCAGTGGAACGCCCAGTCGCCCGGATTGTCGGCAAGGACGTCGAACACGCGCACGGCGCCGACCGGCACATCGGTAGTGGTCTCCGGGTATTGCGCGCTTTCCGGAATCCAGCCGCCGTCGCTGCAGGTCACGGCAAAGCTGTGGCCATGCAGATGGATCGGATGGTTGGTCATGCTGAGATTGCCCATGCGCACCCGCACCTTATCGCCGAGCCTGACCGGCAAGGGATCGATGCCGGGAAACACCCGCGCGTTCCAGGTCCACATGTTGAAGTCGGTCATCTCGTTGACCTTCGGCAAATAGGTGCCGGGGTCGACGAGATAGGCGCTCATCACGAAGACGAAGTCGCGGTCGACGGGACGGAAGCTTTGATCGCGCGGATGCACGACGACCATGCCCATCATGCCCATCGCCATCTGCACCATCTCGTCGGAATGCGGGTGGTACATGAAGGTCCCGCTCTTCTTCATCTCGAACTCGTAGACGAAGGTCTTTCCGGGCGGGATATGCGGCTGGTTGAGCCCACCGACGCCGTCCATGCCGCTCGGCACGATCATGCCGTGCCAGTGCACACTGGTGTATTCGGGCAAGCGGTTGGTGACGAAGATGCGGACCTTGTCGCCTTCGACCGCTTCGATGGTGGGGCCGGGCGACTGGCCGTTATAGCCCCACAGATTGACCTTCATGCCTTCGGCGGATTCGCGTACCACCGGTTCGGCAACGAGATGGAATTCCTTCCAGTCGCCATTCATGCGGAACGGCAGCGTCCAGCCGTTGAGCGTGACGACGGGGCGATAGTCCGGCCCGCTCACAGGATATAGCGGCGGCTGCATCACCACCTTGTCCATGTGCGGGGCTTCCGGAATCGCTGCGGCCTGGACGCGGCCACTGATTGCCGATGCGCTGGCAAGCGCTGCGGTGCCCAAAAATCCTCGGCGGGAAAACATCGCTGCCTCCGTTCAGTGTCCGCCATCGGCAGGCGCTGCCGCGGCGATGGTTGTCGGGTTGTCGCTGCCGCCCGAGGGCGTGCCGCCGCCATTGACGGCGGTCTGCAGGTCGGACTGCGCGAGGAAGAATCTTTGCTTGGCGTCGATTGCCCCGCGCAGCGAGGCGAGGCGCTGGCGCGCCTCGGTCAGGAGCGCGAAGATATCGACCTGCATAGAGGAGAAGCGGAGCTGCATTTCCTCGGTGATGATCTTGCGCAAGGGCAGGATCTCGCGCTGATAGTGGCTCGCGATGTCGTAGGTGGAGCGGTAGACCCGGTAGGCATCGCGCGCCTCCGAGCGAACGTTGACGGCGCGCTCGGTCAGGCGATTGAAGGCGAGGTTGTAGGTCTCCGCAACCTGCCGCACGCGCACTTCGCCGCCGTCGAAGATCGGGATCTGGAACTGCACGTCGAAGCCGCGTTCGCGAAACGGCGGGCCTTCCGGATCCTGGGTGCGGCGGGAGATGCCGGCAAGATCGAGCAAGGTGACGAAGCGTGTCGCCTCGGTGAGGTTCAGCGACTTTGCCAGCGCCGTCAACTCCAGCCGCGCGATCTGGAGGTCGATGCGATGAGCCACCGCATCGGCCTCGATTGTGGGCAGCGCGAGCGGCCGGCGCGGCAGTGGCGGCAATGCGTTGGGGAGACGGAAATCGAGGCCATCGTCCCACAGCCCCATCAGGCGCGCGAGCCTTTCGCGCCCGCTCGTTGCCGCCTGACGCGCGCTGGCGAGGTCGGCAGTGGTCTCGGCGTAAAATACCTGCTCGCGGGCCTGGTCGAGCTTGTTGACCGATCCGGTCTCGCCGAGCTTGACAGCGAGCTGCGCGGTCGATTCCGCCGTCGACTTCGCGTCGGTCAGCAGCACCACCATTTCGTTGGCGGCGACAGCGCGGACGTAAGCGCGGCGCACCTCGGCCGCGAGCCGCAAGGTGGCAAGTGCTGCGCGCAGTTGCGCCTGGCGGAAACGGTCGCGGGCGATGTCGGAGCGGAACGGCAGGGTCGCCAGCGCAAGAATGTCGCCGACGACCTGGCGCTCGATCTCGCTCGCCCCATTGCCGCTGATGCGCGAGACGGAGAAGACGGGATTGGGCGGCAGGCTCTGTTCGACCAGATCGGTTTCGGCCAGTGCCAGCTCGTTATAGGCGGCCTGGAGTCCCCTGTTGCTGAGGAGCGCGATCTGCACCGCGGCATCGGCGCTCAGCGTGCGCGACAGCAGCCGGCGGACGGTGTCGTTCACCGCCACCTCACCATCGGCGGAGCGCACGAAGGCGACGTCTTTCCCGATGCTCCGGCTGGTCAGCTCGGACACCGCCGTCATGCCGCTGTCCGGTGAGAACGCGGCGCAGCCGGACAGGCCAAATGCGGCAAGGGCAAGCAGGCCGCGTACAAAATGATGTACCATGGCGTGCTCCTACCGGTCGGGCTTGAGCTGAGGCGCAACGCTGTCGTTACGTTCACGCCATGGCGCTGGTGTCGCAGGGCGCAGGCTCGTGTAGGGCGCGATCGTCGAGCGATAGTCGACGCGCGCCACCCTGGCCCTCGGATCGGCGGGGCCAGCCTCAGTTAGCGGCGCGGTTACCGGCATGCAGCCGGCCAATACGAGCGCGAGCGCGGCCAGCAGCGGCCAATTGAATCGCAAGTGTCGTCCACGCGCCGAAGATGCGGCGGCGAACCTCGCCCCCAGAAGCGTAGCCATGGGTAATCCCTGAACTGTCGGAGGACCAAAGGCGCACGCGCGCCAGAACGCGCGCGGCCTCACGTCGTCACGTCACGTCACGTCAGGCGATGGGAGGGCGGTAGAGCAGGGACGGCGCCTCGCTGCGTAGGCTCGCGACGATCTCCGGGGCGCAGGCGGAGACCGGCTGGATCGGCTTGGCGAGATCGGGCAGCGCGACCGGCAGCGCGCTCACGCATAGCATCGCGCAGCACGGACCGGGTGCGCCCTTGCCGTCAGGATGATGTTGGGCCGGCGCGTCCTGCGCGGCCGTGTGTTGATGAGCGTGCATCCCGTCGTGGTCATGCGAGCCGCCATGCACATGGCTTGCCGGCATCTGGTGATGCATCGGCACGAGATCGGCCAGGATCACGTCGTCGCCGAGGCACGGCGCGGGATCGTTGCTCCAGGCAAGAGCCGCGGCCGGCGCGAGGATGCAGAACAGATAGGCAAGGGCGACCAGCCACCCCACCCGCGTTCGCATCGACCTTTTCAGTTGCAACGACATCCGCCCGAACGATCACTGCGCGGCAATGCTGCACACGCAGATTGCAACCTAATGGCAAAGCGCGGTTCCGCCAAGCTCTTATTACCGCAGTGCACCGCGCATGCCCAATATCGCGGCACAATGCTTGACCCCGCGGCGATCAGCGAACATGGTCCTGCCCGTGCACGCACCGAATCTTCCAGGACAGCGACCGTCTTCCTTCACCCCTGACTCCCGTCAGGCCTGGGTGCGACTCGTCATCGCGCTTCTGATCGGCTCGATCGGTGCCGTCGGCATGTGGGCGGTTGTGGTCGTGATTCCCGTGGTGCAGGCTGAATTCGGCGCCACGCGCGGCGCGGTGTCGCTGGCCTTCACCCTGATGATGTTCGGCTTCGGCCTCGGCGGCGTGATCGCCGGCAAGATCACCGACCGGTTCGGCATCGTGCCGGCGATGGCGATCAGCATCGCCTTCCTCGGCGTTGCGAATGTGCTGGCGGGGCTGTCGACCCAGCTCTGGCAATTCGTGGCGGCTTATTTCCTGATCGGCCTCGGCACGTCGGCGACCTTCGCGCCGCTGATGGCGGAGGCCTCGCACTGGTTCGAGCGCTATCGCGGTCTTGCGGTGACCATCGTTGCGAGCGGCAACTATGTCGCCGGCACGATGTGGCCGCCGATCGTGAATTGGGGCGTGCAAACGGCGGACTGGCGCGTGACCCATATCGGGATCGGCATCGTCTGCGCGAGCCTGATGACGATCCTCGTGCTGGTCCTGCGCACGCAGATGGGCGACGACCATATCCGCAACCACGCGAATGCGCCGCCGCCGCGGGTCGATCTCAAGCTCTCGACCAATACGCTGACGGTGCTGCTCTCGATCGCCAGCATCTCCTGCTGCGTCGCCATGGCGATGCCGCAGGTGCACATCGTCGCCTATTGCGGCGATCTCGGCTATGGCGTGGCGCGCGGCGCCGAGATGCTGTCGCTGATGATGGCCTGCGGCATCGTCAGTCGCATCGGCTCCGGCTTCCTCGCCGACAAGATCGGCGGCATCCGCACGTTGCTGGTCGGTTCACTGGCGCAAGGCTTTGCACTGGTGTTCTACCTGTTCTTCGACAGCCTCACCTCGCTGTATCTCATCTCCGCGATGTTCGGCCTGTTCCAGGGCGGCATCGTGCCGAGCTACGCCATCATCGTGCGCGAGGCGATGCCGGCCAGCGAGGCGGCGACGCGCGTGGGCATCGTGATCTTCGCATCCGTGTTCGGCATGTCGTTTGGCGGCTGGGTGTCGGGCGTGATCTTCGATGCCACCGGATCTTATGCCGCCGCCTTCGCCAATGGCGTGGCGTGGAACGCGCTCAATGTCGGTATCGTCGTGGCGTTGCTGATCCGGTCACGGATGAATTCGGTCAGGACAGGGCCGGGCTTCGCAATCTAAACCGGAAAAGTTGCCCCGGCCTTCCCCCGCAACAGGCGGCGCCGCGCTATCGCTTCCGCTTCGCCACGGCCCTCGTGGGCCTGATGGCGCGCGTCTTCTTGGCGGCATGCTGCACGCGTAGCCCGTCGACGAACACGTCCAGCATGCGCAGCACCGACGATTGCCAGCCGGGCTGGTCGTGCATGTAGCACATGCCGATCAGGGCGCGGAGCAGGTCCTGCGCACTGACGTCGGCGCGCATCTTGCCGGCCGCGACCGCTCGGTCGAGCAGCGAGCCGATCGCCTTGGTCAGCCGCTCCATCGAGAACGCGGCGAGCTCCGACGAACTCTGGAATGTCAGCGCCAGCGCGGCCGACATGCCCTTTTTCGTGGCAACGAATTCGACGTTGGAGCGCAGCCAGCGCCGCAGCGCGTCGACCGGATCCTTTGCGCCGCGCAATTGCTCGGCGAGCTCGCTGAGTTGCTCGACCTCGCGCCGGTACACCGCCTCGAACAGGTCCTCGCGGGTCGGGAAATGCCGATAGAGCGTGCCGATGCCGACGCCGGCGCGTTTGGCAACGGCCTCGAGGCTCGCCTCCGGCCCGCCGGCGCTGAATACGGCCTTGGCCGCTTCGAGCACGCGCTCGCGATTGCGTACCGCATCGGCGCGCGGCTTTCGGATCTGGTCGGCGTGGTCGTCCATCCGCTCAATCTAGATCACGATCTGGTTAGATTGAACCCTTTGCGCGCCGCATCGCGTTGTTTGCGCACGGGCTTTTGACGGATTCCAATATTTTTCGACAGCCCTTGTTAAGCGGAGGGTGCCTCCGTATCTTCGCTGACACGTCGGCTCGGATCATGTGCGAGCTGCGCGGAATCGACGGCGCCCACGGCGGTGGCGCGCCGCGCGACTACTCATGTCCATATCTGATCGGAGCCTTGTATGAACCACTCCATCAGCCTCACCGTGAACGGTGCGCGGCGCGATTTCTTCCTCGACGATCCGCGCGTCACGCTGCTCGATCTCCTGCGTGAGCGCCTCCATCTGACCGGAACCAAGAAGGGATGCGACCGCGGCCAGTGCGGCGCCTGCACCATTCTCGTCGACGGCAAGCGCATCAACTCCTGCCTCGCGCTCGCCATCAGCCATGACGGTGCCGACATCCTCACGATCGAAGGCATCGCGCGCGGCGATCAGCTTCATCCGGTGCAGGCTGCCTTCATCGCCCATGACGGCTTTCAGTGCGGCTTCTGCACGCCCGGCCAGATCATGAGCGCGATCGGGATGATGCGCGAAGGCCAGGCCGGTGACGATCCCGAGCGCATCCGCGAATGTATGAGCGGAAATCTTTGCCGCTGCGGCGCCTATGCCGGCATCGTCGATGCCGTGCTCGAGGCGCAAGGAGGCGCGAACGAAGCCAACCAGAGGCGCTCCGCATGAAACCGTTCGATTACATCAGGCCCGCCACGGTCGCGGAGGCCGTTGCCGCCGCCGCCCAGCCGGGCGCGGCCTATCTCGCCGCCGGTACCAACCTGCTCGACCTGATGAAAGGCGGCGTCAGCCGACCGGATCGTCTCGTCGATGTCATGCATCTCAAGGGCCTCGATCGCATCGAGCCTCTTCCTGATGGCGCCTTGCGCATCGGCGCGCTCGTGCGCAATGCCGATCTCGCGCATGATGCGGACTTCGCAAAGTCCTATCCGGCCGTGGCCGAAGCGCTGCTCTCCGGCGCGTCCGCGCAATTGCGCAATGCGGCGACCGTGGCCGGCAATCTCCTGCAACGGACGCGTTGCGCCTATTTCTACGACACCGCCAGCCGCTGCAACAAGCGCGAGCCCGGCAGCGGTTGCGACGCGCGCGACGGCGAGAACCGGACTCACGCCGTGCTCGGCTGGAGCGAGAGCTGCATCGCCACGCATCCGTCCGATTTCTGCGTGCCGCTGCTTGCGCTCGATGCCGTCGTGGAGATCGAAGGCAGAAACGGCCGGCGCGAGATCGCGCTCGACGACCTGCATCGCCTGCCCGGCGATACGCCGCAGCGTGACTCCGCGCTCGAACCCGGCGATCTGATCGTCGCGGTGCGTCTGCCGCCAGCGGCGCGCGGCTTTGCCGCGCATGCGCGCTACCTCAAGGTTCGTGAGCGCACGTCATACGCATTCGCCGTGGTCTCTGCTGTCGCAGCCTTGCAGATCGAGAACGGAAAAATCACGGAAGCGCGGCTCGCGCTCGGAGGTGTGGCCGCAAAGCCCTGGCGCGCCCGCGTCGCGGAGGACGTGCTCAAGGGCGCCGCGCCTGATGCGGCAGCCTTCCAGGAAGCCGCGCGGCGCGCGCTGACCGACGCAAAACCGTCCGGGGACAACGCCTTCAAGATCGAGCTCGCGCGCCGCATCGTCGTGCGCGCGCTGACACTTGCCGCGGTCGGAACACCAGCGCGCATGCCCGCGTTGCCGGCCTCTCCCTTTGCCTCGACTTCCGGAGTCCTCCATGCCTGAGCTCAGTCTCACTTCCGCTCCCGCGCACTTGCGGCACGGCTCGAACATCGGCCAGCCGCTGACCCGCCGCGACGGCATCCTCAAGGTCAAGGGGCAGGCGACCTACGCCGCCGACAATCATCCGCCCGGCATGCTGTTTGCCGTGATGGCGGTCTCCAGCATCGCGCGCGGCCGTGTGATCTCGCTCGATGTCGCCGCCGCCAGGCGCCATCCCGGCGTCGTCGATGTCATGACCTCGAGCCACAAGCCGCCACTCGCGATCGATCCCGAGATCAAGACCAATCCGTTCGTGTTCCGGATGGAAGTGCTGCAGAGCGATGAGGTCCGCTACGCCAACCAGCCCATCGCGGTCGTGATCGCGCAAACGCTTGAGGCGGCGACCGAAGGCGCGGCGCTGCTGGCGCCGCGTTACGAGACGCTGCCCGCGCGCGTCGGCCTCGACGCCGGCGAAAGCTTTATGCCGCCCGTCGTCGGCGTCGGTAACCCCACGGAAAATCAGCGCGGCGATGTCGAGGCGGGCCTTGCCTCGGCCGAGAAGCGGATCGAGGTAACTTACGAAACGCCGCCGCAATATCACAACGCCATGGAGCCGCATGCGATCGTAGTCGCGTGGGACGGTGACAATCTGTCGATCGACATGCCGACCCAGGGCCTGTTCCTGTCGCGCGCTCGCGTCGCCGAGTTGTTCGGCATGGCGCCTGAGAAGATCCACATCCGCAGTCCGTTCCTCGGCGGCGGCTTCGGCTCCAAGGGGCTGATGGCTGGTCCCCAGGTCCTCGGTATCATGGCCGCGAAGCTCGTTGGCAAGCCGGTCAAGCTCGTGCTGCGGCGTGAGCAGATGTACGGCCCGGTCGGGCATCGCGCACCGACGCGGCAACGGTTGCGCATGGGGACCGACGACGAGGGGCGCCTGACCGCGATCGATCATCATGCGCGGACTGTGTCGAGCACGTTCGACGACTTCTATGAGCCCGCGGCCGATGCCTCGCACACACTCTATGCAAGCCCGGCGATTCGCACCTCGCACGATGCCGTGCGCGTCGACACCGGCACGCCGCTGTTCATGCGAGCGCCTGGGGAAGCGACCGGCTCGATCGCGTTGGAGAGCGCGATCGACGAGATGGCCTGGGCCTGCGGCATCGATCCGCTCGACTTCCGCCTGAAGAACTACGCCGAGGTCGAACCGATCACCGGCAAGCCGTTTTCCTCGAAGGCGCTGCGCGCTTGCTACGAGCGGGGTGCGGCGCGCTTCGGCTGGGCGAAGCGTACGATCCAGCCGCGGCAGATGCGCGACGATGCCGGTCTGCTGGTCGGCTGGGGCATGGGCACCGCGACCTTCCCGGCGCTGATGTTCCAGGCCGAGGCGCGCGCGACGATCCGCCGTGACGGCACCGGCGCCATGGAGATCGGCGCGCATGACATGGGGCAGGGCGCCTGGACGGCGCTGGCCCAAATCGCGGCCGATGGCCTCGGCCTCGATGTCGACCGCGTCGCGTTCAAGGCCGGCACGTCCGATCTGCCCGATGCCGGCATCGCCGGCGGTTCGGCGCATACGGCAACCGCGGGCGCAGCGATCCACAATGCCGGCGCGGCCGTCATCGCCAAGCTCGCCGATCTCGCGACCAATGACGAGCGCTCGCCGCTGTTCGGCGCCGGCAATGCCGGCGTGATCGCGCGCGACGGCACGCTGTTCCGCCGCGACGATGAGAGCCGCGGCGAGAGCTACGCGGAGATTCTGGCGCGCGCGGGCGTCGCCGAGGTCGAGGCGCGCGGCACCGGCGCGCCGAACCCTGCGGCAATGGAAGAATACGCGATGCATGCGCATGGCGCAGTGTTCGCGGAAGTGAAGGTCGATCCCGAGCTCGGGCAGATCCGCGTCACGCGCATGGTCGGCGCCTTCGCTGCGGGCCGCATCGTCAATCCGCATCTGGTGAAGAGCCAGCTCTTCGGCGGCATGATCTGGGGCATGTCGTTCGCGCTGCACGAGGAGGCGATCACCGACCGCCGCACAGGCCGGATCATGAACGCCAATCTCGGCGAGTACCATATCCCCGTGAATGCCGACGTGCCGCCGCTCGACGTGATCACGGTCGAGGAGCACGATCCGCACGTCAACGCGCTCGGCATCAAGGGCGTCGGCGAGATCGGCATCACCGGCAGTGCCGGCGCGGTCGCCAACGCTGTCTGGCACGCGACCGGCGTGCGGGTGCGCCGCTTCCCGATCAAGATCGAGGAGCTGTTGACGGGGCTGTGACGAGATGTATCGGACCGACGTGGCCGCGCGCTCGATCTATCTCTCCCGCTTGCGGAGGTATCGTAAATAACGCTAGCGCTTAGGGTGCTGAAGCTTCCGCATCGTCATGGCCGGGCTTGTCCCGGCCATCCACGTCTCGCCCCGCAGTACAAAGAACGTGGATGCCCGGGACAAGCCCCGGGCATGACGCCCCGCATTCGTATATGCGGTCGCACTACGGTTGCTGCAGAGAAGTAGCTAAAGGCTAGGGCTATCAATCCATGGCGGGCTTCTGATAAGCGCTGTCGGCTCATCCAAGCCGTCTTCAGATCGTTCAATCATCTCGATCAACACGGCTATCCGATCGCCAAAGGCCATGTCTGTGTCGTCCAGGCATCTATCCTGCGCTGTCGCACTGCGCCAAGTATCCCAAACCGACATTTGCCGGTTTGCGACGGCCAGCAAATCGCGATGCAGACTGACATTCATGAACCAAAGGCCGCGTGCATCGCCGTGTCCGAACTTATCCGGATCGGCGCTGCCGCTCCTCACCAGCCTCCATGCTTGAGCCGCCGTCAGATAGGCCTCATTCGGCAGGTCGGTCAGATCGAATGCGATGCCAAGGTCGCTTTGCTGCATCTCATCGATTTGTGCGTCGATACGACGCCAGCGCTGCTCTGCTGCTGCCCAATATTCGCAAATCCAGTGATCCTGGTAGGGCGCGGCATCGAAATAGGTTGCGAATCCGCACCGGATGCGTGCAGGAACCGCGCGATGTCTCAGAATGCTGCAGAGTAGTAGCGAGTAGTCACGGCATGTGCCGAACGTCCGTTGATGCGGAGGGCGAGGCACCTCCAACGGTCCAGCGAACGATTCCTGGATGAGTTGCAAGCGGGCGGAAACTGGCTGTGTCTCGCGGGGGCGCGGCATGCCGGCCGGAATGCCGTACATGTCTGCACACGACACGTGCACAATGAGGCCTGATACGATGTCGCGCAGCGAAGAGATATCGCGAGGCAGGTGCTCGTAGAGGCTTCCAAGCGCACCCGGCTCCGTCATGCGATCGTGCGCGATAAAGTGCTCTGCGACCTTCGCCATGATGCTTGGAGCCTGCTCCATCAGTTCAGCACGACCTTAGGCATTCCGGGGGAGCGCGTCTATCATCGCGTTTCGGTCTGCTGAGATTACGGATCAAAACGTCGGCGGCGTGCAGGCTGAGATCACCTCGCACGGCTTGCCGCCGACGCAGCGGAAGCGGTGCGGGCGGCGGCTCTCGAAGTAATAGGCGTCGCCGGGGTTGAGGATGCGGCGCTCGTCCTCGACGGTGACCTCGAGCTTGCCGGAGATCACCACGCCGCCTTCCTCGCCGTCATGGACCAGGGGCACCCGTCCGGTGTCGCTGCCGGGCTCATAGCGCTCCTTCAGGATCTGCAAGCTCCGGCCGAACAGATTGTCGCCGACCTGGCGGTAGGAGATCGGCTTCTTGCCGACCTCGGTGAGCTCCTCTGCGCGGTAGAAGATCTTGCGCCGCGTCTCCGGCTCCAGCGCGAAGAACTCGGCGAGGCCCATCGGAATCCCGTCGAGGATGCGCTTCAGCGCGCCGACGGACGGATTCATCTGGTTGGACTCGATCAGCGAGATCGTCGAATTGGTGACGCCGGAGCGTTTTGCCAGTTCCCGCTGCGACAGCTTGTGGCGCGCCCGGATGAATCGCAGCCGTCCACCGATGTCGACGCTCATGCCCAAATCCCTGTTGCAGGTGTTGCGGATCGCGCAAATATGGACCGACGCACCCAATCAAATCAATGGGTTGTCGGCAACCAGAAAAGGACTTGTTGCGTTTAAGGCCCCGTGGCTCTGCTAACGGGTCAGCAAAGGAGCGCGGCCGTGACCCTTCATCAGATTCCGAACACCATCAAGACCGATTCGTACTGGATGCCGTTCACGGCCAACCGGCAGTTCAAGAAGACGCCGCGCCTGTTCTCCTCGGCCGAGGGCATGCACTACACCAGCGTCGACGGCTGCAAGGTGATCGACGGCTCCGCCGGTCTGTGGTGCGTCAATGCCGGCCACGGCCGTAAGCAGATCGCTGCCGCGGTCGAGAAGCAACTCATGACGCTGGACTTCGCGCCGTCGTTCCAGATGGGGCATCCGCTGGCCTTCGACTTCGCCGAGCGGCTCGCCGAGATCGCGCCGAAGGGGCTCGATCGCGTCTTCTTCACCAACTCGGGCTCTGAATCGGTCGACACCGCGCTCAAGATCGCGCTCGCCTATCACCGCGCCACCGGCCAGCCGACGCGCACCCGCCTGATCGGCCGCGAGCGCGGCTATCACGGCGTCGGCTTCGGCGGCATGTCGGTCGGCGGCATGGTGGCGAACCGCCGCGCGTTCGCGACCCACCTTCCCGGCGTCGATCACATCCGCCACACCCACGATCTCGCTCGCAACGCCTTTGCCAAGGATCAGCCGGCCCATGGCGCCGAGCTCGCCGATGACCTCGAGCGTCTGGTGGCCTTGCACGGCGCCGAGACCATCGCAGCCGTCATCGTCGAGCCGGTGCCGGGCTCGACTGCGGTGCTGCCGCCGCCGCAGGGCTATCTGAAGCGTCTGCGCGAGATCTGCGACAAGCACGGCATTCTCCTGATCTTCGACGAGGTCATCACCGGCTTCGGCCGTCTGGGCACGCCGTTCGCCGCCAACTTCTTCGGCGTCACGCCGGATCTGATGACGACGGCCAAGGGCATCACCAACGGCACCGTGCCCTGCGGCGCCGTGTTCGCGAGCCGCAAGGTGCATGACGGTCTGATGACCGGCCCGGAGAACCAGATCGAGCTGTTCCACGGCTACACCTATTCGGCGCATCCCGTCGCTTGCGCTGCCGGGCTTGCAACGCTCGACATCTACAAGGATGAAGGCCTGCTCACGCGCGGTGCGTCGCTCGCCGAATACTGGCGCGATGCGCTGCATTCGCTGAAGGGCCTGCCGAACGTCATCGACATCCGCAATTGCGGCCTAATGGGTGCGGTCGAGCTCTCGCCGCGCGAGGGCGCGATCGGCGCGCGCGGCTATGAGGTGATGGTCGATTGCTTCAACAGCGGTCTTTACTTGCGCACGAGCGGCGATTCCTTCGCGATGTCGCCGCCGCTCATCGTCGAGAAGAGCCACATCGACCAGATGGTCTCCATCCTTGGCGACGCCATCAAGCGGGTGGCCTGATAATTGCTCCCGCGGTTCACGGTGTTTTCTGTTTTGGTAGCGGCGCGTGACGCCGCGGGAGTTTGACGAAGCGTGAAAGTCCTGATCCTCGGCAGCGGTGTCATCGGCGTCACCTCTGCCTACTACCTTGCGCGCGCCGGCCATGAAGTGACGGTTGTCGACCGTCAGCCGCAGCCGGCGCTGGAAACCTCGTTTGCCAATGCCGGCGAGGTCTCGCCCGGCTACTCCTCGCCCTGGGCCGGCCCCGGCGTGCCAGTGAAGGCGATCAAATGGCTGTTGATGAAGCACGGTCCGCTGGTGGTGCGGCCGAAGCTCGATCCCGTGATGTGGATCTGGCTGCTCAAGATGCTGCGCAACTGCACGTCCGAGCGCTACGCGGTCAACAAGAGCCGGATGATCCCGATCGCAGAGTATAGCCGCGATTGCCTGCGCGACCTCCGCCGCGACATCGGCATTCGTTATGACGAGCGCTCGCAGGGCACGCTCCAGCTCTTCCGCTATCAGGCGCAACTCGACGGGACGGCTGAGGACATCGCCGTGCTGAAGCAATATGGCGTGCCCTACGAGGTGCTGAGCCGCGAGGGCTGCATCGCCGTCGAGCCCGCGCTTGCCGGCGTGAAGGAGAAATTCGCCGGCGGACTGCGGCTGCCGCAGGACGAGACCGGCGACTGCCACATGTTCACGCAGGCGCTGGCCAAGCACGCCGAAGCGCTCGGCGTGCGCTTCATGTTCAATACCGGCATCGACGGCATTGTGACCGATGCCACGCGCGTCACCGGTGTGGCAACTAGTGCCGGCCTGCTGCAGGCTGATGCCTATGTGCTTGCGCTCGGAAGCTGGTCGTCGCGGCTGGTCGCGCCGCTCGGCATCTCGCTGCCGGTGTATCCGGTGAAGGGCTATTCGATCACGGTGCCGATCAAGGACGCCAGCGGCGCGCCGGAATCGACCGTGATGGACGAGAGCTACAAGGTCGCGATCACGCGCTTGGGGGACCGCATCCGCGTCGGCGGCACCGCGGAAATCTCCGGCTATTCGAGCAAGCTCTATCCCGCACGCCGCGCCACGCTCGATCATTCCTTGACCGATCTCTTCCCGCGCGGCGGCGATCTGTCGAAGGCGACGTTCTGGAGCGGCCTGCGCCCGATGACGCCGGACGGCCCGCCCGTGATCGGCCCGACGCGCTATGCCAATCTCCATCTCAACACCGGCCACGGCACGCTGGGCTGGACCATGTCCTGCGGCTCCGGCCGCGTGTTGGCGGACATGCTGTCGGGGAAGAAACCGGAGATCGATGTGAGCGAGCTCACGGTGGATCGTTACGCTCACCGGTTTGGGTGAGAATCCATCCGCTCGTCATTGCGAGCACAGCGAAGCAATCCAGGCTTTCTCCGCGGCAGGACTCTGGATTGCTTCGCTTCGCTCGCAATGACGATGTGGGAGCATCGAGGCCTTTTTGCCTCTCCCCGCGGGCGGAGAGAGCCGCTCACCCCAACTCTCTCGGCGCGAGCGAAGCTCGTCGCGCCCCCGTAAGAACGAGGAGAGGGAGTAGAGCGAGCTACCCCGCCCCCGTCACCGAGTTCACCCACAGCACCACCGCTTTCGCATCCTGCGCCGGGTTGGAAAACCGGTGCGGCCGCCGGCTCGCAAAACGAAAACTGTCGCCGGTTTTCAGCGACCACGTCTCTGTATCTACCGTCAGCATCATCTCGCCTTCGAGCACGAGACCGGCTTCCTCGCCGTCATGAGTGTAGAGCTCATCGCCGGTGGAGCCGCCGGGCTCCAGATGCACCAGGAACAGGTTGAGCCGGTTCTCGGCGCTCGCCGGGCTCAGCAACTGTTTTGAAACGCCGGTGCGCCACAGCTTCAGCTCGGGGCGCTGAAGTTCGCGCGTCACCACCTGATCGGATGCGCCGTCGCTGCTCGGGCTCGCGCCGAACAGTGCGGCGATGCCGACGCCGAGCACGTCGGCGAGCGTCGCCAGCACGCGCAGCGAGGGTGACGATAGACCGCGCTCGATCTGGCTGAGGAAGCCAATCGAAAGTGAGGCGCGCTCGGCCACCGTTTCGAGCGAGAATTGCCTGACCCGCCGGAGATCGCGGATGCGGCGGCCGACCGCGACATCCATCGCGGGCTCGGCGGGCCGCGCCTTCGCCTTCTTCACCGGCCTTGGCGAGGCTGGTTTGCGCATTCTTTTGCCACCGCTCACGTCAGGCCGCTTTCTTCATGTGCGTGAAAACCGCTTGCCAAGGCTGCGAAAGTGTGACCAAATTTTCATATTGGTGAAAATAAGCCGAAACGGCCTCTCCGGCAACGTCTGCGATCACGACACGCGCGAGCGCCGCCATCGGCCCGAACCCAGGGGGATGCGATGTCGTTGAAGCGTATTGTTCAGGCCGCCGTCGCGGCGCTCGCGATTGCAGCCGCGATGCCGGTCTCCGCGCAGCAGGTGCTGAAGGTCGGCTCGACGCCGACAGGCATCCCCTTCACCTTCCTCGACACCAAGACCAACACCATCCAGGGGATCATGGTCGATCTCATCACCGAGATCGGCAAGGATGCCGGCTTCAACGTGCAGATCGAGCCGATGCAATTCTCGGCGCTGATCCCGTCGCTCACCTCGAGCAAGATCGACGTCATTGCGGCTGCCATGTTCATCACGCCGCCGCGGAAGGAAGTCGTCGACTTCTCCGACCCGATCTACACCTATGGTGAAGGCCTCGTCGTGCCGAAGGGCGACGCCAAAGCCTATGCCTCGCAGGAGGATCTGAAGGGCGCGACGGTCGGCGCCCAGGTCGGCACCGCCTTCGTCGACGCGCTGAGGAAGTCCGGCCTGTTTGCCGAGGTCAAGGCCTACGACACCATTCCCGACATCCTGCGCGATGTGAACACCGGCCGCCTCAAGGCCGGCTACGCCGACTATCCGATCCTCGCCTACAATCTGAAGCAGGGCGGTTTTCCCGAGGTGCGCCTCGTCGATGGCTACAAGCCCGTCACCGTCGGCTCGGTCGGCATCGGCGTGCGCAAGGGCGAGACCGCGCTGCTCGGCAAGATCAACGCCTCGCTTGCGAAGCTGAAGGCCGCCGGCACGATCGACAAGATCCTCGATAAATGGGGCCTGAAGGCGCAAGGCTGAAGAACAGAGGCTGAGAAGGCCGCCCGATGAAAGGCTTCTGGCACGACTCCGTCGAGTTCTTCCCGATCCTCTTGAACGGCGTCGCGCTCACGATCGTCGTCACCATCGGCTCGCTCTTGCTCTCAACGGTGCTTGGCCTGGTCTGGGCGATGATGCGGGTGTCCGGCATCGGACTCCTGTCGGGGCTCAGCGCCAGCCTGATCAACGTGATCCGTGGCATCCCGATCATCGTGCTTCTGTTCTACCTCTACTTCGTGATGCCGGATCTCGGCGTCTCGCTGACCGCGTTGCAGGCGGCGATCCTCGGGCTCGGGATTGCGTACTCGGCCTACCAGGCCGAAAACTTCCGTGCCGGCATCGAAGCGATCGACAAGGGGCAGATCGAGGCGGCGCAGTCGATCGGCATGGGCTGGTGGCTCGCCATGCGCCGCGTCGTACTGCCGCAGGCGGTGCGCATCGTGCTGCCGCCCTACGGCAACGTCATGATCATGATGCTGAAGGACTCCTCGCAGGCCTCGACCATCACGGTCGCCGAGCTTGCGCTCCAGGGTAAGCTGATCGCGTCGTCGACCTTCAAGAACACCAGCGTGTTCACGCTCGTGGCGCTGATGTATCTCACCATGAGCATTCCGCTGATCCTGCTCGTCCGTCACTTCGAGAAGCGGGCCGGCAAGCGATGATCGAGCTCAGCAACGTCCACAAGAGCTTCGGCAAGGTCGAGGTGCTCAAGGGCATCACGGCGTCTGTGCAAAGGGGCGAGGTGGTCTGCATCATCGGCCCTTCCGGCTCCGGCAAGTCCACCATCCTGCGCTGTATCAACGGACTCGAAAGCTACGACCGCGGCGAGATCAGCGTCGAGGGCCTGAAGGTCGACCGCGATGCACCGTCGATCGTGGCGATCCGGACCCAAGTCTCGATGGTGTTCCAGCGGTTCAACCTGTTTCCGCATCGCACCGCGCTCGAGAACGTCGTCGAGGGGCCGCTTTACGTGAAGAAAGAGCCGCGCGCCGCAGCGCTCGAACGCGGCCGCGCGCTGCTTGCGCAGGTCGGACTTGTCGAAAAGGCGGACGCTCATCCGCCGCAGCTCTCTGGCGGCCAGCAGCAGCGCGTCGCGATCGCACGCGCGCTTGCGATGCAGCCCAAGGCGATCCTGTTCGACGAGCCGACGTCGGCGCTCGACCCCGAGCTCGTCGGCGATGTTCTCGGCGTGATGCGCAAGCTCGCCGACGACGGCATGACCATGGTCGTCGTCACCCACGAGATGGGCTTTGCCCGCGACGTCGCCGATCGCGTGCTGTTCATCGATGGTGGCATCATCGTCGAGCAGGGGTCGGCCAGGGCGCTGCTCAATCAACCCCAGCATCCGCGTACGCAGGATTTTTTGCGGCGCGTGCTGCACCCGCTCTGATCGGTCTTCGCCATGAACGTTGCTGCCCGCCTGCCATTGCCGCCCTCACTCTATGCCGACACGGCCGTGGCGCCGGCTGCGACGCCGCCGCTCGACACCGACAAGAGGGTCTCGGTCGCCATCGTCGGGGGCGGCTTCACCGGCCTCTCCACCGCGCTGCATCTGGCAGAGCAGGGCGTCGAGGCGCTGGTGCTGGAGGCGCAGGAGCCTGGCTGGGGCGCTTCCGGAAACAATGGCGGCCAGACCAATCCGGGCTTGAAGCACGATCCCGATCAGATCGAGGTCGATTTCGGCCCCGACCTCGGCCGCCGCATGATCGAGTTCTCATACGGCACGACCAACTTCACGCATGACCTGATTCGCCGCTACCAGATCCCCTGTGAAGCACGGCAAAACGGCACGCTGCGCGCGGCCTACAACGAGGCGAGCGCCGCCGCGATCGAGACGACCGCGCAGCAGTGCATTCGCCGCGGCATGCCGGTGTCGTTCTTGAATCGCGACCAGTTGCGCGAGATGACCGGCACGGACCGCTACATCGGCGCCATGCTCGATGCCCGCGGCGGCGATCTGCATCCCTTGAGCTACGCCCGCGGGCTCGCGCGCGCGGCGATGTCCGCAGGCGCGAAGGTCCATGGCGAAACGCCGGCGCTGTCGCTGCGCCGCGAAGGCAGCCGATGGCGGATCGAGACTCCGCGCGCCGTCGTGCGCGCCGACAAGGTACTGCTCGCGACCAACGGTTTTACCGACGATCTCTGGCCCGCGCTCCGCCGCACCATCGTGCCGGTGTTCTCCTCGATCGCTGCCACCGCGCCGCTCTCGGACGAGGTCGCCCGCTCGATCATGCCAACGCGGCCCGTCCTTTACGAGAGCGGCCACATCACGGTCTACTACCGCATCGACCAGCGCAATCGCCTGCTGATGGGCGGCCGCGGACCGATGCGCTGGATCAGTTCGCCCTTAGACGTCGCCTATCTCATCCGTTACGCCGAGCGGCTGTGGCCGCAGCTCAAGGGCGTTTCCTGGACTCACGGCTGGAACAGCCGGCTCGCCATCACCAGGGATCATTATCCGCACGTGCATGAGCCGGCGGACAACGTCCTGATCTCGCTCGGTTGCAACGGCCGCGGCGTCGCACTCTCGACCGCGATGGGCGCGCAGCTCGCGCGCCGCCTGATCGGCGGCGCCAAGACCGAGATCGACATGCCCGTCACAGGCATCACGCCGATCCCGATGCATGCGCTCTGGCCGGTGGCCGTCACCAGCGCGGTGATCACGGGCCGCGTGCGAGACCGGCTCGGAATTTGAGAAGGCGCCGCCCGGTCACGGGCGGCGCCTCGCATGAATTGGAGATGGTGGCGTCAGCAGCGGCCCTGTTTCCATAGTCCGGGCGGGCAGCCGTGGCCGCGCCAACCAACCTTGCGCCCATGATACCAGCCGGGTGGCACGGCATGGCGATGTGAATGGTATCCGCCGTGATAGCCGTGACCATAACCATGGCCATAACCATGACCATGGCCGCCCCTGGCGAATGCCGCGCCGGGCATCGCGAAGCCGGCCGCGATGATCAATGTTGCGGCGAGCGCAAGCTTCTTCATCCTAATTCTCTCCTGTTAGGCACGCATCTGTCCGTTCGATGAAAGGACATCGATCGCGGTGTCGCGTGCAAATATGGAGGAGTCGTGACGATCAGCCTTCCGCCACCGCATCAGCCCAGGGCTGGAAGATCTCGACCGCGCCGGAGTTGATGTCATCCTCGCGCATCACCACGCTCGGGCAGGCGAACTTCATCGGCAGGGCCTGCACCTGAGTCTCCTCATAGTCGAAGCGGGCGGCCAGGACTTTGCGTGCGTCCGCCGGCAGGCGCGCGTCGCCGATCACGACCGCGCCTTCGCTGGCGTCGATGCGCGGCTGATGGATCGCGGCATCGAGGTCCATCCCGAAATCCATGATGAACGAGAGAAGCTGCATCACAGCCGGCGAAATACGCCGGCCGCCGGAGGCGCCGACTGCAAGGCGCTTGCCGTCCCCAGTCTCGGCGATGACGGGCGTGTAGTTGGTGAGGCAGCGCTTGCCGGGGGCGAGCGAATTGGTCGTCCCCGGCGTCGGGTCGAACCACATGATGCCGTTGTTCATGGTGATGCCGGTGTGCGGCGTCACATATTTCGAGCCAAAGGTGGAGAGCAGCGTCTGGGTCACCGCGGCCATGTTGCCGTGGCGGTCGACCACCGAAAAGTGCGTCGTGCAGGACGGCGCCAGATATTCCGCGCCGAGCGAGCGCTTGCCGTCGGCATCGCCCATGTCGTCGAGCCGTTCGCGATAAGCCGATTGCAGAGCGAACGCATATTGGCTGTAGGCGGCCGCATCCGGCGTTGCGCCCGGCTGCAGATTCTGCTGCAACAAGCGCAGCGCATGCGCCATCGTCGGCCCGGCCGTCAGCTCCGGCGTCGCATAGACCTTGCCGCCGCGATAGGGGATTGCCAGCGGCTCGCGCAAATGCGCACGGAACGCAGCGAGGTCCTCCACCGAAAGCGAGCCGCCATCGGTCTTGATATCGGACGCAATGCTCCTGGCGAGATCGCCCTGGTAGAAGTCGCGGGCGCCGGCCTCGGCGAGGTGCGACAACGTTGCCTTCAACTTGTCCTGCGGCAGCCGCGTCTCGGCCTTGATGCCCCAGGGCGCGTTCGGCGGCAGGCCGTCCTTTAGGAAAGCTTCGGCGCTTGCGGGATAGCGCCGTAGATCGACGGCGGTGCTCGCGATCATCAGCGTCGTCCACCAGTCGACCAAGAGCCCTTCGCCGGCGAGCTTCGTTGCCGGCGCAAGCAGATCCTTCCACGGCAGTTTGGCGTAGCGGCGATGCGCCTCCTCCATTCCGGCGACGACCCCGGGCACCGCGATCGAGCCGGGACCGTGAAGATTGCGGTCGTCCTTCACCCGCGGCCAGGGGAAGAGGTCGGAGGCCGCGCCCTGTCCGGTGAGCGGATAGTCGGCGAGGCGCAGGCTCTGCGGCGACCGCATGCCGTAGTCGATCACCTCGTAGCGATTGTCCTTGGCGCGGAAGAGCACCATCGCGCCGCCGCCGCCCATGCCGCTCATCCAGGGTTCCAGCACGTTCAGCGCGAAGGTGGTCGCGACGATCGCGTCGACGCAGTCGCCACCCGCCGCCAGCACCTGCGCGCCGACCTCGGCTGCGCGGCGCGACTGCGCGGCAACGATGCCGCCCTTGGCGCGGCGGGCAGGTTTGCGGATGTCCTGGGCGAGGCTGAACTGGTGAGGCATGATGTCGTCTTGGCTTTGTTTGCTTGGCTTCGTTTGTCGGCTTCGTTGCATTGACGTCTCAGCTCCGCAATTGGCGAAGCGGAACGACAATGGCACATTGCCGGGAACGAGAACATCCATCGGGAGGAGCGACATGGCTGGTGTGAAACACGCGCGGGATGGCGCGGTTGGGATCTTTCGCTCTGCGCCGCCATGGCCGGGCTCGCCGTCTTCGCTAAAGCTTCGCCGGCCGAGTACCGAACAGCCCGGCGAAGCCTTTCGGCGGAGCCGGGTCCCGGCCATCCACGTTCTTCTGACGTAGAGGCTAAGACGTGAATGCCCGGGACAAGCCCGGGCATGACAAGTTGCGAGATTGGCTAAACGAAAAGGAGCGAAGCAGCAGTTCTCAGAGCAAGCCGTCGTGACGGCGGGCCTGATGCTTAGCGTGCCATTTCGGTCCGGGGCCGCGCATGTAGTGAAGCTCGGGCCGGTAGGAGTTGGCTGCAATCCGCACCAGTCTCTGCCACTTGGTGGCAACGAAGTTCAGGGGCTGGCAGAGCAGGCTCAATGAAGCGTACAGCATGGCATCACCTCAATGCGGCTTGCCGAGCATCGACGTGAAGGGAAGATCGAAAATCTCCTCGCCGTCGTCGTCGCTGATATGGATCACCCAGTCGCGCCAGTCTTCGGCGCCGGGGGTGAGGATCATCGAGCGCATGATCTGCGCGGCACGGTCGCGCGCCTCGGTCAGGTTGGCAACGGCGGTGCCGTTGCGGTCGATCAGCGTGCCGTCAGTATTGGAGCAGTGGAAATACACCTGAACCATATACGCCTCCTGTAGAAAGCGATTTGGACGGCAAATCGATACCATCCGCAACTACCGAAAGACATTCGGGCTAAGCCCGGTAAGGGAATCTACGGATATTGGTCGCTACCTCGGCCTCGGTGGGTTTGATCACAGGGGGGTGATGGATCGACTGGACGGCGCGCGGCCGGCGTGGAACGCTCGATTCGACGAAAGTCGGGGGAGGGAGCGTGAACCACTTGACATTGCAGTGCCAACGTCGAAGCCGGCGATCGATTACGGCTGTCTTCGCTGCCGTCCTGCTTGGCTTTGCCTCGGTGGCCTGGTCGGAGCCGGTCAGGAGAAGCGGCTACGCGATCGGCGCGGAGACCTGCGGCAGCGGCGATCTCGCCTTTCCCCGGATCCAGCTCGACATGAAGGCGGGGTTCTGTGCCGGCCTCGTCGCCAGCGAAGACGACCGCCTGAAGTTTCCACGCTCGATCATCCAGGTGCCCGGCCGCGATCTGTTCGTGATCGCCGATATGGGCGGTTGGGGCCACACCGATGGACGGTTGCTGCTGCTCGATCCGCATGCCTCCGAGGGCAAGCGACTCAAGGAGCTTCTGACGAAGCTCGAATATCCGTTCGGGCTGGTGCTCGGCCCGGACAAGAAGCTCTATGCATCGACCGCCGAGACGATCTTCAGGTTCGATCCGCTCGCAGAGGATCCGCGCAGCACGGTCGAGACCATCATCCATCGCCTGCCGGGTCGTCGGATCACGCTGCCTGACGGCACCGGGCTCGACGAAAGTGCGCATCCGCTCAAGCAATTCGTCTTCGACCGTAACGGACGCCTGTTCGTCAATATCGGCTCGCACAGCGACGACTGCATCACGCCGGCACCGATCAGAAAGCCCTGCGCAGCGGCCGAAGGCGCTGAGGCCATGGCCGCGATCTGGCTGTTCACGCCGCCTGCTGGCGGCGTCTTCCCGGCGTTGAAGCCGAATGATCCCGATCCGCCGCATCGGGTCTATGCGCGGGGCTTGCGCAACTCGATGGCGCTGGCGCTGCACCCGAATTTTCCCGACGCAGGCTACGCCTTCCTGCAGGGTGAGAACGGCCGCGATCTGCCCGATGTCTTCAAGCCGAACGAGGAGATCAACGCGATCGAGCAAGGCAGGCACTATGGCTGGCCTTATTGCTACGACTTGTCGACGCCGAGCCCGGAATTCAAAAGCGTGCTGCAGTCCGGGCCTTACAGATCGCTCTGCACCGGCAAGGCGCTGTACAAGGCGCCGCTCTCGCTGATGCCGCCGCACGGCGCGCCGCTGGCGATGCTTTACTATCACGGCGCGAAATTTCCGGAGCTGGAGGGCAAGCTCCTGGTCGGCCTGCACGGCTATCGCCCGACCGGCAGTCGCGTTCTCATCTACGACGTGGACGATCACGGCTTCCCGAAGCCGAGCCCGGCGCCGGTGCGCTACCATGTCAGTTGCGCGGCGGAGGCGACGCGCAGCTTCCAGACCGACGGCGGCGAGGTTGCCGCCGCGCCGTTCGAGGAGCTGATCGCGGGCTGGCATCGGGTCAACGGCACGCGGCCGCAAGGCGCGCCCGTCGGGATGACGGTCGCCGAGGACGGCGCGATTTGGCTGGTCGAGGACAAGAACCAAACCGTGATCCGGATTGATCGCGCGTCGAACGATGCGCCGCAGCCGCTGTCCTGCGACACGCGCAGCCCGGCGCAGATCGATCAGCTCACGGCGTTCGTCGCCAAGGACGCCCAGAACCGCGTTCGCCTCGCCACACTGCGTAAGGGCCTGGTCGAGAAGCACTGCATGGGTTGCCACTCCGATTTCGGTCTGAAGCCGGGTCAATCCGACGTCGACAAGGACACGACCGTGTTGCGCTTCATGCTGTCGCAGGATGGTTGGATCTATCCGGGCGATCCCGACTCCGGCAAGCTACGCGCGCGGCTGCGCGGCCTGGGTGCGGAGAAGCTGATGCCGCCGGGCGGCGAGAAGTTGCCGAAGACGGACGCCGGCTATGGGCGCCTGCTCGACTATGCGGATTCGTTAGTGGCAAAGATGGTTCCGGGAACACGGATGCGCATCAAACCCGGCCCGCCGCAGCGCAAGTTTTTCGGCAAGGCGAACAAGGAATGCGGCGAAATACCGGCCGCCAAGGTCGTCGTGGTGACACAAAGGAACGCTGTAGACAGACCCGGCTTCAGCCGCTTCTTCCGGCCGGCCGACCCTTATCTGGACGGCGAGTGCACCGACGACGATGGCTATTACATCCGGCAGGAATTTCTGGTGCCTGTGCAGTAGCATCCTTCTCGTCATTGCGGCATCGGCGGCCAAAGCCGAGACGAAGCTGTTCGAAAGCGCGCAGGTGACGCCCGCCGGCGAATACACGTTCGGCATCGAGGGGCCCGCCGCCGACCTCGACGGCAATCTCTTCGTGGTCAATTTCGGTAAGCCCGGCACCATCGGGAAATTGCCCGCGGGCGGCGCGGCCTCGCAGCCATTCATCGCCCTTCCCGCGGGCAGCGTCGGCAACGCCATCCGCTTCGATCGCAGCGGAACGATGTTCATTGCCGATTACAAGAAGCACAACATCTTCGCGATTGCGAAAGGCGGGATCGAGCCTGCCGTCTGGTTTCACTCGGACGAGATGAGCCAGCCCAACGACATCACCATCGCGCGCGACGGCACCATTTATGCGAGCGATCCGAATTGGAAGGGCCGCGAAGGCCACATCTGGCGCATCGCGAAGGCAGCGGATGGCTCGGTGCAAGGGCAGGTCATGGCGGCGCAACGCTCAATGGGCACCACCAACGGCATCGATCTCAGCCCCGACGGCAAGACACTCTATGTCGGCGAATCCAGCAGCGGCCAAGTCTGGTCCTACACCGTTCGCGGCAACACGCTCACCGATGCGAAGCTCGTGAAAGCATTCCAGCCCGACACCATCGACGGGCTGCGCACCGACGTCACCGGCCGCCTCTATATCGCACGCCTTCTCAAGGGCACGGTCGCGCTGATGAAGCCCAACGGCGCGGTCGAGCGCGAGGTACTCCTCAAGGGCAAGGAGCCGACCAATCTCGCCTTCGGCGGCGCCGACGGCAAGACCGTCTTCGTGACACAGCGCCAGGGCGGCTTCATCGAGTCCTTCCGCACCGACCAGCAGGGCCGCGAGCACTGCCTCCAGCACGGACGCTGCTGAGCTCAAACGATTCAAAGGCGGTCTGCTCCCGGCGCAGAGCGGTGCTGCGCGGCCGGCATTCTTCTTGCTTGCATCTCGTCGCGGCAGCGATCAAGACATCTGCTGCACGTCAAAGCGCATGCGACCACGGAGTGTTTGAGTGAAAGCCGTTTATACCGAGCTGCATCGCAGCCATGATCCGCAATTCTTCCTGGTCCGCGGCGTCGTCAAGCGCACCACCGAACAGCCCGAGCGCGCCGACCGTCTGCTCAAGGGGCTCAAAGACGGCAAGCATCAACTGGTCGAGCCGACCAAGTTTGGGCAGGGGCCGCGCGCACGCATTCACAGCCCGGAATATCTGTCGTTCCTCAGCGAGGCCTGGGACGCCTGGACCGCGCTCGGCGATTCCGGTCCGGAGATGATCGGCAACATCCATCCGGTCCGGCATGCGGCAACCTATCCCACCCACATCGTCGGCAAGCTCGGCTGGCACACCGCCGATACGGCGGCGCCGATCGGTCCCGGCACCTGGGCTGCGGCCTGCGCGGCGACGGACGTGGCCGTCACGGCGGCGCAGATGGTGATGGACGGCGAGGACGCGACCTACGCGCTGTGCCGTCCGCCCGGGCATCACGCCTATCGCGACATGGCCGGCGGCTTCTGCTTCCTCAACAACAGCGCGATCGCGGCAGCGCATCTGCGGCTCAAGCACGAGGGCGTCGTGATCCTCGATGTCGACGTCCACCACGGCAACGGCACGCAAGGCATTTTCTACGCGCGACCTGATGTCTATACGGTGTCGATCCACGCCGACCCCACCGCCTACTATCCCTTCGTGTGGGGCTATGCCCACGAGCGTGGCGAAGGTCCCGGCCTCGGCACCAATCTCAACATCCCCTTAGCCATCGGCACCGGGGATGACGGCTACATTCAGGCGATGGATGTGGCGCGGAAGGCGATCGAGTCCTTCGCGCCGGGCGCCCTCGTCATTGCCCTTGGTCTGGACGCCTCCGAGCACGATCCGCTTCGCGGTTTCGCCGTCACCACGCCGGGCTTCCGCCGCATCGGCCAGGCGATCGCGCGGATGGGCCTGCCGACCGTGTTCGTGCAGGAGGGCGGCTATCTCTCCGACATCCTCGGCGCCAATTTGACCTCAGTACTGGCCGGTTTTGAGGAAGCGCGCTGAGGCCGCTCTTCGCCTCTCCCGCGGGAGAGGACTCTAAAACACCCCGCTGGCCGCAAGCGCCTTGCGGACGTGCTGCATCTCGGCCTCGTCGGCGACCATGTCGAGCATGATCGTGGTTAGGCCCTTCGCCGCAAAATCTTTGAGCCGAGCTCCAATCTCGGCGTAGCTGCCGACGAGATAGGGGCAGTCGGCCTGGAAGGTCAGGAACGGCAACAGCCAATAGCCGTTCTCCCGGAGCTCGCCGCTCTGGCCGTCATAGAGGTGCCGCTTCCACGCGGAGTCGGTGTTCTCCATGGTCAGCGAGAGCAGTTCGCGGTCGTCGGGATTGTCGCGAAAACGCGACTTCGCCGCCTGCCGCGCCTCGTCGCGGGTCTCGCGCGCAAAGATGCCGAAATTCATCCCGGGCGCGTCGAGGCGGTGATCGAGATCGGGCGGCAGCATCTGCATCTTGATGCAGCCGGTCTCTCTCGCCACGCGCTGCGCAGCCTCCGACTGGCCAGCGATCAAAAATTCCGGCATCAGCTCCGCCGTTAGGCGCGGATGGAGCTGCAAATTGCTCGCGCGATAGAACCGCCCTTTGAAATTGACCGGGCGCGGGCTTTCCAGGAGTTGACGCATCAGGGCGACGAATTCGCCGAGCCTGACGTAGCGGTCCGCATGCGGCCGATCGTCGCCGAGCCCCTGCAGGTCGCTGACTGCAGTCCCCGTAATCATGTTGAGATAGACCTTGCGGCCGTAGAGCTGCGCGAACGACGAGACAAATTTTGCCGCGGTGAACGGATGCATGTAGACCGGATTGACGGCGATCAGCGGTGAGCTTCGCCTCGTCTGTCCCATGATGTGCTGGGCCATCGCCCAGGGTTCGACGAACACGTCGTTGCCTTCGAACAGCAGAATGCCCGCGAGGCCGTTGCGCTCGGCGAATTGCGCCACACGCATCAATTCGTCGACATATTTTTGCGGATCGCGATTGCGCGAGATCGCCGGAAAGATGCGAAGTCTCGAAGGCATCATTCAGCCGCACCCTGCAGCGGCCAGGCATGACGGCTGATCGGAAGGCCGCCGGCCGCCCGGGAGCCGTCGGCGATCGCCAGCCGGTGCGAGGGCGAGGGCGAGCTGAGCGAGAAGCGCCAACCATCGGGATCGTCGGCGATGTCGGGCGCGAAGCTGATCTCGATGGTCTTTTGCGACACCCGCATCGCAAATCCGTCGAGCGGCAGGTCGAGCCCGAAACCCCTGGCCTTCAGATACGCTTCCTTCAGCGTCCAATAGTCGAAGAAGCGCTGGGTGGCATCGGGCTCCGGCAATCCGCGCAGCGCCTCGACCTCTTCCGGTGCGAAGAAGCGCAGCGCCGTGGACAGCGGCGCGACACGCCGCGACACGGTCTCGACGTCGACGCCGACGGCCTCGTGTCTCGAGACCACGCAGGCGACGCAGCCGTCGGCATGGGACAGGCTGACATGCAGCGCGGTCGCGGGCGATGCGACAAAGGGCCGCCCGTAGCGGCCGGTGCCGAAACACCAATCCGAGGGGGCGACATTGGGCGCGGCGTGTGACAAGGCCAGGCGCAGCAGCGCGTGCGCGAAGACGTATTGTCGGCGATGACGCTCGAACATGAAGCGATCGGCGCGCGTGCGTTCGTTCACCGACAGAAATCGCCGGCACACATCCACCGCTCCCGGCGTATCGATGGTGTCGATCAGTCCGACATACAGTTCAATTCTGTCGTCTGCCATCAATCAATTGGGCCCTTGGCGTCAGGCGGAGGCTCGAATCTCCAGCCAAGACGCAAGAATCAAATGAGCGGGCCGCTTCTAGCGGTTCACCCAGGCATATTCTTGACGATCTTGCCGGCCGGCTTTTCGGGCGCAAGCCTGCACGAGCCCATAGCTCGACAGGCGAGCCGCCCTTGTCGAAGAGAGAAGTCAGCAGAACCGTGCGGCGTCCGTGCCGACCGAATCTTATCTCTTCCTCTTGGCCTTCTTCTTCTTGGCGCCCAGCATCGTAAGGCTGGCGTCGACGTCCTTCAGGGCGGCTTGAAGCTTCTTCTTCTCGTCCGTCAGCAGCCTTTGCAGCGACTTGCGGTCCTTGTCGCTCAGCGAGGCGCCCTTGGTAAATCTGATGAAACCCATAACGCACTCCCCCGTTTGAAAATAATAGTCCAAATAGCAACGCGGGAATAATGTTGCGCGGTAGCGCCAAATAATCAAGATGCAACTTGAGCACTCACAGCTTTGGCGAGTGAGCGGGTTTTTCCTCCGGCAGAAGCGGAATGTTTCAGGCCGCCCTGCGACTGAGCAATCGTCCGAGCGACGCGTTTGGCTGCGCGACGGCCGCTGTCAGCAGCGCGACGAGATCTTCCATCCATTCACCAACCATCCGGCCGTCGAGCAGCTCGCCCTTGTAATTGCAAGACCCGGTGATGCCGGTCGGCCGCTGCTTCAGCATCAACGACAGAAATGTCTGGTCGATCGGCAGCACCGGCTGGCCCTCGCGCGCGATGTTTCCGATCGATCGCACCCCGATATCAGTCAGATCGAGCGGCTTTCGCAGCGGATTCTGCAGCGTGAAATAGACCTGGATCAGCGAGGCCGGATCGATCCCCTCCTGCTGCAGATGGTCGGCAAGGATGTTGAATGGCAGCTCCTGCCGGGCATACGCGTCGAGCACGCTCTGGCGTATCCGCGCAAAAGCCTGCACGAACGATAGATCAGGCGCGATCCTGGTACGGATGATCACCGTGTTCTCGAACGGGCCGATGATCCCGTCGGTGTCCGGCTCGGTGCGATTGGCGATGGCGGTGGCGACCGAGATATCGGTGCGCCCGGTCCGCGCCAACAGCAGAGCCTTCACTCCGGTGAGGAGAGCCATGAACAGCGTGCCGTTGTGCTGGCTTGCAAACGCGGTGAGCCGCGCGATCAGCTCGTGCTCCAGGTTGACCGGTTGGTGGCCCGTGGACGCGCCGGGGCTTGCCTCGCCGTCGAAGACAGGAGCCGCGCCGCGCAGATGGTTCGTCCACTCCGCGGCCTGCCGGCGCGCCGCATCGGTGCCGCACCACCAGCGCTGCCAGCGCGCAACGTCGGAGAAGGCGAGGCGCAATTTCGCTAGCGAACCGGACGGCCGTCCGGAGCGCGCGGCATAGCGGATGGACCATTCCTCGAACAGCACGCCGATCGACCAGCCGTCGGCGATGGCATGATGCAGCGTCAGCAGCAGGACATGATCGGTGGCCTCAAGCCTCAACAGCCGTGCCCGCAACAGCGGCGCTCGTGTGGTGTCGATCGGCGTGACGGCTTCCTGCCCGGCCAACAGCTTGACTTTCCTGAGCTGGAGCGCCTTGAGCCGCTTGTCGTTTTGTCGCCGTCCATTGCCGATGGTCTCAATGGCAAGCAGCGGGCCTAACTTGCCCGACGCGGCGATGCGGCTGACCGGCTCATCGCCGTTCCAGCCGAATGCCGTCCGCAGCGATTCGTGCCGGCTGACGACGTCATCGAGCGCCTGCGCCAGGGCGACCGCATCGAGCGGCCCCTGCAGGCGGAACGCGAAGGGCAGATTGAACAGCGGCAGATCCGGCAGGTTCTGCTCTATACGCATCATCTGATCCTGCGCGATCGACGGTGCGGGAGGGCCGCTTTCCGTGAGCCGCGGGGCGCTTGCGGTAGCTTTGGGCGGCTTCGTCGCAAGGGCCTCGTCGACGCGCCGGGCGAGCTCCTCGACTGTCGGCGCCTCGAAGATCGTCTTGATCGGCAGCGACACGCCGAGCGCGCGGGCGACACGCGCCATTGCCTTGCCCGCCAGCAGCGAATGGCCGCCGAGATCGAAGAAATTGTCGGTGACACCGAGGCTCTCGACCTTCAGCAAGTCGATCCAGATGTCTGACAGCACCTTTTCGGTGAACCGGCGCGCCGGCACGGCGATATCCGCGCGGGAGGGCTCCTGCTGCGCTGACGCGAGCAAGGCGGACCGATCGATCTTGCCGTGGGCGTTGAGCGGCACCTGCTCCAGGAACAGGAATGCCGACGGGACGGCATGGTCCGGCAGCCGGCTCTTCAGGAAGTCGCGCAGCTCGTTGGCGCTGATCGGCGTGCCCGCCTTGGCCACGATATGGGCGATCAGCCTGACATCGCTGCTTCCGTCGCGGCGCGGCTCGACGATGCCGGCGCGTACGGCGTGATGATCGGCGAGCGCATTCTCGATCTCCTTGAGCTCGATGCGATAGCCGCGAATCTTGACCTGGTGATCGGCGCGTCCGAGGCATTCGATCGTCCCGTCGGCGCGGCGGCGGGCGAGATCGCCGGTTCGGTACAGCCGTGCACCGGGCTGGCGCGCGAAGGGATCGGGCAGGAAGCGTGCTTTGCTCTGCGCGGGATCGTTGATGTAGCCGCGGCCGACGCCGGCGCCGCCGACGCAGAGCTCACCGACCACGCCGACCGGCTGCGGCTCGAGATGCGCATCGAGCACGTAGAGCTGGGTGTTGGGCAGCGGTACGCCGACCGGGACGTTGGTCGTCACCGCCGCCGGCGCCTTGGTCAGGCGATGCAGCGAGACGTCGTCGGAGCACTCCGACGCGCCATAGGCGTTGATCAGCGGCACCCTCGGGCAGCGGGCGAACCAGGCACGGCAGAGATCGACCGGCAATGGCTCGCCGGTCGAGATCAACAGCCGCAATTTCGAGAAGGCGTGCAGGATGGGCGCTTCCTCCATCCGCTCGACGATGACGCGCAGCAGCGAGGGAACGATCTCGAGCACCGAAATCCGTTCGCGCTCGATCTCGCGCGCGAGCAGGATGGGATCCTGCACAATCTCATTGCCGCAGATATGGACGCGCGCGCCGATCATCGGGCCGGCAAGGAACTGCCAGACCGAGATCACAAAGCTCTGCGGCGCGGTCTGCGCGATCACATCTTTGTCCGACAGGCCGAGCTCGGAAATGAGGGACGCCAGATGGTTCGACAGCCCGCGCTGCTCGATCATGACGCCTTTCGGCGCACCCGACGAGCCGGACGTGTAGATGAGATAGGCGAGACTCGCTGCCGGACGCCGCGCCGCGCGGGCCGGCTTCGTCGATCCCTGCGCCAGCGCGTCCTCGAGCTCGGCCACCGGGATGCGCTCGACCAGCGGCTCGAGCAGCGGTTCGACCATGGCGGATTGCGCTCGCGCCGTCAGCAGCATCCGGGCGCCGCTCGATCCGAGGATCGTCGCGAGCCGCGTCGGAGGCTGGTCGGGATCGAGGTTGAGAAACGCCGCGCCCACGCGCTGCACGGCGATCATCGCAGCCAGCAGGTCCGGACCGCGATGCGCAAGCAGCGCGACGACTGTCTCGGCGCCGACGCCTTCACGCGCAAGCCAGCGTGCGGCCGCCTGGCTGCGGCGGGCGAGCTCGCGATAGCTGAGCGATACCCTCCCGTCGGATACCGCCACGGCGTTCGGCGTTTTCTTGGCTTGCCTGTCGAAGCGGTCGCAAAGATTGCCGCGCGCAGTGAAGTTGGCCGGCATGCCATGGCCCATCGCCAGCAACCGCCGGAGCTCGGGCGCCGTCAGCAGCGGCATGCAGGAGACGCGCTGCTCCGGGTTGGCGATGACGGCCTTGAGCAGGGTTTTGAACTGCGCGGCCATCTCTGCGATGGTGTCGGCGTCGAACAGGTCGGTGGCATATTCGAAGAAGCCGGCGAAGCGGCCGTCGACCTCGACCAGTTCGAGCGTGATGTCGAAGCGCGCGACCTTTGGGTCGACCTCCAGCCGGCGCGTCGACAGGCCGGGCCAGCGTGCGGCCTCGATCGATGCGTTCTGAAGGATGAACATGATCCGAAACAGCGGATTGCCGTCGCTCCGGCGTGTGATCTGCAGCGCCCGCAACACTTCCTCGATCGGAAGGTCCTGATTGCGATAGGCATCCAACGTGACCTGGCGAACGCGCCGCAAGACTTCGCCGAAGCTCGGATCGCCGCCAAAATCGTTGCGCAGGATCAGCGTGTTGGCGAACAGTCCGATCAGGCGCTCGCTCTCGATCTGGTTGCGGTTCGCGATCAGCGAGCCGGTCGCGACGTCCTCGTGCCCGGTGTGGCGGAACAACAGGCATTGGAAGGCCGCGAGCAGCGTCATGAAGGGCGTGACGCCCTGGTCTTGGCTCAGGGATCGCAGATCGGCCGACAGGGCTTTCGAGAAGTCGAGATAATGGCGGGCGCCGTGACCGCTCCAGACCTGCGGTCGCGGCCGGTCGGTCCGCAGCGGAAGCGTGGTCACGCCGTCGAGCTGGGTCCGCCAATAATCGAGCTGCTCCTTCGCGGCCGGCGACTGCGCCCATGTTTGCTGCCAGAACGCAAAGTCGCGGTACTGGAAGGCGGGTGGGAGCAGCGCCACCGCACTTCCCTTACGCGCGGCGGAATAATGCGCGGCTAGCTCCTCCCAGAACAGGCTTTGCGACCACCCATCTGTGACGAGGTGATGAATGTTGATCACCAGCGCGTGGCCGGACTTGTCGAACGAGAGCAGGATGACCTTGAGCGGCACCTCGCGCGCGAGATCGAATGGATATTGCGCAAGTTTGAGAGCCTCGCGCCTGATGGTCGCGATCCGCTTGTCTTTCGGGCATGGTCTGAGCTTGATCCGTTCGAAGCTGGGCGCCGATCGAACGGCCCGCTGCATCGGTTCACCGCGCTGTTCGACGAAGACTGAGCGCAGCACCTCGTGGCGTTCGCAGATTGCGGCAATGCTCGCCCGAAGCGCAGTGACGTCAATCTGCCCCGTGAGCAGGGCCACCTCGACCACATTGTAGTTGTAGCGCGTCGGATCGAGCCGCGAGAGCAGGTACATCCGCTGCTGCTGGAACGACAGCGGGGCGTGGCCTTCCGCGGCGCGGTGCCATGACGGCAGCCTCATCTCGCGGTTGGTGGTGGCGGTTTCGAGCCGGGCCGCAAGCGCCGCCACGGTGGCGCAATCGAAGACGTCCTCGAACGAGAAATCGACGTTGAAACGTTCGCGCAGGCGCGAGCGCATCTGCGTTACCGCAAGCGAGTCCGCGCCCAGCGCAAAGACGTCCTGATCGATGCCAACCTGCGGAAGCTCGAGGAGGCCGGCCCAGATTTCCGCAAGCTGGGTTTCCAGCGCGTTGCGCGGCAACCGCGCCTCGTCGCCGTCGGCATCGATCGCGATCAGTCCGGCCAGTGCGTTGCGCTTGACCTTGCCGCTGGCGCCCTTTGGCAGCGCCGCCGCGCTGCGGATCAGGCTCGGCACCTTGTAGGCCGCGAGCCGCTTTCGCGCGAACTGGCGGAGCTGATCGGACGTCGCATTGGACCCCGGCCGCAGCACCACAACGGCCGCGACGTTCTCGCCGAGCTTCAGATGCGGAATGGCGAACACGCCGGCCTCCAGCACAGCCGGATGGCTGAGCAGCACCTCCTCCACCTCGAGCGGCGAGACCTTTTGTCCGCCGCGGTTGATGACGTCCTTGATGCGGCCGACGATGAAGAGATAGCCGTCGGCGTCGAGATAGCCGAGATCGCCGGTCCGAAACCAGCCGTTGCGGAATGCTGCCTGTGTGGCCGCATCGTCATTGTAATAGCCGCGGGTCATGTTCGCGCCGCGCAGCATGATCTCGCCCTGCACGCCGCTAGTGCACATGCGGCCCGCCTCGTCCATGATCGCGATCTCCGGGCCCGCGGCGCGGCCGACCGAGCCGACCTTGCGCATCTCGAACGGATTGGCCGCGATCTGCGAGGCCGCTTCGGTCATGCCGTAGGTCTCGAGTACGGGGACGCCGAAGGTGGCCTCCAACCCTTCAAGGATGGCAGGCGCAAGCGAAGCCGAGGCCGAGCGGATCACGCGGAGCGGCGACGACCGGGCGCGGTCCGGGTCCACTTCCGCCGCCGTCAGCAGTGCGCGGTGAATCGTTGGCACCGCCGTGTACCAGGTCGGTTGCAGCGCCCGCATCCAGCCGAAGAACGACGCTGCGTCGAAGCCGTTGGTGCAGATGACGCTCGATCCTGCGGCGAGCGCGGTCAAAAGGCCGGAGATCAGTCCATGTGCATGAAACAGCGGCAGCACGTTGAGCAGGCGGTCGTGCGCGGTGAGCGACAGCGCACGGCCGGCATTTTCGGCGGAGAGGCACACATTGCGGTGTGTCAGCGGTACCATCTTCGGCCGCGCCGCCGTGCCTGAGGTCAGCAAGATGAATGCGTCGTCATCAGCGCGCGAGACGCCGCTGCTGTTGGCAGGGCCGACGGTCGGACCGATCAGCTCGCAGCCGCCGAGGTTGTCCGCCGGACCCGACACGAAATCGATCACCGCGATGCCGAGCGCCTTGGCCACATCGCGGCTCGGCGAGTTCATGTCGGACCGCGTGACGAGTGCCGTTAGCTTCAATTCGCTGAAGTAGCGCTGCAGCTCGTCCGCCGTCAGATCGGGATTGACGGGGACGCAGGCGCAGGCCGTTGCGACCGCGATCAGCGCCAGCGCGCTGTCGGCGCCGCGCGGCAACGCAACGGCGATACGGTCGGCAGGCGCAATGCCGAGCCCGCGCAACGTGCGAACCAGATGCTGGATCCGGGCGCCGAGCTCGCCATAAGTGAGTTGTGGCCGGTCCGGGGCGAGCAGGGCGGGCGCGGCCGGAGTCTGCCGGGCGTACACCTCGAGGAGGCCGCCGATATGCGCAACGCTTCGCGTTTCGGCCAGCGTGCTGGCCAACCGGTCCGGCGCCGGGTGTGCAGCCTCCGACAATGCCATTCCTTTTTGGTTTGATTGGGCTATTCTTCCAAGAACTTAGGCAATGCGTCCAGTCTGAGGTGAAGTTTAGGCCCCAAAATCTGTGGTTGAGGGGCCTTAAAGCGCTTCGACGGAGTGATGGTCGGGCAGAATCACCATGCTGGAGAACGAGCTGGACAGGGGGACGGAAGGCGCCTTGAAGCGTTGGCTCGAAGACGTTGGTCTCGGCCACTACAACGATCTTTTCGTACAGCACCGCCTCGATCTCGACGTCATGGGCGACCTGACCGAGGCCGATCTGGCCGAGCTTGGACTGCCGCTCGGCGATCGCAAGCGGCTGCAGCGGGCGATGACGGCTCTGTTTCAGGCCGAAACGGCCGAGAAGCCGGGTGCGGCGGCGGGTCCGCAGGCTAGGGCCGAAGTCGGCGCCGAGCGGCGCCAGCTCACCACCATGTTCTGCGACATGGTGGATTCCACCTCGCTCTCTGCCCAGTTCGATCCGGAAGACGTGCGCGATATGATCGCGAGCTTCCGCGAGACCTGCGTCCGCGTGGTGAAGCATTACGAAGGCTTTGCCGCCCGCTTCGTCGGCGATGGTATCCTGGTCTACTTCGGCTATCCGACCGCGCATGAGGACGACGCCGAACGCGCGGTGCGCGCCGGGCTCGAGATCGTGCGGGTACTCTCGACCGCGCGCGCGATCGAGCCGCGCGGCGCACTCAGCCATGCGCCCGCCGTTCGCATCGGCATCGCGACCGGCCTCGTCGTGGTCGGCGACCTCGTTGGCCAGGGTACCGAGGAGCGCGACTCCGCGGTGGGAGAAACAGTCAATCTTGCCGCGCGGCTGCAAGGTCTGGCGCCGTCCAACGGCGTGGTGATCTCTTCGTCGACGCAATCGCTGCTGAAGGGGAAATTCGACTACCGCAATCTCGGCGTCCATGCGCTGAAGGGCATCTCGGAAAAGACTCAGGCCTGGCATGTGGTGCGCGCATCGCGGGTGGAGACCCGTTTTGCCGCCGTCATGGGCACGCGGCTGACCCCGCTCGTCAATCGCGAGGAGGAGATCGCACTGCTGATGGGGCGCTGGCAACAGGTCAAGGACGGCGACGGCCAGGTCGTGGTCAAGTTCGGCGAACCCGGCATCGGCAAGTCGCGCATCGTGCAGGAGATCTTCGAACGGATTTCAGGCGACCGGCACGGACACGTCTCGTTCCAGTGCTCGCCCTATCACACCTCGACCGCATTCTATCCTTTCATCGAGCAGCTCAAATTCTCCCTCGGCCTCGACCGCGAGGACACGTCCGGCGCGACGGTGACGAACCTCGAGTCCGCGATCGCCGCCGCCCATGGCGATGTCGAGCAGGTGACGCCGCTTTTGGCCGCACTGCTGTCGATTCCCACGGCAGACCGCTATTCGCCGCTCGATCTGTCGCCGCAGCAGCAGAAGGACGCGACCGTCGCGGCGCTGGTCAATCATCTCTTGGGCCTCGCGCGCGACATGCCGCTGGTGATCGCCCTCGAGGACTTGCACTGGATCGATCCGACCTCCCGCGAGGTCGTCGATCTCCTCGTCGACCGCGCACAGAACCGGCCGATCCTCGTCATCATCACGGCGCGTTCCGAATTCCAGCCGAGCTGGAACGCGCATTCGCACATCACCACGCTGGTACTGAACCGCCTGAGCCGGCCGCTGCGCGCGACCATGGTCGAGCGCGTCGCCGGCCGGGAGCTTCCCAAGGAGGTGGTCGAGGAGATCATCGTCAAGACCGACGGCGTGCCGCTGTTCCTGGAGGAGCTGACCAAGACCGTTCTCGAATCCAACGTGCTGACCGAGCGTCACGGCCGCTACGTGCTGTCGGGCCCGTGGCGCCAGCTCGCGATCCCCGCCACGTTGACGGACTCGCTGATGGCGCGCCTCGACCGCATGGGGCCGTTCAAGCGGATCGCGCAGATCGGCGCCACCATCGGCCGCGAATTCTCCTATGAGACGCTTCACGCGGTCGCCAACACGCCGGCCGATCAGATCGAGGCGGCGCTCAATCACCTGGAAGGGGCAGGGCTGATCGTGCGGCGTGGTCATCCGCCGGATGCGCTCTACTCGTTCAAGCACGTGATGATCCAGAATGCCGCGCATGCGAGCCTGTTGCACAGCGAGCGGCGCAAGCTGCATTCCAGCATCGCCCACGTGCTCGCCGAGATGTATCCGGAGAAGGCCGAGCGCGAGCCTGAGCTTCTCGCCCACCATCTGACCGAGTCCGGGCAGAGCGAGGGCGCGGCGAGCTTCTGGCTCAAGGCCGGCAAGCGGGCGGCCAAGAGCGGCGCCAATCTGGAGGCGATCGGCCATCTGCGCCGCGGCCTCGGCGTCATCCAGGCCAATCCACGCATGCAGGGCGCCGACGAGATGGAGCTCGAGCTGCGCATCGCGCTCGGCAACGCGCTGATCGCGGCCAAGGGCTATGCCGTGCAGGAGGTCGAGGAGAACTACATCCGCGCGCTCGAGCTCGGCCAGCAGCTCGACGACGAGGAGAACACCTTTGCCGCCACCCGCGGGCTCTGGGTCTGCCATTTCATCCGCGCCGACCTCACCCGCGCGCATGATCTCAGCGTCGAGCTGTTGAAATTCGCCAAACGCGAGCGGCTGAACGAGCGGGCGAAGCCGGCGCAGCAGACCGGCTATCTCATCGAGGCGCATCGCGCGATCGCGATGACCATGCTGTATCGCGGGCGCTTTGCCGCCTCGCAGCATCACCTGCACCGCTGCATCAACCTCTACAGCCCCGACCTGCACTCCGACCTGATGGAGCGGCATGGCACCGATCCCGGTGTCGTCTCGCTGTCCTATCTCGGTTACCTCTTGTGGTTCCTCGGTCGCCCCGATGCGGCGCGCCAGCACAGCGAGCAGGCGATCGCGAATGCGGAGAAGATTCGCCATCCCTTCACGTTGGCCTTCGCCCTCGTGTTCGGCGCCTATCTCTGCCAGCACTTGCGCGACGTCGAGGGCACGCGCGACCACGCCAACCGCGCCATGATCATCGCGACCGAGCACAATTTCCTGCACTGGAAGCAGCAGGCGGCGATCCTGCGCGGCTGGGCGCTGACCCAGCTCGGCGAGGCCGACGAGGGGCTGAGCCAGATGCGCTTCGGTCTCGACGAATATGAGGCGATGGACTCCTGGCTCGCGGGCTGCTGGTTCCGCTGCCTGCTCGCGGAAGCCTATGCCAAGGTCGGCCTGCGTGATGCCGCCTTGCGCGCCCTGGATGGCGCACTCGCGACCGCAAGACGAACCGGCGATCATTCTTATCTCGCCGAGGTCTATCGCCTGCAGGGCGAGATCACCCTGTCGGATGGCAGCACGGCCTCGCTCCAGGAGGCGGAAGATCTGTTCGGCCTGGCGCTCGAGACCGCGCGCAAGCAGGGCGCGTTGTCCTGGGAGCTTCGGACCGCCGTGAGCCTCGCGCGCCTGTCGCTGGACGCCGGCAGACGCGAACATGCGTCCCTCCTGCTCACCCCGATCGTCGGCAAGTTCAGCGAGGGTTTCCTCACGCCGGACCTGAAGCAGGCGATGCAGCTCGTGAACGAGCTCGGCGCGGACGCGTCCGCCGGCCGTCACCACGCTGACCTGGTGAGATGAGCGACCTCGCGGCGGCGCGTGCGCGTTACGTCGAGCTGATTGCGCGGCGCGAGCGGATTTCATCGCCGCGCCTGCTCGAGGCGCTCACGACCGTGCCGCGGGAGGACTTTCTGCCGCGGGGGCCATGGCGCATCAAAAGCGCGGCGGCGCGCAGCTATCGGCTGACGCCGGACACCGACCCCGTCCATCTCTATGACGACGTGCTGGTGGCGATCGATGCGCGCCGCAAACTCGATACCGGCCTGCCGAGCCTGTGGGCACATTTCATCGACGTGCTCGATGTCAGGCCCAAGCAGCGCGTGGTGCAGGTTGGTTGCGGGCTCGGCTATTATTCTGCCGTGCTGTCGAGGATGGTGGGCCCGAAAGGCGAGGTGCGTGCGATCGAATGCGACGAGCGGTTGGCGCGGCGCGCCGCTGGCCGTCTCGCGCCGTATCGCAATGTCGATGTTTTCCATGGCGACGGATGTGCCGATATTGGCGGCCCGGCGGATGTGATCATCGTGCATGCGGGCTGCTCGCATCCACAGCCGATATGGCTGCAGTCGCTCCGTCCGCGCGGCCGGCTTCTTGTGCCGTTGACCCAAAGGGACCGCGAAGGGGCCGTCATCAGGATCACGCGGAAGGCGAGGGGTTTCGAGGCCGAGGCGGTCCAGCAGATCCGGATCTTTCCCGGCCACGGCCGCGGCACGACCACGCTCGATGATCGCGTTGCCGACTGGTGGGAGCGGGCTTCATCACTGGCGCCGCTGCGCTTTCGCGGCCTCGCGCAGGGGCTGCCGTCGGAATAGTCCTTTGTTTCGCTTTACCTTGATTCGGGATGTGAGTTTCCATCGCTTCCCCGGGCGGGTATGGGTGCGGCTTGATGGCCATCCGAGCGCGCTCCATGCATTCTGTTGCACTGCTGACCGCCAGCTATGCCAAGGATATCGAACGCTTCTCGCTGCTCAGCGAGAGCATCGATACCTGGTTGACGGGGTACACGCGGCATTATGTTCTCGTTAACGATGAGGACGTTCCGCTGTTCGAGCGGTTCGGTTCCGACAAGCGCGTCATCGTTCCGGCCTCGCACTACTTGCCGAAATGGCTCTGGGCGCTGCCGCCGGCTCTTCAGTTCGGCAATCGGCGGGTCTGGGTTTCGCTGCTCTCTTCGCCGGTGCATGGCTGGCACATCCAGCAGATCCTCAAGATCGCCGGCGTCCTTCACGCGCCCGAGCAGCGCGTCTGCATTCTGGACTCGGACAATCTGTTCTTCCGCGAATTCGACATCGGCCAATATGCCGGGGCTGAGAAGACGCCGCTCTTCGTGACCCCGAGGGCGATCAGCGCCGACGCACCGCTGCACGGTCTGTGGTTGCGCACCAACGACCAGCTCCTCGGCGTGAAGGAGCGGCCCTTTCCGGCGGACGACTATGTCGGAAACGCGCTGGTCTGGGACAGGGACACCGTTCGCGCGATGACCGCCGCCATCAAGTCGGCGACGGGGAAGAACTGGATTCTGGCGCTGTGCCGGAAGAAGAAGTTCTCCGAATATCTGCTCTATGGCCATTTCGTCGCGAGTTCGCCGGAGCATCTGGCGACGCATCGGGCCACCGAGGACAGCATCGTCGTGCCGCACTGGGACGACACCCGCCTCGATCGCGCGGCGATCGAAGCGATGATGCGCGCTGCATCCCCCGAGCAGGCCGCGCTCTGCATCCAGTCCTATTCGTCGACCCCAGTCGACGAGATCCGCGAGGTGTTCCGGCTGCACTCGCGCGACCGGCGCAGCCCGAGCCTGTCTCCCGATCACATGGAGGACATGGCCGAATTCGAGAAGCCGAAGGCGCGCTAGAAGCGAACCGGCTCAGGCGGCGTTCGTGAATTTCGTGATGACGTCCATGAACGGCTTCGGCTTGAATTCGCCGTCGAGCGGCAACGGGCGGTTCGGCTGCTTGTCCTTGCGGGCGAACGTGCCGTTGATCCAGCTATAGCGGTCCGAGATCCCCCAGGTCAGGATCGAGCGCACCGGACCGCTGGTCGAGATCGCGCTGAGGAGATCATCGACACGCTTGGCGACGATGCCATCGCGCGCGGCCGGATCGCCCGTCAGCTTCTGGTCATCGACGTCGAGCTCGGTGACGAGGACTTGGAGACCCCACGACCGCAGCTCGGTGACGAACTCGGCAAGGCCATGCGTGTCGATCTCGAGCTCGGCATGCAGATGCGACTGAAGGCCGACGGCGTGCAGCGGCACGCCCTGATCGAGCAGATCCATGATGAGATGGCGGAAGGCGGCGCGCTTGGCGATGAAGCTGTCCTTGGCGGACTCGATGTCGTATTCGTTGATCGCGAGCTTCACATAGGGATCGGCCGCCGCCGCCGTGCGGAAAGCCAGCGGGATCCAGCGGTCGCCGAGATTCTGCGACCAGAACGAGTCACGCCTGTCAGTGACCTTCTTCGGATTGTCGGGGATCGGTTCGTTGACGACGTCCCACGACGTCAGCTTGTCCTTGTAATAGGAGACGACGGTCGCGATGTGATCGACGTAGGCGCGCTCGACGCCCTTCGCATCCTTGATCTGCTTGGTCCAGTCCGGAATGTCGTGATACCAGGCGAGCGCGTGGCCGCGCATCGTCAGATCGTTCTGCCTCGCAAAATCCAGGATCGCATCGGCGCGTTCGAAGGCGAAGGTGTGCGCATTCGGCCGCAGCATCGGCCATTTCAGTTCGAGCACCGGCACAACCTGCGTGCAATAGGTGCTGATCGCCTCGCCGAGCCGCGGATCGGCTTGCAAATCCCACAGCGTGGCCGCGGCGCCATAGCCCGGGCGGCGCTGGGTGAGCTTGGATGCCGGTGCGGCGGACGCAGATGCGCCCGCCGCGAGTGTTGCGGCGCTGCCGAGAAGGAATGCGCGTCTGTCGAGCTTGATCACGTGGCGATGTTCCTTTTGGAACTAACACGTCATCGTACCAAGCAAGGCGTTGCGACGCTGAGGTTTCCAGCGGGTGAGTTAACTTTCGCCGGACGAGATGTCCGCTCGTCTCTTCTCCTGGGACCCGCCGGCACCAGGGAAGCGTAAGCGCCGCCATTCGGCAGGGAGGCCGGGTTCGCCCGTCAGTCACGCCGACGCATTGGAGCAAGCCGGGCGACGTTTCGAAATCATGGATTTCTTTCGGTGATCGCGGCGGTCCGGACAGGGCAAATTTAACACTAACGCGCAAAATCCGCTTCGCTGCGCCATTCGCGATCCGATTTGCAGACTTATGTGACTATCTTTGCCGATGCTGCGGCGCAATCCGTTCGCCACACCAAGGTCCAACTGCTTAACGATCCATTAATCAGGCCGCCAACGGTCCCGTGCTCGCATGCTGAACCGCCATTTCTCGATCTACCTTGCGGCCTATGTGCTGCCCGCCGCGGTCGGCTTCTTCGCAATCACCGCATACACGCGGCTTCTGAGCCCGGCCGAGTACGGCGTCTACGTCGTCGGCATCAGCATCGCCAGCATTCTCGGCGCGATCTTCTTTGCCTGGATCAAATTGTCGGTGTCCCGCTATCAGGCCATGTCGGCGGAGGTGGATTTTCGCGGCACGGCGATGGTCGGCTTTGCGCTGACGGTTGCCGTGCTCTGCGCCACGGCGCCGCTCGTCCTCCTGTTCCGCAGCGACGTCAGTGTCGAATTGCTGCTTGCCAGCATGTTCGTCGCGATCATGGCGAATGCGGTCGACGTCGGCCAGGAGTTCGAACGCGCCAAATTGCGGCCCTATCGGTTCGCTGCCATCGCGATCGTACGCAGTATCTCGAGCGTCGGCTTTGGCCTCTTGGGAATCTGGCTCGGCTGGGGCGGCATGGGTCTGCTCGCGGCGTTCGGTTTGGGCTCGCTGACCGGGATCATTCTGAATCTGGCGGGCGATCGGACCAGGATCGCGCGCTTTCAGCGCTCTCAGTTCATGCAATTGGCGCGCTATGGCCTGCCGCTGACGCTCGCCGGCCTCTCGGTCGCGCTCTACTCGACCTGCGACCGGCTCATCGTCGCCTATCTGCTCGGCAAGGACGCCGCCGGCATCTTCGGTGTCGCCGCCGATCTGCCGCGCCAGTTCATGGTCATGATCGCCTCCAGCGTCGCCGCGGCGACCGTGCCGCTGGTGTTCCGGTCGCTATCCGAGAAGAGCGATGCGGCAACCCGGGAGCGGCTAACCGAGAGCCTCGAACTCCTGCTCGTCGTGGTCGCGCCCGTCGCGGTCTGGCTCGCGCTGACGGCGGACCAGGTCGCCGGCACGCTCGTCGGCGTCGATTTCCGCGCCGGCGTGTCGGCGCTGCTGCCGATGCTGGTGCTCGCCCGGTTCTTCGGCATCGCCAATCAGTTCTACGTCCAGATCAGCTTCCAGCTTGCCGAGCGGCCCTTCATGCTGGCGGCGCAATCCTTCCTCACGCTGGTCGTGAGCGTGCTCTTGATGTTCGCGTTGGTCGCGGGCTACGGCATTTACGGTGCGGCGCTCGCGACGTTCGCGACCGAGGCCATCGGCTTCCTCGTCGCGGTCGTCCTGATGCGCCGCGCCTATCCCGTGCCTTTCGATCTCAACCGGCTCGCCGGCGTCGCGGCTTCAGCGGCGGCGATGGCCGCCGCGATCCTGCTTGCGCGATCGCAGGTCGCGGGCACTGGTCTCCTGTCGCTCATCATCGTGAGCCTCGCGGGTGGCTTAGCTTATGCCGCGACGGCATGGCTCCTCAACGTCGCCAATGTGCGGACGCTCTCGCTGCGCGTCTTGCGCACTTTCAATCGGAAGGCGCTGGGCGTGTAGCTGCGGTCGTGCCGCTCAGTAGTCTCATCGATCCGACATTTGGCCCGACCCAACATCGAGCCTGCAAGTCCGCTGCAGGATGTTGAGCCGTTTGCGGCCGTAGCCGCGTTCGATGACTCGCCACCCGAGCGCTTCATAGAAATGAGTGACCGGGTCGGCCGCGTTCAGATAGATGGCGGAGTGACCAAGCTTGCTCGCATGAGCTTCAACGGCGCGGACGAGCGCCACGCCAAACCCACGGCCCCTATAGGCCGGCTTGACGAACAGCGCACCAAGATACGGCCGGTATGACGGCCGGTCTTCCGCTTCGGTCTCATGCAGCGCAACCGACCCGGCGAGCTCTCCCTCCGCGATGAGGACAAAGGTCGTCGGAAATCCCTCCGCACCGAGATGAGTGTTCAGCCAGGACTCGATGTCTTCGACCGGCGTGCTCGTCCCCGCCCACCATTGACGATGGATCCAATCGGCGACGGTGGCCAGATATTGCGGTTGCTCCCGCAGCGAAAACAGCTCGTAGGTCATGGACGCGCAAATTGAGTGAGAGAAGGTGAGCTTGGTGCCCGTATGTACAGCAGGAACTGAATATCGCAACGTCACTTCGGAAGGACTGCTTCGTGCCAACTCGGCGTTTGCCAGACTCGGGGTCAAAGCGCTTAGCCCTCGTTTCCGAATCCCGTTCCCCTCCGCGCCGGTCCCCCGAGATTCAGATTGCGTCCGATGGCCATTCCGCCTAATAGAATTGGACAAATGACCAAATAAGATGGTCGGGTACCGAAAGGTGCCGTCGTGGAGGAAAGCCGCCGCGCCGCGAATTCGGTGTGCCGGGTTTCGAGGATGGAAGCGCAGCATGCCGCAGGCGGATGGATTTGGACTGGCGGGTGTGATCGGAATGCCGGTCGCGCATTCGCGCTCGCCGGTAATTCATAATTTCTGGCTGAAGGCGCACGATATCCGCGGCACCTATCTGCCGCTCGCGGTCAAGCCGGAGCGGCTCGAGGATGCGCTGGACGGGCTGATCGCGCTCGGTTTCCGCGGCTGCAACGTCACCATGCCGCACAAGCAGACGGCGATGCCGCTGCTCGACCGTGTCAACGAGACCGCGCGGCGCATCGGCGCCGTCAATACCATCGTCGTCGAGGACGACGGCACGCTCTCCGGCTTCAACAATGACGGCAATGGCTTTGTGCAAAGCCTGCGCGATGCGCGCGCCGGGTGGCGCGGCGATGCGGGGCCGATCCTGCTGCTAGGGGCGGGCGGCGCGAGTCGGGCGGTCGTCGTCGCGTTGCTGGAGAACGGCGCGCGCGAGATCCGCATTGCCAATCGCACGGCGGAGAAGGCGCAGGCGATCGCACAGGAGTTCGGCCCCGCCGTCAGCGCCGTTGGTTGGGACGACCGCGGCGCCGCGCTTGCCGATGTCGCGCTGCTCGTCAACTGCACCGATCGTGGCATGATCGGCAAGGACGCGCTCGAGATCGACCTGTCGCGGCTGAATCCCGCGACGCTCGTCGCTGATCTCATCTACACGCCGCTCGAAACGCCGTTCCTGGCTGAGGCCCGTGCGCGCGGCTGTGTGACCGTGAACGGGCTCGGCCTTCTGCTCAACCAGGCGCGTCTCGCCTTCAAGGCCTGGTTCGGCGTCATGCCTGACGTGACGCCCGAGCTGATCAAGGCCATCGAGGCGACCTTCTGATTACGCGAGGGGAGTTTTGCGCCATGACCCTGCCGGCGTGCCCCAAGATCGACTGCCACATCCACGCCATCGATCCCCTGCGCTTTCCCTACGAGGCTGATACGCCATACCGGCCGAGCGGGCAGGAGATCGCACCGGCGGCGCAGCTCATCCGCGTGTTCGACGTCTTTGATGTCCGCCACGCACTTATCGTGGCAACTAACACCGGCTACGGCAGCGACAGCAGCATTCTGCTGGATACACTGAAGCAGGGCGGCGGCCGCTTCAGGGGCGTCGCGGTCGTCGACAACGACGTCGACATCGACGAACTCGCGCGGCTGAAGGCGGCCGGCGTGATCGGCGTTGCCTTCAACGTGCCGTTCCACGGCGCCGACTACTATCGCAGTACGGCACCGCTCCTTGAGAAGCTGGTCCTGCTCGACCTGTTCCTGCAGATCCAGGTCGAGCAGGACCAGTTGCTCGACCTGCTGCCGCTGATCGAAAAATCGGACGTGCGTCTTGTCATCGATCATTGCGGGCGTCCCTCGATTGCGCAGGGGCTGACGGGCAGGGCCTTCCAGGCGCTGCTGGCGATCGGCCGCGGGCGCGACGCGCACATCAAATTGTCCGGTTACTACAAGTTTTCAGAGCAGCCGCACCCTTATGAGGACGCCTGGCCGTTCGTTGCCGCCCTCGTCGAGGCCTTCACGCTCGACCGCTGTGTCTGGGGCTCCGACTATCCGTTCCTGCGTGCGCCCGAGCGGCTCGACTATGGGCCGCTGCTCGCTGTGCTGACAACGCTGTTTCCAGATGCCGACGACCTGCACCGCCTCTTGTGGCGAACGCCAGCGAGACTGCTCGGCGTCGAAGGCGCAGCGGATCAACCAGGATAAGAGACAACAAAGCGGAGGGAGTTCATGAGGCATCTCGCAAAGCCGGTCGGCATCGCGATCGCGGCATCCATCTGGGCGGGCGCGGCCTGTGCCCAGACCACGGTTTACATTCCCGACGTGGTCGAGCTATCCGGCCCCGGCGCGGTGTCGGGCACCAATTGGCGCGACGGCGTCGCGCTCGCGGTCGACGAGATCAACAATGCCGGCGGCATTTTGGGCCGCAAGATCCAGACCGAACATCTCGACACCCAGAGCAATCCCGGCATCTCGCGTGCGCAGGTGCAGAAGGTTTTGGACAAGGATCCCTATGTCGTGCTCGGGCCGATCTACTCCGGCTCAGTCAAGGTCAACATGGCGCTGACGCAAGCGGCGGAGATCCCGCAGATCGTCGGCGCGGAAGCGGCGGACATCACCACGCAGGGCAACCCCTGGGTGTTCCGCACCGCCTTCGGCCAGCAGTTCTCCATGCCGAAGATCGCCAACTACCTCCACGACCAGCTCAAGGTGAAATCGGTCGCGGTGGTCTGGGTCAACAATGATTTCGGCAAGGGCGGCCGCGACAACTTCGTGAAAGAGATGAAGGCGCGCAGCATCGAGATCGCAGCCGACATCTCCACCGAGCAGGGCCAGGTCGATTTCGGCTCCGATGTCATCAAGCTGAAGAACGCCAAGGCCGACGCGGTTTTCGTCTACACCAACGAGGAGGAAAGCGCGCGCTTCCTGATCGAGGCGAAACGGCAAGGCCTGTCGACGCCGCTGTTTGGCGAGACCACGCTTCTGAGCCAGAAGGTCGTCGAGCTCGCCGGCCCCGCCGCCAATGGCGTGCGCGGCCATGTCGGCCTCAGCGCCGATGCGCCGGTGCCGGCGATCCAGGAATTCGCCAAGAAGTTCAGCGCACGCTACAAATACTGGCCCGACCACAACGGCATCAAGGGTTACACCGCCGTCTATCTCGTCAAATACGTCACCGAGAAGATCGGTAAGTTCGACAGCAAGGCGTTTGGCGCGGCGATGAAAGGCCTGACGCTGACGCCCGACAAGGCACCTGGCATGTTGATGGAGGCAAGCTGGGACCAGAACGGCGACATCGACCGCGCCAGTTTTTTGGCCGAGATCGTCGACGGCAAGCAGAAGATCGTCGAGACGCTGCCGAAGCTGAAGGGCGGTAAGGGGGAATGAAGGGCCCGCGCGCAATCACGCTTTAGATCTCGTCGGGCGCGGTGGCGGTGCTCGGGTCGATCCACATCGTCGGCTAAGCGGCAATCGTCCGGCAGGCTAGGTTGACGCCGTCGGGCGGGAACACGATATATCTCGTCGGATGCAGTTCGCCGCCCAGAGGCAGAGTATGAAAGCGCCGCCAGACATCGAAACCCTCTCCACGCATTACGACAGCGACGTCGTGCAGTGGCTGACCAACGAAACGCGCGACGAGCGCTTCCTCGATAACATCTTTGCCGAGATGTGTATCCGGCTCCAGCGCTCGGGGATTCCCGTCAAGCGGGCAACGCTTCACATCCTGATCCACCATCCGCAATGGCTTGGCGCCCGGATGATGTGGTCCGACGGGATGCGCGAGGCGGAGATCGCGAGGGTTGATTACGACGTTCGGGAGCGATCCGAATACATCGGCAGCTCCGCCAACGAGATTCTCGATGGTGCGGTCGAGGTGCGCGAGAACCTCGAACTGGATCCGTCACTCGGCCGCCAGCACGCGCTCTACGACGAGATGCGGGCAAAAGGCCTGACTGATTACGTGGCCTGGCCGCTCTACCATACGCTCGGCAAGCGCCACATCGTGACCTTTGCGACCGACCGTGCCGGCGGCTTTGACGATGCGCATATTGCCGGCCTGAAGAGGCTGTTGCCGGTCCTGGCGCTGGTCAGCGAAATCCGCGTCAAAAACCGGTTGGCGCGTACCCTGTTGGAGACCTATGTCGGGCCTCATGCCGGCGAGCTCATCCTGGCCGGCGCCACCAGGCGCGGCAGCGGGACGACGGTGCGCGCCGCGATCATGATCTGCGACTTGCGCGATTTCACGCGGATCTCGGATAGCTGGCCACGCGACGACGTCATTGATCTCCTGAACGATTATTTCGACGCGATGTCGGAGCCGATTGCGCGGCATGGCGGCGAGATCCTGAAATTCATCGGCGACGGCATGCTCGCGATTTTTCCGCTCAGTGAACCCCAAGCTTGCGCAAACCTGCTGCATGCCGTGACCGAGGCGCGGCAAGCCATGGCGGCCCTGAACGAGAGGAACCGCGGCATCGGCCGCGCGCCGATGAATTACGGCATCGGCGTCCACGTCGGCGACGTCATGTACGGCAATATCGGCTCGCGCACACGGCTCGACTTCACCGTCATAGGTCCGGCCGTCAACATGGCCTCGCGCCTGGAAGCCCTGACCAAGCAATTGGGAAAGACGGTGCTGCTGTCGCGCGCGTTCGCCGACCTCGTCGAACGCGACTTCGCGCTGGAGCACGTCGGCGAATATGAAGTGCGCGGCTTCAGCGAGCCGATCGAGCTATTCGCATACAACGGCTGAAGTAGCGCTGCGCGGAGTGGGCTCCGCGCAGGCTCGAAACGTACCCTCATTCAGTAAAGGGGTCAGTCGCAGACCCGCCTGCGGACCACGACGTCCTCGCCGAAGCGATTGGTACGATGGCTGATGATGGTCCGACAGTCGGATCCGTAATCACGGTCGTAGTAGTGATACCGGTCAGGACCGACGTAGACACCGCCCGGTCCGACGCCGAACTCAACGGCATTGGCCGCCGTCATTGTTCCGGCCGCGAGCATCAGCAACGTGGTAACTGTCAGGATAAATGTTTTCATGGCGTTCAACTCCTCCTGAAGAGTGTGCCCATCGACTCAAAGAGCCGGAGGCGCATCTGTTCCGTCAGGGAAGGTTCGCCGGGAGTATTTTGTGATGGAACGCTATCGCGGAACTCCGGTGCCCGCGCGAGACGTTCAAGCAGGGAATGACAGCGTGTGCGCAAGGGCGGGCAGGACCTTTGATTGCGCACGATCTCCGCACAAACGCCTGGCGTTCCTTACGAGGAACACTGCTACGCGCCAGAGCGCGCCCTCTTGCGTGCCTTACTGTCGGCTTTCGGAAACGGCTCGGTGAGCCGCATCAGGATCTTGGTCATGCCGAGTGCATCCGGAAGCTGGCCGCGCTTCATGATTCGTTGCAGATCGATGCGGTCGTGCCGATCTCGGCTGCCATGCTTCGAAGTGTCTGGCCACGCTTCTCCTGCAATGCCGCAAGCGCAAGGCCAAGGCGGGATACGACGGGAGCCTAGTCGAGCGCGTTCAGCTCGTCATGGGACGCTGCTGGTTTCCGAAGAATCAGGTCTCAAGCTCAGGTCTCGTCCGCTTCGCGTTGCCGTCAGGAGCCTTCGAGCTCCGCGGCTTTGAGTGTCGCTTGCTGACGAGTCCTTTGGCCGCGTTGAGGGCTTCGAGCAGAGGCGGAGTCACGGACTCGACGATGGTCAGCGCGGCCGAAATGATGGCGTGACGGAAGGAGAGCTTATCGTCTTCCTCAGGCGGACCGGCGCGCCGATTGATCGCTACGGGCAACAGGCCGCCCGGGCCGCGCGACGACGGCTTGCGCGCCGGCATCATGACCACGACGAACAGGGCATTCAGCAACAGCCAGATGCCCAGGATTATAAGAAACGTCCGCATCAAAAATCCGCAAAACTACGGGGCGAGGTAGAACAGGTGGAGTTTGCAGTATGCTTTAGGTGGCCGTCACAATTGTCCGCGCCGTGACTTAACGCAAGTTAAAAATCGCAACCTCATTCGGAAAGGCAAAATCCCACCATCGCGGTGCGCCGGGGCGCCCGCCCACTTCAGTCCGCGGCGGCGGAGAGGCTCCTCTTGAAGCCGCTCCGCACGTTGCTCCGCGGCATGTCCCGTCGGTCAATGTCTGCGGCTTCGAAGCTTGCTCGTCTTGCCAAGCTCGACCGCGCGATCCTCGGCTCACGATCGGCATGATCAACGCGGCGCACACGAACAAGAATATCTTGGTCAGTGCTTCGGATGGGAGCGCGCGCAACGCTTCGGTTCTTCAGCATCGAAGCGACTGCGCTGTCGCGCGGACGTCGAAGCGCGTCGATTAAGCAAGGGCGAAGCCGCAACGAGATCGCCTCGTACGCTGTAGTGGAATACAGTCCTTCAGAGCGCGTGAGCGACAGCAAGATAAGAAGATCATCCTATTCCGTCGGCGCTGTTGCGCGCCAACGAAACGGCGTTGACGGTATCGTGCTGCTGACGGCTACAAAGACAACCGCACGAATGTAATGCTCGCTGAGGTTGATACTCAAATAGTATCAATAAAGCGCTCCAAAGCCGCTCCAAGCTGGCCCCCAACTTTTCCCGAAGCGACCTTCATTCGGCCTCGTTTGTTTTCGAGCAAGACGCTCGGGAATGAGCAATGTATAGGGGATATGGAAATGACAGTTACCGCAGACTACGTGCTGCAAGGGGTGGATCCCGCGAAGATCGCAGCAGCACCGTTCGATGTTCAGGTGGTCGAAACCACGAATGATTCCGGTGAGCCGTTCACGGCGTCCCAGGTTTCGCAGATGAAGAGCGGCGGCAGCCAGGTGCTCGGCTATTTCAGTCTTGGAGAGGCCGAGAGTTACCGCGACTATTTCAGCACGCTCCCGAAATCGGTCATCGGTCCTCAGGATCCGGACTGGCCGGGCGATTACCAGGTCGCCTACTGGACGCCGGAATGGAAGGCGGTTGCGGAGAAGGCCATCGATCAGATGGTCTCTGCCGGCTACAACGGCATCTATTTCGACGTGGTCGACGAATTCTATACCTCGTGGGCGAAGAGCCACGATCCGAATGCCGAACAGGACATGGTCGACCTCGTCGTCTCGCTCAAGCAGTACGCGGAATCGAAGGATCCAGGCTTCAAGGTGTGGGTCAACGGCGCCGAAGAGCTGCTCAGTCACAGCAACTACGTGAATGCCATCGACGGCATGTTCAAGGAGGAGGTGTACTACACCGACAGCGGCCAGAAGCAGCCTGTCTCGGAGACGCAGTACACGGTCGAAAACCTGCAAAAGGCCGTCGCTGCCGGCAAGCCGGTCGTGGACATCGAATATGTGAGCGGGGCGACCAAGATCGCGGATGTTCACGCGCAGGCCGAGCATGACGGTCTCGGATCCTATATCGGACATCTCGATCTCAACGGGATTGATTACGACGGCGTTCTTGCGGGCCAGACAGTGCATCCGATCGACGGATCGACCGGCGGCACCACCGGTGGCACGACTGGCAGCACCACTGGCGGTACGACCGGCGACACCGGCGGCACGACTGGAGGCACCACTGGCACCGCTGGCAGCACGACCGGCGACGCCGGTGGCACGACCGGCGGCAACACTGGCAGCACGACCGGTGGCACCACGGGCGGTACGGCTGGCGGTACCTCTGGCGGCACGACCGGAGACACCACGGGTGGCACGACCGGCGGCACCACTGGCGGTACGACCGGTGATACCAGCGGCACGACCGGAGGTACCACCGGCGGCACGGACGGCTGGCACACGGGGAATCACAATCACTGGCACTACGCGTCCAACGACTCGACGACGAGCGCGCCGGATACCTCCCATCAGACTCACGATTGGCATCAGTCGTTCTCGAACTTCTGGCATCACCACTAAGTATCTAAGGGCTGCATCCCGACAGAGCCGTCGTTTGACGGTCTGTCGGGATCAAGCGTTCATAAGCAAGACCTCGGGAAGAACATTGTGAGGGGGGATTGGAAATGACAGTTACTGCAGATTATGTGCTGCAAGGGGTGGATCCGGCGAAGATCGCGGCTGCGCCGTTCGATGTCCAGGTGGTCGAAACCGAGAATGATTCCGGTGTGCCGTTTACGAAGGCGCAGGTCTCGCTGATGAAGAGCGGCGGCAGTCAGGTGCTCGGCTATTTCAATCTTGGAGAGGCCGAGAATTACCGCGACTATTTCAGCGCGCTGTCGAAGTCGATCGTCGGTCCCGAGGACCCGGACTGGCCGGGCAATTTCAATGTCGCCTACTGGACGCCGGAGTGGAAGTCGGTTGCGCAGAAGGCCATCGATCAGATGATCTCCGCCGGCTACAACGGCATCTATTTCGACGTGGTTGACGAGTTCTATTCGTCCTGGGCGAAGAGCCACGATCCGAATGCCGAACAGGACATGGTCAACCTCGTCGTATCGCTCAAGCAATACGCGGTGTCGAAGGATCCAAACTTCAAGGTGTGGGTCAATGGCGCCGAAGAGCTGCTCGATCACGCCAACTACGTGAGTGCCATCGACGGCATGTTCAAGGAGGAGGTGTACTACACGGACAGCGGTAAGAAGCAATCTGTTTCGGAGGCGAAGCACACCGTCGAGAATCTTCAGAAGGCGGTCGATGCCGGCAAGCCGGTCGTGGTCATCGAGTATGTGAGCGGAGCGACCAAGATCGCGGACGTCCATGCGCTGGCCGCGCATGATGGCCTCGGATCCTATATCGGACATCTCGATCTCAACGGGATCGATTACGACGGCGTTCTTCCCGGTCAGACGGTTCATCCGATCGGCGGATCGACGGGTGGTACGACCGGTGGCGCCGGCGGTTCGACCGGGGGCAGCACCGGTGGCACGGGCGGATCGACGGGTGGCGCGACCGGCGGTACCGGCGGTTCGACTGGAGGCACCGGAGGCACGAGCGATGGCTCGAACTCGGGCCACTCGCAGGGGCCGATCACGGCGAATTACGTTCTGCAGGGCGTGGATCCCGCGAAGGTCGCGAAGGCACCGTTTGATGTTCAAGTGGTCGAAACGGAGAATGATTCAGGTGTGCCGTTTACCGCGTCCCAGGTGTCGCTGATGAAGAGCGGCGGCAGCCAGGTGCTCGGCTATTTCAATCTTGGCGAGGCCGAGAACTACCGGGACTACTTCAGCACGCTGTCGAAGTCGATCGTCGGCCCTGAGGATCGGAACTGGCCGGGCAACTTCCATGTCGCCTACTGGACGCCTGAGTGGAAGGCGGTCGCGCAGAAGGCCATCGATCAGATGATCTCTGCCGGCTACGACGGCATCTACTTCGATGTGGTCGACGAGTTCTATTCGTCATGGGCAAAGAAACACGATCCGCATGCCGAACAGGACATGGTCGATCTCGTCGTGTCGCTCAAGCAGTACGCGGTGTCGAAGGATCCGGACTTCAAGGTGTGGGTCAACGGCGCCGAAGAGCTGCTCGATCACACCAACTACCTGAACGCCATCGACGGCATGTTCAAGGAGGAGGTGTACTATACTGACAGCGGCAAGAAGCAGCCTCTGGCAGAGACGCAGTACACACTTGAAAATCTCCAGAAGGCGGTCGATGCCGGCAAGCCGGTCGTGGCCATCGAATATGTGAGCGGGGCGAGCAAGATCGCGGACGTTCATACCAAAGCCAGCCATGACGGCATCGGGTCTTATGTCGCGCATCTCGATCTCGACGGGATCGACTACGACGGCGTTCTGCCCGGTCAGACCGTGCATTCGCTCGGAACAACGACCAGTTCTGCGTCGACGAGCCTGAAGATGGCGACCAGTACGACGACCACCGCGCCGACGACACAGGCCACGGCGGCGGCCGTCGCGCAGCCGACCACGTCCAGCAACGCTGCCACGGACGGCAGCACGAAGACCGGTGGCGTGACCGAGACTCAATCGGCACCTCAAGGCGATTGGTGGCACAAGTTCGACAAGGCTGCCGCCGCGAACAGTACTGCCGGGACGACGACACAAGTCGCGACAGACTGGATTGCGGATCAGACTCAGGACCTGCATCACCATTTCTCGCACTCGTGGTGAGGCCAATCCTGGGCCGTCACTTGGACGGCACGGCCCGAAGGGCTGAAGTTCCGGACTTCTATGGAGCCTCTGCCTCATCGAGGCAGAGGGGGGAGCGACGGCCGTCTACCCCTTTGGGGGTAGACGGTCGCTGTTCGCAGACACGTGAAAGCCTCAATGCTGCCAGGAATTGGTCCGCATTGACCATCAGGGAACCTTGGAATGATCGTACGGGGGGACTGCAACCAATGAGAGTTGCTTCGTTCAGATGGGCATGATGCCGTCCTTCAATTTGAAGGAGGCGCTGTCGACGCCGGCTGCGGATGATCCCGTCGGCGCGAGCCTCCGCGCGAGCGCGCGACGAATGGTGGGCATCGCCGGCTTCAGCGGCGTCGTCAACGTCCTGATGCTGTCGGGCTCGCTGTACATGCTGCAGGTCTACGACCGGGTGATTCCGAGCCGCAACCTCGCGACCCTGCTCGGCCTGTCGCTGATGGTATTGTTCGCTTATCTGGTCCAGGGTTATTTCGAGGCTTTGCGCTCGCGCATGCTGTGCCGGGTGGCGACGCTGTTCGACGTCGGCCTGCAGGAGTCCATTCACACAGCGCTCGCCACGCTGCCGCTCCGCGGCGCAAGCCCGATGCTGCTGCAGCAGCCTTTGCGTGATCTCGATCAGGTCCGCGGATTCATGTCGGGAATGGGACCGACAGCGTTTCTGGACATGCCTTGGATTCCGATCTTCCTGATCGGACTGTTCCTGTTCCATCCCGCGATCGGCTTGACGGCGGTGGTGGGAATGATCGCGATCATCGCGATGACCCTTCTGACGGAACGGCTCTCGCGCGGTGCGACCAAGATCGCAATGGACCTGAGCGCTCGCCGGCAGGTGCTGGCCGACGCCACGCAACGCAATGCGGAGGTCATCCAGGCGCTCGGCATGACCGATCGATTCACGGCGCGCTGGTCGCAGACCAACGAGCGGTATCTGCGCGAGAACATCCGGGCCACCGACATCTATGCCAATCTCGGATCGGGCGCGAAGCTCCTGCGCTACGTGCTGCAATCAGGCATGCTGGGGATCGGCGCCTATCTCGTGGTGATGGACAAAGCCTCCGGCGGCATCATGATCGCCTCGTCGATCATGATGGGACGCGCGCTGGCGCCGGTCGAGCTTGCGCTCGGCACCTGGAAGCAACTGCTTGGCGCGCGCCAGAGCATCGTCCGGCTGCGTGACATCTGCAAGGTGACGGCAAGGCCGCCGGCTCCGCCGGTCGCGCTGCCGCGTCCCCGTCGCGAGCTCGTGGTGGAGAATCTCTCCGTCGCGGCGCCGGGCATGAACAAGCCCATCGTCTCCAATATCTCGTTCTCGCTGAAGGCCGGGATGGGGCTGGCGCTGCTCGGCGCCAGTGCGTCCGGCAAGACCTCGCTGTCGAAAGCGCTGGTCGGAATCTGGCCGGCTGCGCAGGGCGTCGTGCGGCTCGACGGAGCGGCGATCGACCAATGGGGCAGCGCGGAGCTCGGCCGCCACATCGGCTACCTGCCGCAGGACGTGTCGCTGCTCGATGGCACGGTGGCCGAGAACATCTGCCGGTTCGACGAGAAGGCGACGTCGGAGGCGATCCTGAAGGCCGCGCGGATTGCCGGCGTGCACGACATGATCCTGCGCCTGCCGCAGGGATACGCGACGCGCATCGGTCAGGGCGGCATGTCGCTGTCCGCAGGCCAGCGCCAGCGGATCGGCCTTGCGCGCGCGGTCTACGGCGACCCGTTCCTGATCGTGCTCGATGAGCCCAATGCGAACCTCGACACCGACGGCGAGAATTCGCTGGGTGGTGCCATTCACACACTGCGTCGCAACGGCAGCATCGTGATCGTCATATCGCATCGTCCAAGCGCCCTTGCCGTGCTGGACATGGCGATGGTGCTGTTTGAAGGGAAGACGATCGCGTTCGGGACGTGCGAGGAGATCTTTGCACGGATCGAGGCGGGAGCGGGCAAGCCAGGTGCCGCGATCCATCCGGCTGCAGCACGGACCGTCCGCGCGATGCGTCGCGCCGCGATTACCGAGAACGCCTGATCATGCCGCCGACAGTCACAACAGGACAATCCGAAGAAACCGCCCCGCGTGAGACCCGCGCGCCAAATCCGGATTCACACGGACCGCAGGGCGCCGCCCTGGTTCTCGAGCTGCAGCGTCTGAGCCGTGCCTTTGACGACAAGATCCGCCAGCATCGCGCTGGTTCGCACGGACCGCGGCCGCCGTCCGATGCATCAGTGCGATCCTCCGATCCCCAGCCGGGCAAGAGGAAACGCAGGAGAAGGAGCAGGTTGGGGCGCGTCATCGACTTCTGTCTGGTCCAGTTCGGATTGAAGTCCCCGGCCGCCGAGGAAGGCATCGCGCGGGATGAGATTCCGATTGCGCCGCATCAAGCAGGCCACAGCCTGGTCTCTCATCATGCGTTGGCGATGGATCTGACGAAACCCGCGCCCGCGATCGGGATTCCGCAACTGAAGCTTTCACCTTCGCTCACTCCGGCGAAGACCGTCGAGCGCCTGCTGCGCGTTGGTGGCACGAGCCTAGTCGCGGGAGCGTCATTCCTGCTCGGCCGCAATCGTCATGACGGCGCGATTGATGCCGCCGATGCCAGCCTGGTGGTGCGTGCCGGCCGGTCGTATGAGAACGAGCTGCGGACCGGCCTTCGGGTTCTGCTCATCGTCGCCATCCTCGGCGGCGGCTGGCTTGCGCTGGCTCCGCTCGCCGGCGCCGTCGTGGTGCCCGGCAATCTCGTCGTGCAATCCAACGTCAAATCGATTCAGCATCCGACCGGCGGCGTGGTTGCGGAAATCAAGGTCGCAGACGGCGCGCGGGTCGCAGCAGGCGATCTCTTGCTGCGGCTTGACGCCACCCAGGTGCAGGCCAGCCTTCAGATCGTCAACAAGCAGCTCGACGAGGCCCGCGCGCGGATTGCGCGGCTGATCGCCGAGCGCGATGGCCTCGCTCAGGTTGAATTTCCCGCCGTATTGACGGCGCGCGCGGGTGACGCTGATGTCCGCGGCCTGCTGAACTCGGAGACCTCCTTGTTCAAGGCCCGGTCGGAGGGGCGCGCGAGCCAGAAGAATCTCTTGCAGAGCAAGATCGCCCAGCTCAGCCAGGAAGCCTCGGGGCTGGAGGCCCAGGTCGCTTCCAAGGTAAAGCAGCTCGATCTGATCGCCGGCGAGCTCACGGGCGTGCAGGATCTCTACGACAAGCGCCTGGTGCCGCTGGCGCGCCTGACGACGTTGCAGCGCGAGACTGCCCGGATCGAAGGCGAGCGCGGGCAATTGATATCCTCGATCGCTGAGACAAAGTCGAAGGTCGATGAGAATCAGCTCCAGATCGCCAGGCTCGATCAGGACTTCCGCACCGACGTGGTCAAAGAGCTTGGCGAGACGCAGGGCAAGGAAGCCGAACTCATCCAGCGCGGCGTCTCCGCCCAGGATCAACTCGACCGCATCGAGCTGCGCGCGCCGACGTCGGGCACGATCCACCAGCTTTCCGTCCATACGATCGGCGGCGTGATCCGTCCCGGCGACGTCATCATGCAGCTCGTCCCCGACGCGGACGATCTGCTTGTCGAAGCGAAGCTGCAACCGCATGACATCGACCAGGTCCGCCCAGGGCAGCAGGCGTTCGTCCGCTTTTCAGCCTTCAACCAGCGGACCACGCCGCAGCTCGCCGGCACGGTGTCGCTGATATCGGCCGACATCAGCCACGACTCTCAGACCAATGCGTCCTATTACTCGGTCCGGGTCGTGCTGCCCGATGACGAGCGTCGCCGACTCGGCGGCCTGCAACTCGTCCCGGGCATGCCTGCCGAAGTCTTCATGCAGACCGGCAGCCGCACGATGATGAGCTATCTGCTCAAGCCCATCACCGAGCAATTCAATCGGGCTTTCGTCGAGCGATAGCGGTTCCGGGATTTGGTCGCAGCGACGCGCTTAGATGGCGTCGCTGCTCTCCCGCGCTGCTTCTCCGTCCGGATCCCTGTCGCCATAGAGATAATCGCCGAGATAATAGATCCCGGTGAAGGCGACGAGCCCGAGCCCGGCCAGCACGAATTTGGTCCAATCGGAAAAATTGAACGCAATGGCGTCCTGAAGCAGATCAGCGAGCATCAATTGTCCCCATCGATCCCCAGCAGCCCATAGGGATCTTAGATTGCGATATTGCGCAAGATCAACACGGAACTCAGTTGCGGGCTTCTTCCATTCCGAAGTTAACTTTTGTTGTTGCTTGTGAGCCTTATGAATGCCGGTCGGGCCTTGCCTGTTCGAGGCGCTCGCGTTCGGGACTTCGAATTCGAAAAAGAAGCGCTGCCGGGCTCGAAATACGCGTCCCGGCAGCGTTCTGTTCTCTAACTGGGCGCTGAAATCCCAGTTGGTTTCGATTGTGCAGTGGTCATGCCACAGGCTTGTGACAAGATTTCGAGCACGCCGAATGCAGATCGGTCCCAATTCCATTGGTTGAGGGAAGGCCCCACCGGGGCTGGCGTTGGCAGGGCCTCCACCCCAAGCACGAGGCCGCAAATAGTCCCTCCTGCGACCCCGTCCCAAGATGACACTCTGCGCATGATTGCGCGATCTTGTCTGAACGATTGTCACGACAAAATCCTGACTGAGATCAGATTAGGCCACTCGGGATTCAAAAAAGTGGGACGCCCGGATCGGCAATTGCAGTCCATTGCCATTTTCTCCCGGATTCATTTTTCCGAATAGTGTCCGGAAGTGCACATTCGCCGCGGCAGGACAACGAATTCAAGAAGGTGGTGCGTAGGAACGAACGTTGTGGTGGTGGATTGGCACCCGTATCAGCCAGGAGTTATCGATATGAAGGTTGCAAAAATCGCCTTAGCCGCCGCATTCATTTTCGGATCAATCGCTGCAGCGTCGGCGCAAGGCGCGGGCGATGGTGGGGGGGCTGGGTCTGGAGGCGGCGGAAATTCTCCGGCCGCGGCAAGCGGCCAGGGCGCATCGAGCAGCCCGAGGTCGGCGAACCCGGGCGCCACGAGGAATGATCCGAAAATGAGGAGTGGTTCGAGGGCGAGGCGCTGATCCGCTAACGGTTTGCTGCGTTCTGGCGAGGTCGGTTTTGTACCACTTTCGGCCGTCAGCCAGCGTTTCGTCGGCTGTCAAAACGTCTCGGTAATCTTGCTCAGGCGTGGCGGACGATCCGGGTCAAATCCGCAGGCGCGTGCCGTCTGCTCGATCATCCGATAGGCAGGAACGAGCATCGTGATCGGGTCGGTGGAGGGGTCATCCTCGGTGAGCCAGGGCAGCGAGCCATGTGGCCCGCCGCAGAGATGCAGCGCGATCTTTTGCTCGCGCAATTCTTCTGCCAGCGCGTCCACCGTAGACGCCGTCTCATCCATGAGGCGCATCATGACAACCGGCGTGCGCGACGATAGCGCGGCGCGCGGCCCATGCTGTAGCTCGGCAGCGCTCAGGCCAATGGAAGGCAGGCGCAGGATTTCCGAAAGCTTGAGTGCGATTTCCCGCGCCGAGCCCAGACCCAGGCCCCGCGCCGCCACAAATACGGCCGACGCCTTGGCGAGATCACCGGCAATCTCGGACCAGTCGAGCGCCAGCGCGCGCTGCAGACGCTCGGGGAGCCTGTCGAGGGCCGATCGCAGCGCATGATCTTCCGCCAGCTCGGCAACAAGTCCTGCACCGGCGGCCATCGAGCCGATCACGGTCTTGGTCGCCGCGACCGAGTGCTCTTGGCCGGCTTCGATCGGAACGACGAACTCCGCTTCATCAGCCACCGGCGACGAGGTTGCGTTGACGATGGCGATGGTGCGGGCGCCCGCGGCGCGCGCAGACCGGGTCGCCGCGACGAGATCCGGGCTGCGCCCGGATTGCGAGATCACGATGAACAGCGCATGGCGCAGCATCAGGGGCGTGCGAAACGCCGTGATCACTGAAGGAGCGCTCGCCGACACGGGGAGGCGCAGCCGCGTCTCGACAAGGTATCTCAAGAAAACCCCGGCATGCCCGGAGCTTCCCCGGCCGCACACGACGCACAAGGGAGCGGAGCCAATCCCAATTCGCTGAGCGATGTCACGCGTGGCGGGGCGGCTGCGAACAATGTTGGCGACAACATCCGCGCTTTCGCCGATTTCGCTCGCCATCGCAGATGTCGTCACGGCTCGACCGCTCCCCCTCGATTGCGCGCCGCTCCCTTTGGATGCCGGTCACGATGCAGGTCACGAGTCCTGGCGAGCTCGGCAAACACGCGCCGAAGGTTGCCGTCACAGCTTTTCAGCACCGCCTTGGCATCAACCCCGTCGACACCCAACGCCAGAAGGACTGCCGTCTTGATGTCTCCCTCGGCCTGCTCAAGCGAGCTCGCGGCATGCGACGGGTCACAGTGCGCGATTTGCGCGACCATGGCCTCGGCGCGCCGCTTCAGCTTGGCATTGGTCGGCTGCATGTTCACCATCATGCCGCGATACACCCGGCCAAAGCGCAGCATGATCCCTGAGGAGATCAGGTTGAGCACGACCTTCTGTGCGGTGCCCGCCTTCATCCGGGTGGAGCCGGCGATCAGCTCGCGACCGGTCTCGATCAGGATCGGAAACTTTGCCGATGCCAGCAGTGCGGTGCCGGGATTGTTGGCGACACCGATCGTCACTGCACCGAAGGCGCCTGCGCGCTGCAGCGCCGCGACCGTGAATGGCGTTGTCCCGCTGGCGGCTACCGCAATCACCACGTCGTGCTGTGTGAGCCGCGCGGCGTTGATCTGCGTGACCGCATCATCGACATCGTCCTCCGCGCCTTCGATGCTGCTGACGAACGCGCTGTCGCCGCCGGCGACGATGAAGCGGACGCGCTCCTTGGGCCAGGCGAAGGTCGGCGTCAGCTCGGCGCCGTCCTGGACCGCCACGCGGCCCGAGGTGCCGGCGCCGACATACACAATGCGTCCGCGGTCGCCCAGCGCCGCCTTGGCCGCTTCGGTCGCCGCCGTGATCGCGGGAAGGGCATGGCCGATCGCGGCGACTGCCGCAAGCTGGCCCTCCCACATGGCTTCCATCGCTGAGTTGAGCGACCATGCATCAAGATCGGCAAAGCGGGGATCGACTTCTTCGGTGGCCATATAGTTGATCCATGCGCCCTCAACCGGGGAACTTTGAAACCTGTTCATGGTCGGTTTCTCGCTCAGTGTCTCTCTTGGGCAGTTCAAGCCGGCCTCGCGCCACAAGTAAGGCACCGGCCGTCGCATCGGCGTCAGGACGCCTCAAGCGGACGCGCAGATCGGGCGTCAGCCACGGCGTAATGGCATCCGCGAGTCCGCCCACGAGCGAGAGCCGGTCAATTCCTCTCGCCAGGAACAAGTCGAGCAGATCGCCAATGGCATCGGCGGCGCGTTCGACAATGCGACGGCCGACTGGATCGCCCTGGTTGGCGTGCCGCATCACGATCGGCGCGAACGCGGCGTAGTCCGTGGCCTTGGCTTCTTCAGACCAGGCCACGGCCTGATAAGGATCATGATCGAATGCGCCCAGCACCTCCGAAAGCAATGGGGTCAGCTCGCCGCGGCGATCCGCGGCGCGCAGCGCCAGTCGGACGACCTGCAGGCCGATGTCGGCGCCGCTGCCTTCGTCCGATACGGGAAAGCCGTAACCGGCAAGACGGATTTCGCGGCCGTCGATCAGGCCGACACCCACCGAGCCGGTGCCGGCGACCACGATGGCCCCGTCCGCCCCACTATGGGCGCCGAGACAGGCCGCCAGGCCGTCGCTGATGAAGATGACGGACGCAAAGGGATGCGCGATCGCGTTGAGCGCCGCTGCCGCGCCTCGGCGACCGAGACCGGCAAGGCCAATTCCGACGTGCATCCGCACGAAGTCCTCGCGCATCAGTCCGGCCTGTGCGGCTGCTGCTTCAGTGGCCTCCATGATGGACCGCCAGGCCTTCTCGATGCCAATACGCGTCGTGGCGGGCCCTGAACTCGCTTCGCCGAGTACCCTGCCGTTTCCGTCCTCGATCCGGGCGCGGCAGCGGGTTCCGCCGCCATCAATGCCGAGATACGTGGTATCTTTCATCGCCATGGAAGTTAACGCGAGGGTTTCGCTCCGGGTCCTCCCCAAAGCCCTTGCTGTAGATATGAAGTCTTGGACGGGACACGCCTCACGAGTCCGTGACCGCCATTCTCGGATCAATACTGATGGGCCACGCCAGCTCTTCCGTCTCGCTCTCGATTGCCGCGCAGCACATCTTTGATGGGGTCGACATGCGTGGGCCGGGCTCGGTCAGGATCTCGCAGGGGCGGATTGAAAGCATCATATTCGGCGAGCCGGAGGCGCACGCCTCAATCCGCCTTCCCCGGGATACGATCCTTGCACCCGGATTCATCGATATCCAGGTGAACGGAGGCGGGGGCGTTCTTCTCAACGACCAGCCGACGGAGGTTGGTGTTCAGCGCATCGTTGCGGCGCACCGCAAGCACGGAACCACGGGCTGCCTCCCGACCCTCATCAGCGATCGCAGCGACGTCATCGAGCGGTTGGCTGTAGCCGCCCGCGCTTGTCCGACGATTCCCGGCGTACTCGGCTTTCATCTGGAGGGGCCGGCCCTCAACAGGTCTCGCAAGGGCATTCATCCGGAAGCCGAGATACGCGTGCCCAACGGCTACGATCTCGCCGCAATCAAGAGCTTTGGGGACTGCGGCCGCTCCATCGTGACCTTGGCGCCGGAATGCGTGCCCGCGTCCATGATCGACGAATTGATCGGCGCCGGATTGCGTATCGCGGCCGGCCACAGCGATGCCACCGCAGCCGAAATCGGGCGGGCGGTCGATCGCGGTGTTTCGGGGGTGACCCATCTGTTCAATGCCATGTCGCAGCTATCCGCCCGCGAGCCGGGCTTGGTGGGCGCCGCGCTCGGGGATGACCGGCTGTTCGCAGGGATCATCTGCGATGGCATCCATGTCGACCCTGCCAGCTTGCGCGTTGCCTTCCGCTGCAAGGGGCGCGATCGATTGATGCTGGTCACCGATGCCATGCCATTGGCGGGCACGAGTGAGCGGCACTTCATGCTGCAGGGAAGGCAGATCACCTTGCACGACAATCGCCTGACCGGCCCGGACGGCACACTCGCGGGCGCTCACCTCACCATGATCGAGGCGGTGCGCAACGCTGTTGCGCTGATCGGAATCTCCCTTGTCGATGCTCTCATCATGGCGTCTCGGACGCCCGCGGCATTTCTGGGCCTAGAGTCCGAGCTTGGACGGATCGTGCCCGGATACCGCGCGGATCTTGTCGCCTTCAATCCGAACTTCGAAGTCGTCGGCACATGGATAGGCGGTCTCGGTTCGACGGGCGAAGCGAGCGAGACTTTTCACCGGGGTTAGATGCGCAACAATCCCATCATCGTGCAAAAATATGGCGGGGTCTGCCTTGAAACACCGGCGAAAATTCGTGCGGTTGCGCGCAGTCTCGCCGATCTGCATGTCCGCGGTCATCGTGTCGTAGCGGTCGTCTCCGCCATGGGCACGACCACCGACCAGTTGATCCAGATGGCTTATCAGGTAAGCCCTGCTCCCAATCGCCGTGAACTCGACATGCTGCTGACGACCGGTGAGCGCATCAGCATGTCGCTGATGAGCATGGCGCTTGCCGATCTCGGCGTGCCCGCGATCAGCTTCACCGGCAGCCAGGCCGGCGTGATGACCGACGGCTCCCATTCCTCGGCACGCATTTTGGATGTACGGCCCGTTAGAGTGCGTGAGGAACTTGATCGTGGGCGCGTCGTGGTGCTGGCAGGATTTCAAGGCGTGAACCCGGCGACCAGAGAAATCACCACGCTTGGCCGGGGCGGCAGCGACACCACGGCCGTCGCCATGGCCGCGGCGCTGAAAGCCGAGCGCTGTGAGATCATCAAGGAGGTCGACGGCATTTGCTCGGCCGATCCGCGCGTCGTGCCGGATGCAAGGCCGCTGCGGCGAGTGGATTTCGCATCCCTGTCCGAAATGTGCTTCTGGGGCGCAAAGATCCTGCATTTTCGCAGCGTAGAGCTGGCGCAAAGTCAGCACGTGCCTCTGGTGCTCAAGCAGTGGGGTGGCGGTGAGCGCGGCACGCAAGTGATGAAGGAGGTTGCAGGGATGGAAAGCGGGAAGGTTCTGGCCGTCAACTCGATGGCTCGCATTGAGCATGTGGAGATTGATTCCAGGGATCTCAACCACGGCTTCGAGAAGTTCGCGCAGCATCTCAAGCAAAACAGTCTGTCCTGGCCGCAGCTCCTTGCATCACACTTCGCGACAGGAAAAACCAGCATGACCGTGGCCTGCGATACGGAGTGGCTCGACGCGCTGCTGCGCACGCTGGAGGTCGCCAAGGACCTGCGCAAGCAGCGCGAGGCGTCAAGCTCGGTGAGCCTCACCTGCTTCGGCGGCGTTTCGTCGGAATTGCCGTTCAGGGCGTTGCAGGTTCTCGGGCAGCACGGGATCGTTCCCGACAAATACGTGTTGTCGCCGCATTCGGTCAGCCTGTTTGTCCCTGTGGAGAGCCGGGAGGTTGCGGTTCAGGCGCTACATTCGCTTGTCCAGCAAACATAGCTTCGCGGAGCAGCGGACATCGCTCCAACTTGCGCCTTGATCTCCAAATTGCGGGAATGAACAAATCTCCGAGCAACTTGAGTTGCGAACTCAAGCGCGCGGCAATCCCGGCGCGAGTCCGGAGCACGATCGTACCGTCTCGTCCAGGCAAGTGCGCGGGCCGCCACCCGCGCTTAATGAGCGTTTAACGCTTTTGCGCAACAGATAGAGATCACCAGCGCGGAAGTCCTAGTTACGAGTGCGAGCCGAGCTCCCGGGGAGGGGAATCGGATGGGACTGCTTTTCGTTGGAGTGATCGCTGGAGTCCTGATCGGCTTTGGCTGGTTTGCGCCTTCCCGAGGATATTTCCTGGGGTGCGCATCACGACCCTGTTTCGACAGCGTTGCAGTCGCTCGACCCGCGGACCCCACGCCGAAGGTATCGGCGTCAGATCCGGCGATCGTCAAATCGAATTCTGCAGCTCCGGCAAGGTCCGGCAAGACATCATCTCCGAAGAAGCGGAGATCGGCCGACCTCGCAAAAGCGGCGTCCCCGCGCACGAGGATCAGCGTCCCGGCATCCGAACGCCCCGCGGAAAAATCAGATCCTGTTCTGGACAAGGCAAAGGTCGCGATCGCAGCGAAGTTGGAGGATCCGGGATCGGTTGAATTCAGCGATATGAAGCGCGCGATGCGGAAGAACACGTTTGGACGCCCTGTGGATACGATTTGCGGGCGTTTGAAAACAATAACCGCGTCAGGCGCGATTGGAGAGAGGCCATTTCTGTATCTCGTGAAGGAGGACGAAGCATACGTCGTCGACGGCAAGTCGGGGTCGGCGGCGTCAACCGCGTACCGAAATATCTGCAATTAGGGAATGCGCGACCGCGCCACGGCGCGGCACGCGCGAAATGTTTTGAGCGGAAAGAATTTCCACCCAGGTGCCAGGCCAATCCACAGTGGATACGACGGCTGGCGCTGCGCGTGATGGTGCATTCAGGATGAATGCCGCCGCGGGGAACACGCAACACGGATCGATGGGACTGTCGCAGAAATTCTTTTCATTTCCGAGGAAATCATGGACGACCTAACCAACTCCTCAAAACGGCTTGATGGATCGCTTCACTTGCCGGTTCTGGTGATCATCGAGCCGCTCCTGTTGCCTCGGACATGTATTCTGAACGTCCTCAGGCGGGAATTGGCCGACTTCGAGATCCTCGACATGGCGACGGTCCAAGGCTTGGACTGCACGGCAGCCCGCGATGTTCGCCTGGTGGTGCTGAGTATCGCGGACAAGCGCATCGGCGATGCCTCGGTTGAGGACGATCTCGCCTTCGTTGGCGAGTGCTGTCCCGGCGCTGCCGTCGCGATCCTGTCAAACCATGATGACGAGACGACCGCGCAAGCTGCGATGCAGCGGGGCGTGCGCGGCTTTCTTCCCACCTCGCTACCAATCGAGGTCGTCATAGCCGGCCTGCGCCTCGTTCTGGTCGGCGGGGTCTACAGGCCGTTGCCGGTCGCCGGATTGAACAGGATGCCGGGCTTCGAGCCGCCGGATGCGCGCGGGCTTGCATCCGCTTATCTGATGAACGAGGCGACCAGAGTGGCCATCGAGAGGAGCATGACCGATCTCACGCCTCGAGAGCAGCAGGTTCTCGCAGAGCTGGAGCTTGGCCTGCCCAACAAGCTGATCGCCGCCAAATTGAATCTGTCGGAAAGTACCGTCAAAATGCACATTCAGCACATCATGAGGAAATGTGCCGCTCACAATCGCACGGAAGCGGTCCTCCGCTGGCGCGGCCGGTTGCCCGCACCGAGTCGCGATCACGAGCCGGGCCCAGCTTCAATGCCGGAGATCCAGTCGCCCTGATCAGGATCAATCCTCTCGGAATGCACCGCGGAAGCTGTCGAGCAGGGGCCTCAGCGCGTAAAGTGCGACCGTGCCGCGCCCTGTCGTGATGAACACCTGAACCGGCATGCCGGGGACGATCTGGATGTCGTTTGCGGCGATCTGCGCATCGTCGATCCGGATCTTGGTCGCGTAGTATGGCTGGTCGGTACGCTTGTCGAGAAGCCGGTCTGCGGATACGTGCACGACCGTCCCTTTCAGGCGCGGCACGCGACGCTGATTGTAGGGTACGAGATGCACCTCGGCATTGAGGCCGGGATGAACCACGTCAATGTCCTCGGGCCTGAGGCGGGCGGTCACGATGAGGCGGTCTTGCCGGGGCACGAGGTCCATGAGCGGAGCGCCAGCCCCGATGACGCCGCCGGTTGTGTGAATCCGCAGGTCGGTTATCACGCCATCCTCGGGCGCCTTCACCTCCGTTCGTGATAGTTGATCCCTGGCCGCAAGCAACCGCTCGCGGAGCTGGAATATCTGGTTCTGTGCTTCGCGAAGCGACTGCGCGATCTCGTTCTGCCGGTCGCTCTCGAGCTTGAACAGCGTGGCCTGCTGCTCGCTGATGACCTGCCCGGCGCGAGAAATCTGTGCAGTGATCTCGCCGCGGCGACCCTCAACGTCGGCCAGTTCACGTTGCAGGTTCAGAAGCCGCGGCCGCCGTTCCAATCCCTTGTTGACGAGGGTCGTGACCATATCGAGTTCTTCCCGGACGATGTCGCTTCGCCGTCCGGTGGCGCTCTCCTGAGCCTTGAGGCCTTCGATCTCCTTTTCGACCTGATGCCTCCGCTCGCCAATGACCGCAAGCTGCGATTCGTGAACCTGGCGGCGCGCCTGGAAAATGAACTGCTGCGCCGACACCGCAGCGGCCGCCACCTCGCTCTGCTTGCTGTCCTGCTCCAGCGTGCTCGGGATTGCGATCGTCTCAAATCTCTGCTGCTCGGCCTGAAGCCGCGCGGCACGCGCAATCGCATCCCATAACTGCCCCTGAAGGCTTTGCACCTCCGAATCGGCGCGGGTATCGTCCAGCACGATCAGCGTTTGTCCGCTTCGCACGACATTGCCGTCCGAAACCAGGATTCTCCTGACGATCCCGCCCTCCAGATGCTGAATTGTCTTGCGGCTCGATTCCGATTCCACGACGCCGGACGCGATCGCGGCACTCTCGAGAGGCGCGAGGCACGCCCAGGTGCCAAGTCCGAGCATGAAGCCGAGCACCAGCAGATTGCCCGCGAGGGTGACACCGCGAAGCCTGGCGCGCGGAGAGATCGGCGTGGGGGTCGAGCACCATGGAAACTCGAGAGGCTCGTAATCGTCGATTGCGGTCACGACGCCGCCAAGTCGCCCGGCGCGCGGGAGGCTTGCGGGTGTTCGCGTGATCTGGTCCCAGATCATGGGAAGTCGTGACGCCGCGGCAAGCTTCCAGTTCGTTGGAAAATTCCAGATCATGGTGCAATCTGCGATGTAACCTGCGGGCGGCTCAGGTGCTGTTCAAAGATTTCCTCGCTGTCGCCGAACGCGACGACCGCGCCGTCTTCCATGATGGCAATCTTGTCCGTGGCCGCGAGGAGACCCATCCGGTGAGTGACGACGACCAGAATGACATTTGCGAGCTTCATGCGCTCGATGGCATCCAGCAGCATTCGTTCGCCTCCGTAATCGAGGCTGGCGTTCGGCTCGTCGAGAACGACGAGACGTGGAGTGCCGAAGAAGGCCCGGGCCAAGCCGAGGCGCTGCCGATATCCACGCGAGAACGCCTTTTCACTATGAACAACCGTGTCGTACCCAAGCGGCAGGCGCATGATCGCCTCATGGATGCCGACGAGCTTGGCTGCGTCGACGACCTTCCGCCGATCGGCATCTTCAAGTCGTGCGATGATGTCGTTTATGGTGTCGCCGAGCAGGTTGATGTCCTGGGGGAGATATCCGAGACGATGGCCGCTTCGCTGCTCGCGAAGCAGCGCGACGTCGGAATTGTCGAGGAGGACACCGCCATGCGTTGGCATCGACAGCCCGGCGATCACCTGGCCAAGCAGGGACTTGCCGGACCCGGACGGACCGATAATGCCAAGGCACTCTCCGGGCGCGAGCCTGAACGAGATATCTTTCAGCAGGAAATGGTTGGTCCCCGCTAGTCTCACGCCAACGTTGTCGACGACGAGACCGCTCCGCGCTTGTTGTGGTGAGTTCTCTGCATCGTGCTGCTCGGTGGCGGGGAACGCTGCGAGAAGTGCGCCGAGCCGCTGACAGGCACTTGCGGCCGTCACGAGTGATTTCCAGCCCGCGATTGCACTCTCGACCGGCGCGAGCGCCCGGCTGAACATCAGCGTAGACGCAAAGATGATCGCCGGACTTTTCCCGTGATCGAGGACGAGCCAGGCAGCAGCCCCCATGATCAGGACTTGCGACAGCGCGCGGACCGGTTTGGTGGCCAGCATGACGATCTCGCCGCGCCGGAGTGCCACATCGTGCTCTCTGCGCGCGTCCTGCGCGTCATGGTGGATCGCGCGCGCTGCGCTATCGAACATTCCCATGGCGCGAATCATGTGGATGTTGCCGGCGGCGGCCTGAAGGCGGCCGTAGCTTCTGGACAGTGCGGCGCCGGATTTGAGCAGAACGTCCTCGGTGGCCAGATCTCCGGCAACCGTCAGAGCGAACAGGAAGGCCACGCAGCAGGCGCCCACCACGCCAAGCAGGGGATGGATCAGAAAGAGGACCAGGAGGAACAGGGGCGCCCAGAGCGCGTCGAACAGCATCGGACATGCGCCGGAATCGATGAACTGGCGCAGCACGGTGAGATCCCGATATGCGTCCGACGCCGGCGTCCGATCGCTGCGAAATGCGGATTCGAGGTTGGCCGAAAGCACGCAAGGACGAAGCCGATCGTCGAGCCAGGCGCCAAGGCGTCCCAGGACCGCGCGCCGCAATGCATCGAACACCCCGCCGACCACCACCGTGATCGCGACAATGAGCGTGAGCAGCAGCAGCGTGTCGCCGCTCCGGCTCGACAACACCCTGTCGTAGATCTGAAGCAGGTAGATGGAGGGCGCAAACAGAAGCAGGTTGTAGCTGCAACTATACGCGAATACGAGGCCAAGCGGTCCGGCACAGGACCAGAGCGCCGTGTGCAGCGGCGTCTGGATTTCCGGCAGGATGGGCAACCGAATGGGCGGCATCAGCATGATCGTCACCGCCTGAAATCGAGGTCCGGCGCACTTGCCGACGTTCAACGCAATCCGGTCGCGGCATCGGCGGGCATTGGCTTGAACTCCAGGACCGGCGGCATTGGCCGCCGATCCTGCCTGTCGAACGAGCTGGTGGTCAGAATGTATCGAGATGGAAGCTCACTTCTCCGCCCAACGCGGCGTTGCCGTCGCCGCCATTGCCGCCGATGCCGGCCACGACCTCCTGGTGCTGGTCCACCACGAGCTTGTTGATCTGAGTGGCATCCGTGTTGGCGTATACCTTGGAGGTATCGTGGCCGCTGTAGGATTTCTGGTTTCCGTTCGACTCGGCGTCTCCGCCATGGGCCTTGGAAAACCATGAGGCCTTGGCGTTTGCGCCGCCGGCATCCCAATCCGCCGTCTGCTTGACGTGATCGCCGGTGTTCACATGCACATCGGCGCCGTCTGCCTTGTTGGTTGGATCGAAGTTCAGCGTCGGTTTGCTGATGATGGCTCCCTTGAAGGTACCGTCGCCGCCATTTCCGATACTTTGACCACCGGTGTTGATCGATTTGAATTCGATCGAATCCGAGATGTTGATTGCCTTGGGCAACATTTGAGCCTCCGTTCTTGTGTTGGCTGTCGTGCACCATCCCTCCCGATCAGGCGGACGCGCACGGCAAGTCTGATCCGCCCATGCGCGATGCCGATAGATGTCAAATTGGATACCATCCGGTCTGGTCGACCTACGTACGAAAGTACGACATTCGTCGCGCAACGTCGGAGCGCGAAACGTCAGGGGAGGGCGCCTCTGCGCGGGATTGCATGCGCAGGACGGTGTCCGCCGTTAGCCAAGGGCGAGCGCGGACGGTTGCGATGTTTCGCTATGCCAACAGATGAAGATCCGACAGAAGATGGGCGGAAAGATCGCCACCCAGCGCGAGATTGCCGGAGCCGCCATCCCCGCCAATTCCGGCAATTTGGACCGCACTCTGGTCGATGTGCACGTTGTTGACCTGATCGGCCACTGCCGTCGAATGGGGACCTGCGATTGCGATGTTGATGGGTGCGTAGACCGCGACGCTGACATCGATCAGGCTTCCGGCAAAATAGCCGTTGCCGCCATTGCCTGCGCCATTCGAACCGGTCGCGATCGTGTCGGAGCCGCCCCACAAGCCATGGGAGAGAAGGCTTGCGTGGCCGCCCGCCGCGGCGTTGCCGTTGCCGCCGTGCCCGCCAATGCCGGCGAGCTGAACTATGGATTGATCCACATAGGCGTCATTCGTCTGCACCGAGTGAACGTTGGAGCCATAGCCTGCGACTGCGATGTTGATCGGGTCGTACAGTACGAACGAGGTATGAACGAGGCTCCCGTAAAACGCGCCGTCGCCGCCATTGCCGGCCTGGCTCCCGCCCGTTTGAACGTCGAAGGCGCTGGCGCCGTTGCTTGATCCCCAGCTCGGGTCAAGTGTCATGATGCTGCCGCCGGCGGCGACATTGGCATTTCCGCCACTTCCGCCGACGCCCGCGATCTGCGTGGCCGATTGATCGATGTCGACCGTGTTCGATTGACTTGCATGCGCAGTGCCGCCCGATCCCGCCACCGCAATATTGATGGGATGATAGATCACCACCGGTGCGTCCACCAACGCACCCGAGAAATAGCCGCTGCCGCCGTTTCCGGCACCGTTGTCGCCGCTCGCGATCATGCTGGAGCCCAGGGAAGTACTGACGCTGCCGCCTGAGGCAATGTTGTCATTGCCGCCATGTCCGCCGATGCCGGCCATCTGAAAGGCGGATTGATCGACATTCAAATTGTTGGACTGGCTGGCCAGCGCGACCGAACCGTATCCAAGACTCACCGAGATGTTGATGGGCTCATAGATCAGCAGGGACGCGTGAACGATGCCTCCGTAGAAGTAGCCGTCGCCGCCGTTCCCGGCCGTGTTCGCCCCGCTCTCGGCCGCAGCAACGCCTGTCCCGGGATGGGATGCGCTAGAGTCAAGCTTGGTGGCCGGAGAATCCAGGCCCGCTGTCGTGTGGTTGCCGACGTGACCGCCCGTGCTGACCCCCGATGCGATGGGCTGTTCGGATTGACCCGGACCGGAATCATGAGGCGAGGAATTTGCGCTCGCGGAATGCGCTCCAAGGCCTGCAAACGGGCCCGGACCATGGACCAGGCCGCCAGCGCCGGCCGGCTCCGTCAGGAACGGGGCTTTCGGAGCCGGACCCGGTTCATCGTCGCCATCGTAGCCGTCGTGGCGATGGGAGGCGTGATGCAGCCGGATTCCATCCGACATCCGCGAAAAGTCCATCGTAGCCTCCCTCATCACAATCGCTCCAGCGCAATCGGACGGGTCCTGCATTCCGGACAGAATGTCATCCTGGGAAGGTCGAAAGCCCAGTCGTCAGTTCGGATATAGCGGTTCGGATGGCAGCCGTAGCTGCGGCTATATCCGTTCGGGTGCGACCAAAGCCTTTGTAACGGCGGGCCCGAACGCGAGCTGACGCGAGAGCCACCGGCAAACCTTCGATTGGGAGTATTGTTGCCAACTCAGGATTGCACGACTACGCTCTACCCTAGGTACGCCCAAACGGTCTTTCGATTGGCCGCACGTTCATGCCGAAATTCCTTCGCATCGGGGTCCATCAGTCGAACGTTTCCGGATACACGTCGAAGGCCTGGTGTGTTGGCCGGGTTGGCTCGGCGGTTTTCCTGAAGTGGGGCGCCGTGGAGGTCCATGGTGCCGGAGACGGACGAAAGGTCTACTGGACGATTCCACCGCGGGAAAAAACAATCCGTTGCGGCACGGCGCAGCGTGCCATGGACTATGCAAAAGCCGCGATCGCGCGGCGACGCAACCATCGCTATGAGCCGCTGACGGGACCGATCGCGATCCGGCGCCGGTCCGCCGAGCGTGGCACTGAGCTCAAACCAGCGCTCGCCACGATCCTGATCGTCGATATCGTCCGCTCCACCGAAAAAGCCGCGAAGCTGGGCGATGCGCGTTGGACAAAGGTGATGAGTCACTATTACGCCGCCGTCCGCAAAGAGCTGAAGACTTCGCGCGGAAAGGAAGTCGTGACGACGGGAGACGGACTGCTGGCGACGTTCAAGGCGCCGGCTGCCGGTATCGGTTGCGCGACCGCGATCCAAAAGGCCGTGCGCACGCTGGGGCTCGAGATCAGGGTGGGGCTGCATGCGGGCGAGTACAAGGTGAGCGGGGCCGAGGTTGTCGGTCTCGCGTTTCACATCGGCGCGCGCGTCGCCGCGAAAGCGCGTGCCGGCGAAGTCCTGGTCTCGAGCGCGGTCAAGGACCTGATGTCGCAGTCCCAAATCCGCTTCAGGGATCACGGCGTCCACCAGCTCAAAGGCGTGCCGGAGCGATGGCGCCCGTACCGGGTCGAAGATTGAAGTGTCCTTGCCGGTGCGGCCACCGGTTTTGCCTAGCCCGCTGCCCGGTGTCGAGGACATCATTCTCAAACGCGTTCGGCAAATCCCGTCGGCTAAGCGGGCCGCGAAGGCAGCGAGGTCATCGCTTCCAGTTGCGCTGTTCGCGTTGCCAGTCCAGCGAGCAAGCTCTTGTGCAGCCGATCCTCGGGTTCGAAATTTTGCGCGAGCCTTCGGACGGTCTCGACAAATCGCAAGCGATAAGTCGCCGCCCTGTCGACGATCTCCAGCGCGCGGGACAGGTGCAACTGAGCCTCCGCCGAATCGCCCAAGGCAAGCGCAGTACGCGCGAGCAGTCCGTGGGCCTGGGCGAGGTGATTGAGATCCGGAGCCGTTGCGACGTAGTCGCGGAGCCGGCGTGCGGCGCGATTCTCCTTCAGCATCCCGGCACTCCTCGCAGGAATGGCGCTCGGGATTCTTGCTTTTCGCTGCGTCAATGACGCGCTGTTCCGGCGAATTATTCTCGGCATCCTGCTGGTTTCGGGACTGTTGCTGGTGTTGTAGCTACGCCAGTCGCGCCTCCAGTTACATGGCAGCCATTCGAGCACGCACGAGATCGCAATCCTCAGTGCTGGACGTGCCAAGTCCCGCCACTTGGCGGCTCAGAACGGGCCACACAGAGCTCTTGTCAGACGCGCACCAGGAGCCACAAGTTGAACGGAAGCAGCACGCGCGGCGGATGCTGCCAGTGTGCTGCTTCACTTCGTCGACGATGGCGTCGTCACCGCGCTCTACGCACAGGCGCAGCGGCCGGCCGTAATTCCATTCTGGATACGCCGGCTGCAATGTTCACGCCTGTCTGCGCCTGGACGGATACTGGCTGCAAAGCGACCGTGCGATCCGAACCTCCGACCAGGAGGTTGGCACCAACTCCGGCGCCGACCGTGCCGCCGGCGGTCGCGCCCGCATAGGTCCCGGTCAACGCCGCTCGGCGTAGCGTGGTTGGTGCGAAAACGGCCCAAGTGAGCTGACCGCCGGACGTGGCCCCTATGTCGAGGCCAAGCGTGCTGACCGTGCCTTCGTATGCCTCGCGCGCCCTGCCTCGCGCCGATGCATAGATGCAGCTCAACTGCCGCTGTCCTCCGACGATCATGCCGACTCCGGGCGCTATGTTGCACGTGAGCGTGCCGACCCTGGCTCGCCCGGCTTCCTGCGCCGTTGCCGGAGCCGCGGCAACGGCGAGCGCCAGGGCGGCGCATGCGGCGGCGAGGTTGCTCAGCCGTGTTCCCTTCAGCGATGCTCTGATCATGCGCGGCCTCCATCGATGGATTTCTGATGGTCCCTCAATGCGCATTGACCTGGCGATGTTCCCGTTGCTCGCAGGGCCGGACCAGAATGGGTCCACCGCGCTGGAGCCGCATGGCGACTCAGGTCGTGGCCAAGCGGCGGCAAGAAGCGAGCGGCCAAGCCGCAGCGGAAAATAGCCCAGAGCGGTTCCGCCTCAATCGGAGCGAGGTTAGCTATCCGAGAGGCCGTGCTTGCCTGAAATGGAAACGATTGGGAGCGAACCTCCGGGCTACAGTGCGCACCTCATCCTCGCATGTTTCCAGCGCGATCTTCTGGGCGAGCATGACGTCTCCGATCGGCAGAGCGCCGATCGGCATGAAACACAACCCGACCCGTAGGCGACCTCGCTCGTCGATTTCGCATATGTTGACCGAGGCTCCGGCGTGGATCCTGTATCGAATGCCGCTGTCCCTCCCGATCACCTCGAAGTAGCCTTTCCTGGCGAACTGTTCACGCTGGGCCGGCGACAGCCATTGCTGCAAGAGCCGCAGCGACCGGCCCTCTGGCGTGCCCTCGGCGCCATGCAGGATAAAGAGCGCTCTCGCCGCTTTCATTCGGGAGCGGCCGCCCGGCGAGGGTCGAAAGCCGAACATGACCGTCCCGGCTAGCCGCCAACCAATCTGGGAAAGAATACGGTCTCCTTTGCAATCGGATCGAACGATCGGATTTGCGAGACCTGACCTGGACCCACCCGGACCGCCGCGGTGAAGCCGGCATCGGTGAGTTCCTGAAACCGCTGCTCCGCTCTTGCCAGTTCTTGCGCGTCGTCCGCATTGAAATGATGTCGGCTGTCGCCGCTGCGGTCCATCACGATCTGGATTGCCATGATCGTCCTCCTCGGATTGCTGGTCGCCAAGGATCTCGATCAAGTATCGAGCCGAAGTCGCAGACTTTCAAGGGGGGCGTCGCAATGGCGGCCTGGCTCGCGGACCGCACAGCCCGCCTTCGCACTTCGGCTTGGCAGGATTCGTACGCCTCGCGCTACAGCCGTCTGAGCTCGCTTGCCGAGCCGAAGCTCGCGAAGCGAGCGAAGGCTGTGGGCGCGACTAGAGCCTGCAACCAGACCGTTATGAGCGGGAAGATAAAGAGCGCGTTCGTTGATTTTTCTTGCGTTTTTGTTCGGGGTCGATCGCGTTCGTCGCGTTTCGTTCACGCCGTTTCTGGTGCGAAATTGGTGCGGTGCGCCTGCGGCTGATTACCCGAGGGCTCTGTGTTTGAGACGTCCGCTTCCGGATCGGACGCGACGATCATGGCTGAACTCTGCCGACTAAAATTCCGCCCACACCCGGCTCGTCGAATTTGGCCCAACCTGTGCGGTTGCCGATTTGAGCTGAATTCGTCTTCTTGCCGGAACGCCGGTCAAAAACCGGGACTCAAATCAACTCCGTAGCTTGCCAAGAGGAGCGACACGAACAGGCCGGCCGTGCCTAGAATGACAAGCGCCTTGAGACACTCGGCCTGAACCGATTTTGAGGGAAACGCCCGGGAAAAAGCTCTTGCGATGACAGCCATTGTGACCTCAGGATTTTGACGGCACGTAGCTCATGGATCGGGCGGCGGCAGCTCGATCGCCGGCGTCGAGGCGGCCCGCGCCGCACCATTCGAGGTCTGGGTGCGGGAGGACCGCGCCGTTGGAAGACAGGCCGGCACCGCGAAGGCCAAGGCATAACGGTGGTCCTGAACGCCTGCGGCGCGGCACGCGGTACGCGCCAATCCGCCGTCTGATCTGCATCAGACGGGCAAGGTTGATAGGGAGAAGGACGAGGTGAAGCAATAACACCGGATAGATGTGCGCCATTGCTCCAAACAAGATGAACAGGATGTTGCTTCCCATGGCCAGGAGGCGCAGACGAAGCATGCTGGTCGTGCAGAACGTTGCCAGGACCGTCGCTGACGCCGCATAGCCTAGTAGATCGGTCCGGCTCATTTTCCGTCAACATGCTGGTGCGCTCCGGAAGATGCATTCAGCTCGCTAACAATGCTGTGTTTGGCCTGATCAATGAGATCACGGTACCTAAGGAGCACACGTTCCGCCTGGAGTCGGCGCGAATGATGCAGAGCATCGACAATCGTCACAAGAATGGTTTTTGTTGTTCGTAGTAGACTTGGCGATGACTCACGAAGAGAGATCTTCGTCGCAATTGATGGCGCGTATCTCATTATCGATACTCCTTGTCTCAAGAACATGGTGCGTAGCCTGGCCTGGGCGTTACAATAGGGATGTGATGTAGGAGGAACATGGAAATGGAGATGCCGTTCGTGGTCGGGTGAGACCGTCGGATCAATCACCGTCGGAAAAGACGAATGTCATGTCGTGGATCCTCTGCACCGGAAGGTTTTTGGTAGGCGCCTCGGAGACATCCACGCTCACGCTCCCGGTGGAGCCCAGCACCGCTGCGGCTTTCGGAGCGGAGAAGAAAGCCAGCTTCACGCCGAATCCGACCAGGATGACAGTCGCAATTGCGATAACGGGATGGGAGCGCATGATGGTCCTCCGATTTTGCGGCCGGGGATGTCCCAGCAAATCGTCGAGCGAGACCAATTGAAGCCCGCCACTATCGTCGCCGGCGTCAGTGGCGCGTTACAGCGGCGTTATTTCCGCTCGAAGGGCCCTGAAAACGTGTAGAGTGAGCCTGTCAGGGGGCATCACCGTGCGAATCCTGCGCGCGCCAATGGACGGATCGCGGTCCCCGGAGTTCAGTCTCTCGTTGTTGGGAGGCTTCGAGCTGACCGGACCGGATGGCGTTGTCGAGCTGCCTAGCAAGAAACTTGCGGGTTTGCTGGCTTATCTGGCCTGCAACGCCCCCCGGCCGCAGTCGCGTGCGAAGCTGTCGACCCTTCTGTGGGGCTCGCATTTCGAAGCGCAGGCCAAGCAGAACCTACGCCAGGCTCTCTTCCGCCTGCGCAAAGTGCTCGGTCACGCTCTGGAGAGCGACGGCGAAGTCGTATCGCTTAACGCGGCGAGCGTTCTATGCGATGTCAGCCGCTTCGAGGCCCTGGTCCGTGAGGGCAGCCGAGATGCCCTGAGTGCGGCAACCGATCTCTACCGGGGCCGGTTGATCGATGACGTTACTATCGGTGAAGAGGGCTGGAACGAATGGCTCACCGGTGAACGCGACAGGTTACTCGAGCTCGCCCTTGGCGCCATGGTAGGGCTCGGCGAGCAGGAGCTGGCCGCAGGCCGCGCCGAGCACGCCCTGAAGGCCGGCCACCGCGCCATCGCCCTCAACAACATGCGGGAGGACGCCCATCGGCTGGTCGTACGGGCGCTGGCGGCCACCGGACGCAAGGCCGAAGCGCTCGCCCACTACCAGGACCTCGTTGCCCTGCTCAAGCGGGAGCTGAATACGGAGCCCGACGCAGCGACCAGATCGCTCGCCGCCAAGCTGCGCGGCCTGCGGCCGCCGAGCGGATCGCCCGCCGTCAGCGAGGTGGCCAAGCCCGCGCCGTTACATCGCGACCGGCCGTCGGCTGCAGTGCCGCCTTCGACCAGTGCGAGCGGAGGCCCCGACCCGGAGGTGAACGCCGAGAGGCCCGGCGCGCCGAGCGCTGCGCCATCGTCTGCGGTTCTCTCGGGTGGCCTCGAGCGGCGACAGTTGACGATCCTGGTTTGCAAAAAGGTCGGCTCAACGCCGCTTTCGGCACGCCTCGACCCCGAGGACATGCGTGATGTGATCGCCGCATTCCACAAGGTGGTCGCCGACGCGGTGGCGCGATTTGACGGATTTGTCGCCCAGTACCAGAGCGATGGCGCGCTCGTCTATTTCGGTTACCCAGAAGCTCACGAGTACGATGCTGAGCAGGCCGTGCGCGCCGGTCTTGCGATCGTCGCTGCTGTTGGCTCGCTGAAGGTCTCTTCCGGCGTTCCCCTTCAGGCGCGCGCTGGCATTGCCACCGGCGTGGTTGTCGTCGGCGAGCAGATGGCGGGCACCGATGTCCTGCAATTCGTCGCGATCGGTGAGACGCCAGACCTCGCGGCTCAGATGCAGGCCGTGGCTTCGCCCGGCGAGGTCGTCATCGCGGCCAGCACACGGCGGCTGACGGGGCGATTGTTCGACTGTCGTCCGCTCGGTGCCGATGAGGTGACGCGATTGCCGCAGCCGGTGGAGGCGTGGCGGGTGCGCGGCGAGACTGCCGGCGTCAATCGATTCGAGGCGCGACGCATCGGTGCGCTGCCGCCGCTTGTTGGTCGCCAGGAGGAGATCGAGCTGCTGCTGCGCCGCTGGAAGCAGGCCAAGCTCGGCGAGGGCCGTGTGGTGCTGCTCTCTGGGGAGCCAGGCATCGGCAAGTCGCGCATCGCCGAAAGCCTGCTGGACGCGCGCGAGGGTGAGCCGCATGCGCGCCTTCGCTATTTCTGCTCTCCCCACCATACGAACAGCCCGCTGTACCCGTTCATTACCCAGCTCGAGGGGGCTGTCGGCTTCGAGCCCGGCAGCGACGCCAGGGCAAAGCTCGACAGACTCGAGGCTTTGCTCAAGCAGACGTCGAAAAATGTACTACGCGACGTGACGCTCGTCGCTGAGCTGTTGGCAGTGCCAGTCGAGGACCGCTACCCGGCATTGGCGATCAGCCCGGAGCAGAAGCGAGAGCTGATTCTCACGGCGCTTCTCGATCAGCTCGACGGTTTAGCGGCGAGTAACCCTGCCCTGATCGTGTTCGAGGACATCCACTGGATTGATCCGACATCGCTCGACCTGCTCGATCGATTGGTTTCTCGCGCGGCCTACCTGCCAATGCTGTTGGTTGTCACAATGCGGCCAGAGCTCCAGCCAGCCTGGGTCGGGCAGCCGCATGTGACGATGCTGCCGTTGAGCCGCCTTGGCCGACGCGATAGCGTCGGCATCATCGGGGGTGTCACCAGGAACAAGGAGCTGCCCGAGACAGTCGTCGAGCAGATCCTAGCCCACACAGATGGCGTGCCCCTGTTCATCGAGGAACTGACCAGCGCGCTGATTGAAAGCGGTGTCCTCCACGAGACTGCCGGCGGTTACCTGCTCGACGGACCACTGCCGCAGCTTGCCATACCGACGACGCTACAGGGCTCGCTGGTGGCGCGTCTCGACCGGATTGGCGCGGCCAAGGATGTGGCGATGATCGGCGCGGCAATCGGACGGGAGTTCCCCCGCGAGTTAATTGCCGCGGTGTCGGATCTGGCCGCCATGGACCTCGACGCGGCACTGGAGCGGCTGACAGCCTCCGGCCTCGTCTCCAGACGCGGAATGTCGTCAGACGCGACCTACGCGTTCAAGCACGCGCTGGTGCAGGATGCCGCCTACGCCACGATGCTCAAGAGTCGACGTCGGCAATTGCACGCGAGCATCGGCAAAGCGCTGGTCGAGCGGTTCCCGGCGGTGGCCGAAAGCCAACCCGAGGTGGTCGCCCACCATTTAACGGAGGCCGGGCTTGCCAGCGAGGCGATTGGCTATTGGGCTAGGGCGGGTCGGCTTGCGTCCGCGCGATGGGCTCACCGCGAAGCCCTCAACTCTTTTGAGCAGGCGCTGCATTTCCTCGCGGCGCTGCCGGAGAGCCGGGCCACGCTGGAGCAAGGCTTCGAGATCCAGATGGAGCTGCGGACGGTCCTGAACCGCATGGGTGAGGCCCGGGCGGTGCTGGAGCGCGTGCGCGAGGCCGAGCAGCTCGCGGAGCGCTTGAACGACGACCACCGTCGCGGCCAAGTCTGCGTCTTCATGACACACATCCAATCAAGGCTCGGAGATATGGACGAGGCGCTTGCGTCCGGAACCCGTGCGCTGGAGTTCGCCGACCGCCTCAGAGACCAACGACTACGTGTTCCGGCCATGACGTATCTCGCGCAGGCACATTACTTCCGAGGTGAGCACGAACGGGTGGTGGCCCTGACGACTGACAATCTCGTGGGGCTTTCCCCGGAGGTCCCGGAAGATTTCGGACTCGTCATCCCGCCGTGGATCACCGATCGTTGCTATCTGATCCTGAGCCTGGCCGAGCTGGGTCGATTCGACGAAGCGGCCGAACCTGAAGCCGAGGCAGTTCGGCTCGCGACGCTGACGCGGAATGCATTCAGTATCGGCTGGGCTCACCTCGCCGCAAGCTGGGTCCGCCTTGTGAGGGGCGACTGGGCCCAGGCGCGCCCACTCTTCGAGCATGCGACGGAGGTGATTCGCGCGGGGAATGTCGCCACTCTGTTTTCCGCATCCGCCTACTTCTCCTCATGGGGCCTCGCACAGCTCGGCGAGGCGAGCGAGGCGCTGAGCCGGTTGCGAGAAGGCGAGCAATTTCTCGAACGCCAGGCCGCGGGTGGATATATCGGCGATCGCGGATGGAGCTATCTGCTGCTTGGTCGAGCCGCGCTGGCGCTTGGCCGGCACGATGACGCGCGGCGCCTGGCCGACTGCGCGTTGAAGTCCTCTGCGCGCCAACCCGGGTTCGCGGCTCACGCGATCCACCTGCTTGGCGAGGTCGCCACTCATCCCAACCAGTTCGACGCGGAGAGTGGCGAGGCTCACTACCGCAGGGCGCTTGCATTCGCGCAACCGCGCCGCATGCGGCCGCTCGTGGCCCACTGCCACCTCGGCCTTAGCAAGCTCTATCGGCGCACCGGCAAGCAAGAGCAGGCGCAGAAGCACGTTGCAACGGCGACTATGATGTACCGCGACATGGGCATGACGTACTGGTTTGACAAGGCGGAGGCAGAGATACGTAGCGGTAGCTGCAGCTAGACAACTTCCGTTCCGCAACCTTAGACTGTCCATGATCGGCAAGCAGCCGACGTCCCAGGAGGCCGACATGTCGGATACGCGGGGCATTCTAATGGCATTTCTGCTCGTCTTTTGCGTTGGCACATACGCTGTAGCGGCGGAGAAGAAATACGATCCCGGCGCCAGCGACACCGAAATAAAAATCGGCAACATTATGCCTTACAGCGGGCCGTTATCCGCCTACGCGCTGATCGGCCGGACGGAGGCTGCTTTTTTCAACAAGATCAACGCCGAGGGCGGCATCAACGGAAGAAAGATCAGCTTCATTAGCTATGATGATGCCTTCAGCCCGCCCAAGACCGTGGAGCGAGCACGCCAACTGGTTGAGAGCGATGAAGTGCTGCTCATCTTTCAGAGCCTCGGTGCACCGACCAACAATGCCATTCGGCAATATATGAATCTCAAGAAGGTGCCGCAGCTTTTCGTCGCTACCGGCGCGGCCTACTTCGGCGATTGGAAGGGCTTTCCGTGGACGATGGGCTGGCAGCCGACCTTCCAGACCGAGGGGCGAATCTATGCGCACTATATCCTGCAGAATTTCCCGCAAGGCAAAATCGGCATTCTCTATCAGAACGACGATTCAGGTCGCGATTACGTCAAGGGGCTCAAGGATGGCCTTGGTGCCGAAGCCGCAAAGCGCATGATCGTGGCAGAAGCTCCCTACGATCCGTCGCAGCCAACTGTCGATTCTCAAATCGTCACTCTCAAGACAGCGGGGGCAGATATCTTTTTCAACGAGAGCTCACCGAAATTCGCAGCACAAGCGATTAGAAAGGCGGCTGAGATAGGGTGGAGGCCGGTCCAGCTTCTCGCGAGCATTTCGAACTCGGTGGGCTCCGTGCTCAGACCTGCCGGACTTGAGAACTCCAAAGGTATTCTTTCGAGCAACTACCTGATGGATCCTACGGATCCGACTTGGAAGGACGATCCCTCTATCAAGGAGTGGGCGTCTTTCATGGACAGGTATTTCCCCGAGGGAGACAAGACAAGCTCGTTTAGTGTCTATGGCTACGTCACCGCGCAAACCATTGTTCAGGTGCTCAAGCAATGCGGCGACGAGCTCACTCGCGAGAACGTCATGAGACAGGCCGCGAATCTGAAGGATCTTGAACTTGGGCTGTTGTTGCCGGGCATCAAGATAAATACAAGCCCAAAGGATTATTTCCCAGTCGAGCAGATGCAGATGTCAAGGTTCAACGGTGAACACGGTGAACTGTTCGGCCCCGTACTTTCTGGAGAAATCGGGACGCCATAGCCGTGACCTGGGGCGGCTGGATGACAGTTCCGCGATGTCCGCCCCGGAGGGCAGGATCGGACTGAGCAGAGGATTTTTGCTCAGACACCAACAGTCGACTTCTGCGCGTTCATGAGTCCACGCCCTCAGCCGCCGCAGAGTGTGATTGAATCACTGGTGGGCCCGGCAGGACTCGAACCTGCAACCAGACCGTTATGAGCGGCCGGCTCTAACCATTGAGCTACAGGCCCCGCCGCGAGACGGCCGCAACAGAGGTGGCCGGCAACGGTGCGCCGTCCGTTTACAGGGCCTGAGCCGGGGGTGCAATGCCGAGCCTTGGTCGGCCGAAGCGTCGGCCCTAGGCCCTAAAGCGGGTGACCGTCCTGCCGATTGGCCGAAGTGGGCGATGCTGCAATTGTGCCGGTGTTTTGCCCGACGTGTCAAATGTCCCAACGCCGCTCGCATCCTTGCGGCAAGCCGCCATTTCTACTTTGCATGGGGTTGTTTTCGAGTTTTTTGTTTGGAGGGAGACCGGCCGGTCTCCCCTCCGTCTTGCCCGCGAGCCAAAGCTCCGCGGCTGGCCAGCTCTAGTCCACCGAGACACCGGCGAACTCCACCACCTTGCGCCACTTCTCGGTCTCGTCCGAGACCAGCTTGCCGAACTCGGCCGGCGTCATCTGCTTGGGGATGCCGCCGGTCTCGGCGAGGCGCGCTACCAGCTTCGGGTCCTTCAGGGCCTCGCCGACGGCCCTGTTGAGGATCTCGACGACCTCGGGCGGCGTGCCCTTCGGCGCGGAGATGCCGTAGAAGCCGACCGATTCGAAGCCCGGCACGGTTTCCGCGATCGCGGGCACGTCGGGCACGCTCGGCCAGCGCTGCGGCGAGGTCACCCCTAACGCGCGGACGTTGCCGCCGCGCGCCTGCTCCAGCGCGGACGGCAAATTGTCGAAGATGAGCTGCACCTTGTTGGAGATGATGTCGGGGAAGGCGATCGCCGAGCCGCGATAGGGCACGTGCACCATGTCGCACTTGGTCATCACCTTGAACAGCTCCGCCGACATGTGCACCGAGGTGCCGTTGCCCGAGGAGGCAAAGGAGATCTTGCCGGGATTGGCCTTGCAGTAGTCGACGAACTCCTGAACCGTCTTGGCGGGAAACGCGTTGGAGACGACCAGCATGTTGGTGAGCTGCATGATGCTCGCGACCGGCACGGTATCGCGCACGAAATCGAACGGCAGCTTCTTGTAGAGCGAGGTCGAAATCGCGTTGTTGGGCGCGACGAACAGCAGTGTGTAGCCGTCCGCCGGCGCGTTGATCGCGGCGGCGGCCGCAATGTTGCCGCCGGAGCCGGTGCGGTTTTCGACGATGAATTGCTGGCCGAGATGGTCCGACAGCCATTGCGCCATGATCCGCGCCACGATGTCGACCGGGCCGCCGGCGGCGAATCCGATCAGCCAGTGCACGGGGCGGTTGGGATAGTCGGCGGCGGTGGCGGGAGGGGCTGTGCTGAGAAGGCTTGAAAGGAATACGAGACCGAAAACACCGTTACGCAAGATTCGCAGCATGACGCCTCCCATTGCTTTATTGTCGTTGCGTGCATGCTTTCATAAAATCCGCTCCCTGCCTACATCGTCTCAAGTTCATGTTGACGCGGGCGGAGCCGTAACGACCATGAAATTCGGTTCATCCATCCTTCTCGGCGCGGTGCTGCTCGCCAGCCCCGTTGCAGCCCAATCCGGAGACAAGGCCATTCCGACCACGACGATCAGTCTCGGCACCGCGACGCCGGGCGGCGGCTTCCCGCTCTACGGCAACGCCTTTGCGGAAGTGATGAACGCGGCCGATCCGCAAGTGTCCATCGCCCCGCGCAACACCAAGGGCAGCAACGAGAACATTCCGCTTTTGGAGAAGGGCGAGCTCGATCTCGCGCTGGTCGCGGGCGAGCCGGCCTATGAGGCCTTCGCCGGCATCGGCCGGGCGAAGGTCAGGCTGAAAATCCTCACCGCGATCTATTCCAACCCCGGCATGTTCGTGGTGCGCGCGGACAGTCCCTACAGGACCATCCGCGACCTCGTCGGTCAGCCGGTCGCGTTCGGCGCCAAGGGCTCTGGCCTGCCGATCCTGGCGCGCTACGTTCTCGACGGGCTCGGCCTGAAGCAGGATGAAGATTTCAAGGCGATCTATCTCGATCGCGCCGGCGATGGCCCCGCGATGGTCGAGGACGGCCGGGCCGCCGCGCTCTGGGGCGCCGGCATCGGCTGGCCCGGATTTGCGGCGGTCGCATCGAGCGCGTCCGGCGCGCGCTTCATCGCCCCGAACGCTGAAGAGATCGCGCGCATCCGCGCCAAACATTCCTTCCTCAAGCCGCTGACCGTGCCGGCCGGCAGCTATGCGAAGCAGACAGAACCGATCGCCTCGCTCGGCTCCTGGAGTTTCGTGCTGACGCGCGCGGATCTACCCGACGATGTCGCCTATCGTCTGGCGAAGACGCTGCATGGCGCGGAGGCGACGTTCTGCAAGACGCTCGCGCAGGCCTGCGAGACCACGGCAGCAAACACGCTCGCCGCGGCGCCGCGGCCGGAGCTGATTCATCCGGGTGTGATGAAGTACTTTCGCGAGATCGGGGTGGCGAAGTAGCGAATTGCGAGTAACGAATGGCGAATGGAGGTTGTCCCCCATTCGCCACTCCCTATTCGCCACTCGCTACGCCCTCACTTCTTCACCAGCGCGCACGCCGGGTCCGGTGGGCCGAACGCCTTGTCGCCCGAAATGGTCGTGAGGATCTTGTAATAGTCCCACGGATATTTGCTCTCCTGCGGCGACTTCACCTGCACCAGCCAGAGATCGTGCACCATCAGATTGTCCTCGCGCAGCTTGCCGTTGCGCGCGAAGAAATCCTCGATCGGCTTCTCGCGCATCTTGGCCGCGACCTTCAGCGGATCGTCGGTGCCGGTCTCCTTGATGGCGTTGAGGTAGTGCATCACGCTAGAATAGACGCCGGCCTGCCACATCGTCGGCATCTGCTTCATCTTGGCGAAGTAGCGCTTCGACCATTCCCGCGTCTTGTCGTCCATGTCCCAGTAGAAGGACGTGGTCAGCAGCAGACCTTGCGCCGCCTGCAGGCCGATGCCGTGGATGTCGGTGATCAGCGCGAGCAGCGCCGCCATCTGCTGGCCGCCCTTGAAGACGCCGAACTCGGCGCCGGTCTTGATCTCGTTCATGTTGTTGGGCGGGCCGGCCGCGATGCCGATGATCTTGGCCTTGGAGGCCTGCGCCTGCAGCACGAAGGAGGAAAGGTCGGGGGTTGCCAGCGGCGGCCGCACCGAGCCGAGCACCTTGCCACCATTGGCGGTCACGACGTTGGAGGCGTCGCGCTCCAGCGAATGGCCGAAGGCGTAGTCGTCGGTGATGAAGAACCAGCTATCGCCGCCGCGCTTGACCACCGCATCCGCCGTGCCGACGGCGAGCGCGCGGGTATCGAACACCCACTGGATCGCGTAAGGCGAGCAGAACTTGCCGTGGAAGTCGGCGGTGCCGGTGGAGTGGGTGATGAACAGCCGCTTCTTCTCGTTGGCGATGTTCTGCACCGCGAGCCCGACCGCCGAGACCGGCACGTCGACGATCAGGTCGACCTGGTCGACGTCGTACCAGCGCCGTGCGAGCGCGGCGCCGATGTCGGCCTTGAGCTGGTGATCGCCGACGACGACGCTGATCGGCTTCCCGAGCACCTTGCCGCCGAAATCGTCGATCGCCATCTGCGCCGCCGTCACCGAGCCCTGGCCGGTCGGCGCCGAGGCCGGGCCGTTCATGTCGGTGAGCACGCCGATCTTGACGACGTCGTCCGATACCTGCGCCGATGCCGCGCCCGGTATCAGCGCCGCCGCGAAGGCGACCGCGACCGGCAGTCCAAATCTGGTTGGATTCACGCTTGTCCTCCCTCATCCGGCTCGTTGGCCGCTGTTGCCTTTGCGCCGGGTATGCCCGGCTGAATTGGTTTCTTTTGCAACTATTCGGGGGCGGGCGTCAACGTCAGGCCGCGAAGCGGATCTGTCCCGCGGGAGAGGGGTCGTAGCCGGTCAGCTCTTCGGCGCGCTGCCGCAGCCGGCTTTCACCGAGAAAGCGGATCAAGGCCTGCATCGCGGGGCGGAAATAGCTGCGTTGCCGCATCGCGAGATCGAAACTTTCCCAGGCCAGCGGCACGAAATCGAGGCCGGCGGAGCGCGCCGCGGCGCGCGTCGCCACGCCGCAATCGGCATGGCCGGCGCGGATCGCGGCGGCAAGGTCCGGTCCGGTGAGGCAGGGCGTCTCCAGCCGGCGCAGCTCCTTGGGCGAGGCGCCGGCGCGCTTCAGCAGCACATCGAGCAGCATCTGCGCGCCTGCGCCCTCTTGCCGCACGGCCATCCTGGCGCCGAGCGCCAGCACCTCCGACAGGTTGTGCAGCCGTTTGGGGTTGCCCGCCGGCAGCACGAGGCCCTGCTCACGGCGCACGAGCCCGACCAGCACCGCATCATGCAAATCCGCCGCCGTCCGCAGCGCCGCGACATTGGCATCGGCCGCGAGATTGTCGGAGCCATCGAGGCTGTGGAAATGCACCGCCGCGGCGATCACCTCGTTGCGTTGCAAACGTTCGAGCCCGCGGGCGGTCCCTTCGTTCAGGGAGGCGAGCCCGGAGCCGGATTCGCGCAGCGCCCATTCCAACAGATCGTCCTGGCTGCCGCCCATGATCGCTGGCGGTTCGGCGGCCAGCATGCCGGTCGGGCGCGCTAGCCCCGAGAGGACCCAGAGGTCGAGTTCATGCCGGGGAAACAACCACTTTCCGGTCACCTTGCTGCAGGGGATCGCACCGGTGGTGACGAGTTCGTAGAGCTTGCGCTCCCCAAGCCGGAGGTAGTCTGCGGCTTCGCTGGTGGTCAGGAAGTCCATTCTGCATTCCTAGGCAAATTCTTGATTCTTTTTTGGCATTTGACGCAAGCTGTAAATTCTGCAGATCAATAGGGTCCGGTGGAACCATGCCCGATCATCTCAGTGCTTTGCAACTCATCCTGGCCGGGGATCCGGCCCTGTTCGCGATCGTACGGCTCTCACTCGGCGTGAGCCTTGCGGCGGTGGCGCTGGCGGCCGCCATCGGTCTGCCCCTGGGCGCCTTGCTGGCGCTCACGCGGTTTTCGGGGCGACAGGTCCTGGTGGTGCTGCTCAATGCAATGATGGGCCTGCCGCCGGTCGTGGTCGGGCTCGCGCTGTACCTTTTGCTGTCGCGCTCGGGACCACTCGGCGCCTTCGGCATCCTGTTCACCCCGACGGCGATGGTGGTGGCGCAGACGGTGCTGATCCTGCCCATCATCGCCGCGCTGGCGCGGCAGACGGTCGAGGATCTCTGGGCCGAATATCGCGACGAGCTCAACGCCATGAATGTCGGACCGCTCGGCCGCATGACGACGCTGCTGTGGGACGCGCGCTTCAGCCTGATCACCGCGCTGCTCGCCGGTTTCGGCCGTGCCGCGGCGGAGGTCGGCGCGGTGATGATCGTGGGCGGCAATATCGATGGCTTCACCCGCACGATGACGACCGCGGTGGCGCTTGAAACATCCAAGGGCAACCTGCCGCTCGCGATGGGATTGGGCGCGGTTCTGATCGTGCTGGTGCTTGCCATCAACGCTGCCGCCTGGGGCACGCGGGTCTGGTCGCAACGGTTGATGGGATGAACATGCGCGCGTCGGTCAGCGATCTTCCCCTGGTTCTCGACGGCGTCTCGCTGCAGGCCGGTGCGACCACACGTGTCTACGACATCAGCCTCACCATCGCGCCGGGCGCGCCGTGCCTGATCGTCGGTCCCAACGGGTCCGGCAAGTCCAGTCTGCTTCGGCTCTGCATGGGACTGAGCGCGCCGACGAGCGGCCGCATCACCTGGGGCGGCCGCACCGATCGGGCACCGACGCGCCGCGCTTTCGTGTTTCAGCGGCCTGTGATGTTGCGCCGCGCGGCTTCGGGCAACGTGACCTACGCGCTCGCGCAGGCCGGCACGCCGCGGTCGCAGCGCGCCTCGCGTGCACAGGATTTGCTGCAACGCGTCGGACTTGCCGATCTCGCGCACCGCCCGGCACGGCTTCTCTCCGGCGGGGAGCAGCAGCGGCTGGCGCTGGCACGGGCGCTCGCGCGCGATCCCGAAATCCTGCTACTGGACGAGCCGACCGCCAATCTCGACCCCGCAGCGACGCGTGCGGTAGAAGAGATCGTCATGAGCGCGGCGCAATCGGGCATCAAGATCGTGATGGCGTCGCACGATCTCGGCCAGGTGCGGCGGCTTTCGGGCGAGGTGATCTTCCTCGCGCGCGGGACGCTGTGCGAACGGGCCGCGACCAACGACTTCCTCGATCATCCGTCGACGCCGGAGGCACGCGCCTTCCTGCGCGGCGATCTCATGGTTTGAACTCGGAGCACACTCATGGCCTTTCGCCGCCTGTCCATTGCACTCGCACTTCTCGGCAGCCTTGCCGCAGGCATTGCGGCGGCGTCCGCCGAGGACCGCTCCATCGTCGTGGCCTCGACGACGTCGACGCAGGATTCCGGCCTGTTCGGCTATCTCCTGCCGATCTTCAAGGCCAAGACCGGCATCGACGTGAAGGTGATCGCGCAGGGCACCGGACAGGCGCTCGACACCGCGCGCCGTGGCGATGCCGATGTCGTGTTCGTGCATGCCAAGCCGCAGGAGGAACGGTTCGTCGCCGACGGATTTGGCGTGAAGCGGTTCGACGTAATGTACAATGATTTCGTGCTGATCGGGCCGAAGAGCGATCCCGCGGGCGTGAAGGGCAAGGACATCGTCGCTGCGCTGAAGGCAATCGAGGCCAAGGGCGCCCCGTTCGTCTCGCGCGGCGACCGCTCCGGCACCCATGCGGCGGAGCTCGCGCTCTGGATTGTCGCCGGTATCGACATCCCGAGCGCCAAGGGCCCCTGGTATCGCGAGATCGGCCAGGGCATGGGCGCGGCGCTCAATACCGCGAGCGCGATGAACGCCTATGTGCTGTCCGACCGCGGCACCTGGATTTCGTTCAAGAACCGCGGTGACCTCGACATCGTCGTCGAGGGCGACAAGCGTCTGTTCAACCAGTACGGCGTGATGTTGGTGAATCCGGAGAAGCATCCGGGCGTGAAGAAGGAACTGGGGCAGACTTTCGTCGACTGGCTGATCTCGCCGGAGGGCCAGGCCGCAATCGCCGGCTACAAGATCGACGGACAGCAATTGTTCTTTCCCAACGCGACCAAGAATGGCTGACCTCGGCGACGGGAGCGGTTGCCAAACCGCTCGATGCATGGTCCACCATGGCACATGATCCAGCGCCTGCCGCCATCGCTCACGTCGCTCGACGCTGCGCTCGCCGCGCTGCTGGATCGGCTCGCGCCGCTCGCGCCGGTCGAATTGCCGGTTGCCGAGGCGGCCGGCTGCATCGCGGCGGGGATGCCGTTGCTGACGGCCTATCCGCCTCGTGACGTTGCCGCCGCCGACGGCTGGGCGCTGTCCGCGAACGACCTCGTCGGCGCGTCCTCCTATTCGCCGCTGCCTCTGACGACAGCACCACAATGGGTGGAGGCCGGCGATACGATGCCGGCGGGATGCGACTGCGTGCTGGATGCCGACGCCGTCGACGTATCGGGGCCGCTCGTCCAGGTGTTGGCGGAGGGGCTGCCGGGCCAAGGCGTAAGGCGCGCCGGACGCGATATCGCCGATCGCACGTTTGCCGCCGCTGAGGGCGCTCCGATCGATGCGGCCGATCTTTTGCTCGCGCGCGTCGCAGGCGTCGACAGGCTGGGTGTGCGGCGGCCGCGGCTGCACATCGTCAATGTGCCCGGTGCGACGGCGACGATGCTCATGATTGTCGACATCGCGCGTGCGGCGGGACTGCAGGTCAGCAGCCACGAGGCCCGGGCGCGTGATGCTGTATCGATCGCCGATGCGCTCGAGGCCACAGCCAGCGATCTCATCGTGACGATCGGCGGCAGCGGCGTCGGTCGCGTTGACGCGGCCGTTACGGCGCTGGCCCGGCGCGGTGACGTGATCGCCCACGGTGTTGCGCTCCAGCCCGGACACACTGTTGCGATCGGACGGCTTGGAAAAGTTCCGGTCATCGCCTTGCCCGGTGCGCCCGATCAGGCGCTGGCGGCCTGGCTCGCGCTGGTGCTTCCGGTCATCGACCGATTGTCGGCGCGGGGCCCGCGCCGGTCGGTGACCCTGCCGCTCGCCCGCAAGATCGCATCCGGTGTCGGCGTCGCCGAGCTTGCGCTGCTGGCGGAAGAGCAGGGCGCATGGATGCCGCTCGCGATCGGTGAATGGTCGCTGCGCGCAATCGCCGACGCGGATGCATGGCTGCTCATTCCCGGCAGCAGCGAGGGATTCGCGGCGGGCACTCCGGTCGATGCCTATCTGATGCGTGAATGATATGGGTTCCGACATGACCGGAATTTCGCAGCCGCAAGATCGCAGTGCGCTCGAGCAGGAGCAGTTCCTCAAGATTCTCTCGCGCGAGGATGCGCTGGCGCGTTTTGATGCCGCGCTGTTCCCGCGCGCGATCCCGCGCCAGACGCGCAAGCTTGCCGACGCGCTCGGTGCGGCCCTGGCCGAGGACGTCGTGGCGCCGATCGACGTGCCGCCTTTCGACCGTTCCAATGTCGACGGCTTTGCCGTGCGCTCGGCGGATCTTGAGGCGGCGAGCGAGGGCGCAGCCGTGCGGCTCGTGCTGAACGGCGAGACGATCGCCTGCGGCACGGCGCCGACATTGCAAGTGACGGCGGGAACCGCCACGCCGATCGCCACCGGCGGCCCGCTGCCGCGCGGCGCCGATGCCGTCGTCATGGTCGAGCATACGGAGCCGGCCGGATCGGGCGGTATCTTTGTTCGCCGCGCCGCCTCGCCGGGGCAGTTCGTGTCCTATGCCGGTTCCGACATTGCACGCGGCGAGGCGCTCTTGCGTGCCGGCACCATCATCGGCTCGCGCGAGACCGGCATGCTGGCGGCCTGCGGCATCGCCGAGGTGACCGTCGCGCGCAAGCCGCGCGTCGCCGTCATCTCCACCGGCGACGAGTTGGTGCAGCCGGGTCAGCCGCTCGCGCCGGCCGCGATCTACGACACCAATGGCGCCATAGTCGCAGCCGCGATCGACGAGAATGGCGGCGAAGCGGCCTTCCTCGGCGCCGTTCCCGATGACGAGGCGAAACTCGAAGCCGCAATGCGTCAGGCGCTGGCTGATGCCGACATGCTCGTGCTGTCAGGCGGCACGTCGAAAGGCGCGGGCGACTTGTCCCACCGCATCATTGGCCGGCTCGGCAAGCCCGGGATCATCGCGCACGGCGTGGCGCTGAAACCGGGCAAGCCGCTATGCCTTGCGGTATGCGACGGCAAGCCGGTGGTGATCCTGCCTGGCTTCCCGACCTCGGCGATGTTCACCTTCCACGACATGATCGTGCCGGTGCTGCGCAGAATGGCCGGTCTGCCGCCGCGCTCCGACGCCAGGGTGAGCGCGACCGTTCCGGTGCGCATTGCCTCTGAACTGGGCCGCACCGAGTTCGTCATGGTCTCCCTGGTTGAGGGGAAGGACGGGCTCATCGCTTATCCTTCGGGCAAGGGCTCCGGCGCGATCACCTCGTTCGCGCAGGCCGACGGATTCCTGCGGATCGATGCGCTCGCCGACCAGATGCCGGCCGGGACCGAGGCCGAGGTGACGTTGTTCACACCGCATGTCCGCGTGCCCGATCTCGTCATCATCGGCAGCCATTGCACCGGCCTTGATCTCGTCACCGCGCCGCTGGCGCGCGCTGGGCTGGCGGTGCGTTCGATCGCGGTCGGCAGCCTCGGCGGGCTCGCGGCGGCGCGACGCGGCGAATGCGATCTCGCGCCGATCCATCTGTTCGACGATAAGAGCGAGACCTACAACGCGCCCTATCTCGTCGATGGTCTCGAGCTCGTGCCGGGCTGGCGGCGGATGCAGGGCATCGTGTTCCGCAAGGGCGATGCGCGCTTCGAGGGCCTCGGCGTCACGGACGCCGTCGCCAAAGCGCTGAATGATCCCGCCTGCATCATGGTCAATCGCAACCAGGGTGCCGGCACGCGGATCCTGATCGACCGCCTGCTCGGCGGTGTACGTCCGGAAGGCTATTGGAACCAGCCGCGCTCGCACAATGCCGTTGCCGCCGCCGTCGCGCAGCACCGCGCGGACTGGGGCATGACCATTGCGCCGGTCGCCCATGCTGCCGGCCTCGGTTTCATTCCGCTCGCGGAAGAGCATTATGATTTCGCGCTGGTCACAGCGCGCAAACAGCGCCCGGCGGTGCAGGCCTTTCTCGATGCGCTCGGCTCGATTGAGGCCCGCGCCGCGCTGGAGCGGGCTGGCTTCCGGCCGGCTTGAACGGACGACGCGGCGGTTCAAGCTGCGCGACAGACAGGGGGGACGCGATGGCGAGGCCGCTTTCGGTTGCGATCATCGGTGCGGGCATGGGCGGTCTTGCGACGGCCGCAGCGCTTCTGCGTGTCGGCATCGATGTCAGGGTTTACGAGCAGGCTCCTCAATTCGCTCGCATCGGCGCCGGCATTCAGGTTGGCTGCAACGCGATGAAGGTCTTGCGCGAGTTGGGCCTCGAGCAGCGGATGCGCAGCCAATCCTTCTACCCGCGCTCCTGGAACAATCGCGACTGGCGCAGCGGCGACATCAAGTTCGATATGATCTTCGGCGAGAGCGCGGAGCAGAGATTCGGCGCGCCCTATCTGCTTGCCCATCGCGGCGATCTGCATGCGGCTCTGGCAAGCGCGGTGCCGGATGAATGCGTGAGGCTCAACCACAAGCTCGTTGGACTCGACGAGACCGGCGAGGGTGTCCGGCTGACCTTCGCTGACGGTACCACCACCGTTGCCGATGCCGTGGTCGGTTCGGACGGCGTGCATTCGGTGGTGCGCGACATCCTGTTCGACACTGCGCCGGTGCGGTTCACCGGCCGGATTGCCTATCGCACCACCTATCCAGCCGCGCTGCTCGGCGGCGAGAGGATTGACGACTGCACCAAATGGTGGGGCGAGGACCGTCACATCGTCATCTACTACGTCAAGCCGGACCGCGGCGAGGTCTATCTCGTCACCAGCCAGCCCGAGCCGGATTTCCGCATCGAATCCTGGTCGGCGAAGGGCAACGTGCGCGACCTGCGCGCTTCGTTCGAGGGTTTTCATCCGCAGGTCGGGCGGGTGCTCGATGCGTGCCCCGACGTACACAAATGGGCGATCATGGATCGCGACGCACTGGATCGCTGGGCGGACGGCAAGGTGACCCTGCTCGGCGATGCCTGCCATCCGATGACGCCCTACATGGCGCAAGGTGCGGCGATGGCGATCGAGGATGCCGCCGTGCTGTCGCGCTGCCTCAACGGCGTCGACCGCGACGGCGTCGCGGATGCGTTCCGCCGCTTCGAGGCGACGCGCAAGGAGCGGACGACACGCGTGCAGGAGACCTCGCGCGCCAATATCTGGCTGAGGGAGCGGACTGATACGAGTTGGGTCTACGGCTACGACGCCTGGACCGTGCCGCTGGCGGCCTGATCGTGGGATGACTGCTCTACTGAGCCGAGCGCTCGTCCAGCGCCGCCAGCCGTTCGGCCTCCGCGATGTGCTCGACCGTGTTGGCGTTGAAGAACGGATCGAGCGGGTCTGTCGGCCATGTCACGGTTGCGAGCGGATAGCGCGTGGTCCAGCGGTCGATCTTGCGGAGGTCTTCGACGACGAGCGCATGCCGCAGCTCCTCGCGCAAGTCCACGCGCCACAGCCCGATCACCGGATGCGACTGCCCGCCTGACGCGGCGACCGCGAGCTGCGCGTTGTCCCGTTCGCGTCCCTCATGCAGGCGCGCGACGAGGTCACGCGGCAGGAACGGGCAATCGCCGGCGGCGCTCAGCACCCATTCGATCCCCGGCCGGTCTTCAGCGGTCCAGTCGAGCGCGGCGAGGATGCCGGCGAGCGGGCCGGGAAAGCCGGGCACGTCGTCGGCGACGACCTGCAAACCGAACCCGACGAAGCGTGCCGGATCGCCATTGGCGTTGAGGATCAGCCCATCGCATTGTGGTGAAAGGCGCGCGATCACGCGCTCCAATATGGTGCGGCCGCCGATCGTGCGCAACGGCTTGTCGCCGCCGCCCATGCGCCGCGCCAGGCCACCGGCAAGCAGCACGCCCTGCGTGGGTGGAATCCTAGTCGTCACCGCCTTCACCCTTGCGCTTGTGCTTGGCCGACTCCTCCTCGACGTAAGCGAGGTTCTGGTCGTAGACGATGCGCTCTTCGCCCGACAATGCAATGAAGCGTTTTCCGCGGGTACGGCCGATCAATGTCAGCCCGACTTGCCGCGCGAGATCGACGCCCCAGGCGGTGAAGCCGGAGCGCGACACGAGGATCGGAATTCCCATGCGCACGGTCTTGATCACCATCTCGGAGGTGAGCCGTCCCGTCGTATAAAGGATCTTGTCGGATGCATCGACGCCGTGGCGGTACATCCAGCCCGCGATCTTGTCGACGGCGTTGTGACGGCCGACATCCTCGGTGTAGCAAAGCGGGGCGCCCTCCTTGCACAGTACGCAGCCGTGGATCGCGCCGGCTTCGAGGTAGAGCGAGGGCATGGTGTTGATCGTCTGCGTCATCTGGTAAAGCCAGGAAGTGCGCAGCTCCGCCTTCGGCAGCGCCACGCTCTCGACCGCTTCCAGGAGATCGCCGAAGGCAGTCCCCTGCGCGCAGCCCGAAGTCTGCGTGCGCTTCTTCAGCTTGGCCTCGAAATTGGTGTGATGTGCGGTGCGCACCACGACGACCTGGAGGTCGTCGTCGTATTCGACCTCGGTCACCACGTCATCATATTTCAGCATGTTCTGGTTGAGCAGATAGCCCAGCGCCAGATATTCCGGATAATCGCCGATCGTCATCATCGTGACGATCTCCTGGGAATTCAGGTAGAGCGTCAGTGGCCGCTCCATCGGCACCTTGATCTCGACCCTGGCGCCTGTCTGGTCGGTCCCGGTCACGCTCTGGGTCAGGCGCAGATCGTCCGGGTTCGGGACGATCAGGGGGACCGGGGTTTTCTCCATCTTCATCATGGCCGCGAGGTTAGCATGACATTCGGGTCAAGCCGATATAAGCATGGCCGAAAGAGAGTAAAATGCCGCCTCGTCGTCATTACGAGCGCAGCGAGCAATCCAGAAATGCATCCGCGGAGACACGCTGGATTGCTTCGCTTCGCTCGCAATGACGGGGGTAGGCGGTTCCACCCGCGCGATGCGGCTGGCGGAGATCGAGTTGTTATGAAAGTCATCGGCCTTGCGGGGTGGAGCGGCGCGGGCAAGACCACGCTCTTGACGCGGCTCATCCCGCATTTCAACGCGCAAGGCTTGCGCGTCTCCGTGATCAAGCATGCGCATCACCAGTTCGACGTTGATGTGCCCGGCAAGGATTCCTGGCGGCATCGCGAGGCGGGCGCGGCCGAAGTCCTGGTCTCCTCCGCCAACCGCTGGGCGTTGATGCATGAGCTGCGCGGGGCGGCCGAGCCGCGGCTGCCGGAACTGCTCGCAAAACTGTCGGCGGTCGATCTCGTCGTGGTCGAGGGCTTCAAGCGCGAGCCGCATCGCAAGATCGAGGTGCATCGCGCCGCGAACGATAAGCCGCTGCTGTTTCCCGACGATCCGGGGATTGTCGGAATCGCGGCCGATATCGCCATTGAAACACGGCTGCCGACCGTCCATCTCGATGATATCCCGGCTGTGGCTGCGCTGCTGCTGCGCGCGGCGATGCCGGTCGAGGAAGCGGTCGCTAGAAGCGTTTCGACGCGCTGACGAGGCACTATGGCGCAACTGTCCGACGATTGCTTTGCCTTCGGGGGACCGATGATGTCGGTCGACGAGGCCGTTGGCCTGATCACCACCCGCGTCAACGCGGTCGCCGATCTCGAGACGGTGAGCCTGGTCGAAGCGGACGGGCGCGTGCTCGCGCGCGATATCGCGGCGCCGCTGCCGCTGCCGCCTTTCACCAACTCCGCCGTCGACGGCTATGCGGTGCGCAATGCGGACCTTCCGCAAGGCGAGGCGCGCTCGTTCCCGCTCGACGGCCGTATCCAGGCCGGTGGCATTGCGCAGGCGCCGATCAAGCCCGGCTACGCCGCGCGCATCTTCACGGGCGCGCCGATGCCGCCCGGTGCCGCGACCGTCTTCATGCAGGAAGACGTGCGCGTCGATGAATCGGGCAAGGTGGTGCTGCCGCCGGGGCTGAAGGCGGGTGCCAACGTCAGACCCGCGGGGGAGGACATTCCGCAAGGCCACGTCGCGCTGCGCGCCGGCCAGCGCTTGCTGCCGCAGCATGTTGCGCTCGCCGCGGCGTTCGGTCTGACCAAGCTCGACGTGGTCAGGCGCATCCGCGTCGCGGTGTTCTCGACCGGCGACGAGCTGGCGTCGCCCGGCGAGCCGCGCGCCGCGTCGCAGCTTTTCGACTCCAATCGTTTCATGCTGATGGCGATGCTGCGCCGTCTCGGCTGCGAGGTCAGCGATCTCGGCATCCTGCGCGACGAGCGTGCCTCGCTCGCCGACGGCTTGAAGCAGGTCGCCGGCGCGCACGATCTGATCCTCACCACCGGTGGCGTCTCGACCGGTGAGGAGGATCACGTCAAGGCGGCGGTCGAGAGCGTCGGCTCGCTGGTGCTGTGGCGGATGGCCATCAAGCCCGGCCGGCCGGTGGCGATGGGCATCATTGGCGGCACGCCGTTGATCGGATTGCCCGGCAACCCCGTTGCGAGCTTCGTCACCTTCGTCCATGTGGTGCGGCCGACGGTGCTGGCGCTCGCGGGCAGCACGCCCGAGCCCCTGACGCCGATGCCCGTGCGTGCGGCCTTCACCTACAAGAAGAAGGCCGGCCGGCGTGAATATGTTCGGGTCTCGCTGCGACGCGCGGAGGAGGACGGCGCGTTGGAGGTCATCAAGTTCCCGCGCGAGGGCGCCGGGCTGTTGTCGTCACTGGTCGAGACCGACGGTCTGGTCGAACTCGGCGAGAGCATCACGCTTGTCGAGCCGGGACAGAGTGTCGGCTTTCTTCCTTATGCCGACCTGATCTGAAGACCCTCGCGTTGACGCCATCGACCTGCCCCGCCATGTTGCGCCCATGACCAGGACCACGCTCGATCTCACCGGGCTGAAATGCCCGTTGCCTGCCTTGAAAACGCGCAAGGCGCTAAAACCACTGCAGCCGGGCGATCAGCTCGAAGTGCACTGCACCGACCCGCTGTCGGTGATCGACATTCCCAACCTGATCCGCGAGACCGGCGACAAGGTCGAGATCACCGAGCGTAATGACGCGCGCATCGTGTTCTTGATAGAGAAGGCAAATGCATCAATAGAAAACGCCAATGGTGCGCCGCGTCCTTGAGGCCGTCACCTCGTTGATACCAACCATTTGTCTATCACCATCGCGTCTGTCCCAATTGACAATTTCCGTGGGGACGCGGAGGTTGAATCGTGCCAGCGATACGTGGAGCAAGCTGGCCGATGTGAAGCCACACCGCGTGGCGTGCGGCATAGACCCCCACCTAAGGGGTTAGACGTCTGGAGTGCGCGTCGTGATCCTGGCGCGTGCCGAAACTTTGTGCGGGGCGGCGGGGACAGATGCGCCGCAACGGGCTGAGGACAAGGGTCATAGCAACAGGTTCACTCAGAAGGGTGTCCTGCAGGGGAGGATGTGTATGACTACAATTGAAAGCGCTGGAAGGCTGTCGGGCGCCGGCGCGGGAATTCTCGATCGCGAGCACACCGTCGCGAAGGCCGGCTTCAATCGCTGGCTGGTGCCGCCGGCGGCACTCTGCATTCATCTCTGCATCGGCATGGCCTATGGCTTCTCGGTGTTCTGGCTGCCGCTCTCGCGCGCCATCGGGATCACGCAGAGCAAGGCGTGCCCGGACATCTCGCTGTGGCAGGAACTGTTCACCACGACGTGCGACTGGAAGGTCGCCAGCCTCGGGTGGATGTTCACTTTGTTCTTCGTGTTGCTCGGCGTCTCCGCCGCGATCTGGGGCGGCTGGCTCGAGCGTGTCGGTCCGCGCAAGGCGGGCGTCGTCGCTGCGCTCTGCTGGGGCGGCGGTCTCTTGATCGGCGCCTTCGGTGTCTACGTCCACCAGCTCTGGATCATGTGGCTGGGCTGCGGCGTGATCGGTGGCGTCGGGCTCGGCCTCGGCTACATCTCGCCGGTATCGACTCTCATCAAATGGTTTCCGGATCGCCGCGGCATGGCGACCGGCATGGCGATCATGGGTTTTGGCGGCGGCGCCATGATCGGCGCGCCATTGGCCAATCTGCTGATCAACTACTTCAAGACGCCGACGTCCGTCGGTGTCTGGGAAACCTTCGTCGCCATGGGCGTGATCTATTTCGTGTTCATGATGATCGGCGCGTTTGCCTATCGCGTCACGCCGACCGGCTGGCAGCCGGAAGGCTGGACGCCGCCGAGCGAAAAGAAGTCGATGATCACCGAGCATCACGTGCACCTCGACAATGCGCACAAGACGCCGCAGTTCTGGCTGATCTGGTGGGTGCTCTGCTTGAACGTGTCGGCGGGGATCGGCGTGATCGGCATGGCCTCGCCCATGCTCCAGGAAATCTTCGCCGGCAAATTGATCGGTCATCCCGAGCTGACTTTCGGCCAGCTCTCGGTTGACCAAAAGGCGGTCATCGCGGGTATCGCGGCCGGCTTTGCTGGCCTGCTGTCGCTGTTCAACATCGGCGGCCGGTTCTTCTGGGCGTCGATGTCCGACTATATGGGCCGCAAGAATACCTACTATACGTTCTTCCTGCTCGGCATCGTGCTCTACGCGCTGGCGCCGACCTTCGCGGCGATGGGCTCGAAGCTGTTCTTCGTGCTCGCCTTCTGCATCATCCTCTCGATGTATGGCGGCGGGTTCGCGACCGTGCCGGCCTATCTGGCCGACATGTTCGGCACGCAGTTCGTCGGCGCCATCCATGGCCGGCTGCTGACGGCGTGGTCGACCGCCGGCATCATCGGTCCGGTCGTGGTGAACTACATCCGCGAGTTCCAGCTCGCGGCGGGCGTTCCGCGCGACCAGCTCTACAACACGACCATGTACATTCTCTGCGCGATGCTGATCGCAGGCCTGATCTGCAACTATCTGGTCAAGCCGGTCGATCCGAAGTGGAACATGAGCGAGGAGGAGGTTGCAAAGCTCCAGGCCGCGAGCGCCAAGGGCGAGGCTGCGATCCAGCATGGTTCCTTTGGCATCGGCACGGGCGGTCTGGACGCCAAGGCCGCGCTGTTCTGGGCGTTCGTTGGAATCCCGCTGGCCTGGGGCGTGTACAAGACGGTCGAGAGCGCGGTGAAGATCTTCTGATCGCAAGCTCACCGCCGCGGGAGGCTGAAGCTCGGCTTCCCGCGGTGTCTTGCATCAAGGAGTGCATGAACAGACCTGACGGCTAGGTTCCGCAATAGAACGTTTCGGGGGGCATGGCGGGCGCCCTGCCTGCCCCCTAAATCATTATAGAGGCGTTCTAAATTGTCTTGCATCTGGCATACCACAGGCTAAGGTTTCTCGGAATGAGGTTTGATCCGCAAGACGCGGGAGACGCGGTTCCCGAATGATCAGGCCAGGAAATGACGGCGGTTCGCGGTGGCGATCCTGCCGGCAATCATCGCGATTTTGAGGAGAACGCGGCGTTTCCATGAGCAGCCACGACGTTCACAAGGTTCTCGAATTCGAACACCCGGGCGAGGGGCGCCGGCGCGCCAAGGCCACGCCCAAGGGGCGGCAGGTCGATCCCACGGCAGCGCACGAGATTGCGCAATTGCTCGGCGATAAGCCGCGGCGGCGCGACCTGCTGATCGAATATCTGCACCTGATCCAGGACAAGTATCACCAGATCTCGGCCGCACATCTCGCGGCCCTTGCCGACGAGATGAAGCTCGCTTTCGCCGAAGTGTTCGAGACCGCGACCTTCTACGCGCATTTCGACGTGGTGAAGGAAGGCGAGCCGGACATCGCTCCGCTCACCATCCGCGTCTGCGACTCGCTCACCTGCGCGATGCTCGGCGGCGAGAAGCTGCTTGAAGACCTTCAGCGCACCAGCGGCCCCGGCATCCGCGTGGTGCGCGCGCCCTGCGTCGGTCGCTGCGATACGGCGCCGGCTGCGGAAGTGGGACACAATTTCGTCGACCACGCCACGGTCGGCGACGTGCTCGCGGCTGCGAAGTCCGGCGACACGCACGCCCATGTGCCGAAATACATCGACTATGACGCCTATGTCGCCGGCGGCGGCTACAAGCTGCTCGACCGCGTGCGCTCGGGCGAATTGTCGACGGACGATCTCCTGAAGTCGCTCGACGACGCCTCGCTGCGCGGCCTCGGCGGCGCAGGCTTCCCGACGGGGCGCAAATGGCGCGCGGTGTTAGGGGAGCCCGGGCCGCGGCTGATGGCGATCAACGGCGACGAGGGCGAGCCCGGCACGTTCAAGGACCGCTACTATCTCGAGACCGATCCGCACCGCTTCATCGAGGGCATGCTGATCGGCGCGCATGTGGTGCAGGCCGGCGAAATCTACATCTATCTGCGCGACGAATACCCGGCCGCGCGTGCAATTCTCGAGCGCGAGATCGCAAAGCTCCCCGCGGGCGGTCCGACGCTGCACATGCGGCGCGGCGCCGGTGCCTACATCTGCGGCGAGGAATCCTCGCTGCTCGAAAGCATCGAGGGCAAGCGCGGCCTGCCCCGGCACAAGCCACCTTATCCGTTCCAGGTCGGCCTGTTCGGCCTGCCGACGCTTATCAATAATGTCGAGACGCTGTGGTGGGTGCGCGACATCGTCGAGGAGGGCGCCGACTGGTGGAAGGGCCACGGCCGCCACGAGCGTCACGGCCTGCGCAGCTTCTCGGTCTCCGGCCGCGTGAAGAATCCCGGCATGAAGCTCGCGCCCGCCGGCATCACCGTGCGCGAGCTGATCGACGAATATTGCGGCGGCATGGCCGACGGCCACACCTTCTACGCTTACCTGCCGGGCGGCGCTTCCGGCGGCATCCTGCCGGCGTCAATGGACAACATCCCGCTCGATTTCGGCACTCTGGAGAAATACGGCTGCTTCATCGGCTCCGCTGCCATCGTGATCCTATCGCAGAAGGACAGCGTGAGAACGGCGGCATTGAACCTGATGAAGTTCTTCGAGGACGAGAGCTGCGGCCAGTGCACGCCGTGCCGCGTCGGAACCCAGAAGGCTGCGCTGCTGATGCAGCGGCCGGTCTGGAACCGTGCACTGCTGGAAGAATTGAGCCAGGCGATGCGCGATGCCTCGATCTGCGGGCTCGGACAGGCGGCATCGAATCCGCTCACTTCCGTGATCAAATATTTCCCTGACGAGTTCAAGGAAGCGGCTGAATGACGAAAATTACATTCGAGCTCGACGGCAAGCAGGTCGAAGCCAATCCGGGCGAGACCATCTGGCAGGTGGCACAGCGCCAGGGCCGCGAGATCCCGCATCTCTGCTATTCGCCCGCGCCGGACTACCGGCCTGACGGCAACTGTCGCGCCTGCATGGTCGAGATCGAGGGCGAGCGCGTGCTCGCCGCCTCCTGCAAGCGCACGCCGTCGGTCGGCATGAAGGTGAAGACCGAGAGTGCGCGCGCGGTTGCCGCGCAGAAGATGGTGATGGAGCTGCTCGTTGCCGATCAGCCGGCGCGTGCGACCTCGCACGATCCGGACTCGAAATTCTGGCACTGGGCCGAGACCACCGGCGTCACCGAGAGTCGCTTTCCCGCCGCCGAGCGCTGGGCGACCGACGCCAGCCATCCGGCGATGCGCGTCAATCTCGACGCCTGTATCCAGTGCGGCCTGTGTGTGCGCGCCTGCCGCGAGGTCCAGGTCAACGACGTCATCGGCATGGCTTATCGTAATGCCGGCGCCAAGATCGTGTTCGACTTCGACGATCCCATGGGCGAGTCGACTTGTGTCGCCTGCGGCGAGTGCGTGCAGGCCTGTCCGACCGGCGCGTTGATGCCGGCCGTGATGCTCGACGAGGCGCAGACCCGCGTCACCTATGCTGACAAGAAGGTGGATTCGCTCTGCCCGTTCTGCGGCGTCGGCTGCCAGGTCACCTACCAGGTCAAGGACGATAAGGTGATCTATGCGGAGGGCCGCGACGGCCCGGCCAACCGCAATCGTCTCTGCGTCAAGGGCCGCTTCGGCTTCGACTACATCCACCATCCGCATCGTCTCACCAAGCCGCTGGTGCGGCTGCCGAATGCGAAGAAGGACGCCAACGACCAGGTCGATCCAGCCAATCCCTTCACCCATTTCCGCGAAGCGTCGTGGGAGGAAGCGCTCGACATCGCCGCCAAGGGCCTGGTCAAGATCCGCGACGAGAAGGGTGTCAAAGCGCTGGCCGGCTTCGGCTCGGCCAAGGGGTCGAACGAGGAGGCTTACCTGTTCCAGAAGCTGGTGCGCACCGGCTTCGGGTCGAACAATGTCGATCACTGCACGCGGCTGTGTCACGCTTCATCGGTGGCGGCGCTGTTCGAGGGCCTGAGCTCGGGCGCGGTATCGGCGCCGTTCTCTGCCGCGATGGATGCGGAAGTGATCTGGGTGATCGGCGCCAATCCGACCGTGAACCATCCGGTCGCGGCGACCTTCATCAAGAACGCGACCAAGCAGGGCGCAAAGCTCTTCGTGATGGACCCGCGTCGGCAGTCGCTGTCCCGCCATGCGACCAAGCATCTGCAGTTCAAGCCCGGCTCCGACGTCGCCATGCTGAATGCGATGATCAACACGATCATCACCGAAGGGCTGACCGACGACCAATATATCGCCGGTTACACCGAAGGCTTCGAGGATCTGAAGGAGAAGATCAAGGAGTTCACGCCGGAGAAGATGGAGCCGATCTGCGGCATCCCGGCGCAGACCCTGCGCGAGGTCGCCAGAACCTATGCGCGGGCCAAATCCTCGATCATCTTCTGGGGCATGGGCATCAGCCAGCACGTCCATGGCACCGACAATGCGCGCTGCCTGATTGCGCTCGCGCTGATCACCGGCCAGGTTGGCCGCCCAGGCACCGGCCTGCATCCGCTGCGCGGCCAGAACAACGTGCAGGGCGCCTCCGACGCCGGCCTGATCCCGATGTTCTTCCCCGACTATCAGCCGGTCGGCCGCGACGACATGCGTGCCAGTTTCGAGAAGCTGTGGGGCCAGGAGCTCGATCCTGTCCGCGGCCTGACGGTGGTCGAGATCATGAACGCGATCCATGCCGGCGAGATCAAGGGCATGTATATCGAGGGCGAGAACCCCGCGATGTCCGACCCCGATCTGCAGCATGCGCGCGAAGCGCTCGCCATGCTCGATCATCTCGTGGTGCAGGATCTCTTCGTCACCGAGACCGCGTTCCACGCCGACGTCATTCTGCCGGCCTCGGCGTTCGCGGAGAAGGACGGCTCCTTCACCAATACCGATCGCCGCGTCCAGCTCGCGCGCCAGGTCATCAAGCCGCCGGGCGATGCGCGCCAGGATCTCTGGATCATCCAGGAGATCGGCAAGCGCATGGGCCTGCCGTGGAACTATTCGGGCCTCGGCGATGTCTTCACCGAGATGGCGCAGTTGATGCCGTCGCTCAAGAACATCACCTGGGAGCGGCTGGTGCGCGAAGGCGCCGTCACCTATCCGGTCGACGATCCCGACAAGCCCGGCAATGAGATCATCTTCACCACGGGCTTCCCGACCGCGAGTGGCCGCGGTAAGATCGTGCCGGCCAAGGTCGTCCCGCCGGACGAGGTGCCCGACGACGAATTTCCGATGGTGCTGTCGACCGGCCGCGTGCTCGAACACTGGCACACCGGCTCGATGACGCGTCGCGCGCAGGTGCTCGACCAGATCGAGCCCGAGGCGGTCGCGTTCATGTCGCCGAAGGACATGCGGAAGAAGAAGCTCGCGCCCGGCGATTTCATCCGGCTTGAGACCCGCCGCGGCGCGGTTGAGGTCAAGGTGCGCTCCGATCGCGACGTACCGGAGAACATGGTGTTCATGCCGTTCTGCTACGCGGAAGCGGCGGCGAACCTCCTGACCAACCCGGCGCTTGATCCGTTCGGAAAGATCCCGGAGTTCAAGTTCTGCGCGGCGAGAGCCGAACGCGTCGAGATGCGCGACGCGGCGGAGTGAGTGCGTACTGGCTGCCATCGCAGGCGAGGCTTGCCACATTGAACACTGTCATGCCCCGGCTTGCCGCCTTCGCTAAAGCTTCGGCGGCCGAGCAGCCTCGTGGCCCGGCGCAGCCTTGGCGAAGCCGGGACCGGAGCATCCAGTACTCCGCGGCTCGTCGATTAAGCTACAGACGGCTCTGGAATACTGGATCGCCCGATCAAGTCGGGCGATGACACCGAGATTGTGGACTGCGTGTACCTCAAGCCCGTCGTTGCGAGCTGTCGGCCCTGCGCGAAGCGCGGCCCGATGACCGTTCCGCGAAGCAATGCTAGACATTGCGCATGTCCAAAGCCACCCCCGCAACCCGCGCGCTCGCTGCCGCCGGTGTTGCCTTCACCCTTCACACCTATGACTACGATCCCGAGGCCGAGAGCATCGGGCTCCAGGCGGCGTCTGCGCTCGGCGAAGATCCGGCGCGCGTATTGAAGACGCTGATGGCACTGGTCGACGGCAAGCCGGTCTGCGTCATCGTTCCGTCCGACCAGGAAGTCTCGATGAAGAAGCTCGCTGGTGCCGCCAGCGGCAAGTCGGCGCAAATGATGAAGCCGCTCGAAGCCGAACGCGTCACCGGCTTCAAGGTCGGCGGCATCAGCCCGTTCGGACAACGCAAACCAGTGCGCACCGTGATCGAGCAAAGCGCGCTCGCCCATGACCAGGTCTATGTCAATGGCGGTCAACGCGGCCTGCAGGTGCGGCTCAGGCCGGCCGACGTGCGGGACGTCCTGAAGACGATCGTGGCCGACGTGGTCGCCTGAGCGCCCCAGCGGTGCCAATTGCAGCGCACAAAACCGCGCTTGGCACCGGTTGATTTATTTGCCCGGCTGCGTGCCTTGAGCCTGCACAGCCGTATGAGACTATGGTAGCATACCCACATCCGCTGAAAAAAGTGCGTCGAAAACAGGGAGGACGACATGCGGGTGACTGCGTCGAAGGTCCTTGGCTCACTGGCCGCAGGACTTTTTTTTATGTCGGCTGCCGCGCTGGCCGCTGAACCGCCAAAGGAGATGAAGCTTTACGTCTTCTCTTCGGGGGCGCTCAATCTCGACAAGTCGATCATTCAGAACGGCAGTAGCGGCAAGGTCCAGATTCCTGTCGGCTTTTTCTTGATCCGCCATCCCAAGGGCGACGTTCTGTTTGATTGCGGCAACAACGACCGCATCATCAAGGACCCCGATTATTGGGGCCCGTTCGTGAAGGCGCTTGATCCGGGCCGCTCGCCCGACGTCGCTATCGACGCGCAGCTTTCCAAGATCAACGTGAAGCCGTCCGATATCAAATATGTCGTCCTCGGCCATTTCCATGTCGATCATGCCGGCAACATCGGTAAGTTCCTGGATTCGACCTTTGTGTTCCAGCGCGACGAGATCAGGAACGCGTTCTGGCCGGCGCCGGGCTATGCCACCTTCTTCATCTCTGACGATTTCGCCATGCTGCGCAACAGCGTCGGCGGCGGCATGCCGGCCAAGTACAAGACCATCGAGCTTGATGGCGATCTCGACCTGTTCGGTGACAACAGTGTCTTCATCCACCGCACCGTATCGCACACGCCCGGAAGCCAGATCCTGGTGGTGCGCCTGCCGAAGACGGGCACGGTGGTGCTGACCAGCGATGCCGTCTATCTCCAGGAGAATCTGGACAAGAACATCCTGCCGAGCATCGGCAGCGTCTATGATCCCGTCGGCATGCTCGATGCCTACGCCTGGGTGAAGCGGGTTCGCGACACCGAGGGCGCTGACATCATCTATGCCCACGACCCCGATGTGTTCAAGGCGCACAAGCACTCGCCCGAATTCTACGAGTGAGTGGCGACCTCGGGTCGTTCCGCGCGCGTCGTCATCCCGGGCCTTCGCGCCCGGGATTTTGCGCGGTAGGCTTAGGCGGTGTTTGCCAGAGGGGTGTGTAGAGTCTCCATGCTTCCGGCTGTCTCTCCGGTCGTTCTCGCCGAGCGCGTCACGAAATGGTACGGCCCGCGGCGCGCCGTCGCTGACGTGTCCTTTACGATCTCGCCCGGCGAGATTGTCGGCCTGCTCGGGCCGAACGGGTCCGGCAAGAGCACGATCTTCCGCATGCTCACCGGCTATCTGGTGCCGACCTCGGGACGCATCGAGGTTGCCGGTTACGATGTTGTGGAAGATTCCCTCGGCGTGCGTCGCGCCATCAGCTATGTGCCGGAAGACGCGCCGCTTTACGACCACATGCGGGTCGGCGAATTCCTGCATTTCATGGCCGGCCTCAAGGGACTGCACGGGCCGAAGGCGAGGGCAGCGGTCGACGAGGCGACCGAGCGGCTCGATCTTGCGCGCGTCATGAAGCTGACGACCGGCAAGCTGTCGCGCGGCTTCCGCCAGCGGGTCTCGATCGCGCAAGCGCTCCTCGGTGATCCCAGGGTTCTCGTGCTGGACGAGCCGACCAGCGGGCTCGATCCGCATCAGGTGATCGCCGTGCGCGACCTGATCCAGTCGCTGGCCGGCCGCCACACCGTGCTGCTGGCCTCGCACGTCCTGCCCGAGATCGAGAAGATCGCCTCGCGCGTGATGATCCTGCTCGATGGCGTGCTTTTGACATCCGATGCGCTGAAAGATGCCGCGCAGGATCTGATGTTGCGTCTGTCGGTGGACGCGGCCGAAGATGTCGTGCGCGGTGCGACGAAGGCGGTCGCCGGTGTGCGCGAAATTGTCGCGAATCCGGACAGTGCGGGACGCTTCCTCGTCAGGGCGGAGCGGCGTCCCGCGCTTGCGGCCGACTTGGTCTCCGCCCTGGTCGCAGCGCAAATTCCGGTGCGCGAGCTGACCGAGCTCCGGCCCGATCTCGAACGGGTATTTCTCGATCTCACTCGGCGACCGGAGGCGGCCGCATGAGAAGCTTTGCGGTGCTGCTGGGTAAGGAAGCGACGGCGCTGTTCTCCTCGCCGATCGCCTACGTGCTCATGACCGTGTTCCTGCTGATCATGGGCTACAGCTTTACGCTCACGCTGTTCCTCAGCCATCAGCCCAGCATGGTGCACATCTTCTTCCAGATGTTCGTGCTGTTCATGCTGACCGTGCCGCTGATCACCATGCGGCTGTTCGCGGAGGAGCGGAAGCTGAAGACGCTGGAGGTTCTCCTGACCGCGCCGGTCTCCGAGGTCGCGATCGTGCTGGCGAAGTTCCTGGCCGCGATGAGCCTGATCGTCGTCATGCTCCTGCTCTCAGGCGCCTACGCGGCCGCGCTCGCCTGGTTCGGCGATCCTGATTTCGGCCCGATCTACAGCGGCTATTTCGGGCTTTTGCTATTTGGAGCGGCGCTGGTCGGCACGGGGCTATTGGCCTCGGCGCTGACGGCCAACCAGGTGATTGCGGCGCTGATGTCGCTCAGCGTGTTCCTCCTGCTCTGGATCATCGACAATTTCGGCTGGCTCCTGCCGAGCCCCGCCGACACGCTGGTGGTGAACCTCTCGCTCTCGGTGCATTTCCGTCCCTTTGCCGTCGGCTCGATCTATCTGTCCGATGTGGGCTTCTTCCTCAGCGTCACCCTGTTGATGCTGCTGTTGACGGTCCGCGCCCTGGCACGGCGGTGAGAGGGCAAGGCGATGAGCGGATCTGCCAGATCGAACATCGCGCTCCTCGTCCTGGCGGCCGGCGCCATCGCCAGTGGCGCGATCGGCTTTGCAGGATTCGGCGAGACGGCATCGAACAGCCTGTTGTTCGCCGCCTGCTTCCTCGCTCTGCTCGCGCTTTTCATGCTGGCAATCCGGCTTCCGTTGCGCGGCGGCGGCTTGCGCTGGTCGGCCTGGTTTGCGAACGCGTCGATCGTAGTCGCCGCGGTCGTGGCGGTCATCGGCGCCAATGTCGCGCTCTACCGCCACGACGTGCATTTCGACGTCAGCCGGGAAGGACGCAACACGCCGCCGCAGCAGCTCATCGACGTGATCGCACAATTGCGAACGCCGCTTGCGCTGACCTATTTCTACAATGCGAGCGATGCCAACGCGATCTCTGTCCGTGACCTCGTTCAGACCGCCGCGCGCAACCATCCGTTGCTGGCGTTCCGTGCCATCGATCTCGACAAGGAGCCCGGTCTTGCCCGAGATCTCGGCGTGCGCGCCTACAATACGGCGGTGCTGCAGGCCGAGGATCGCAAGGTCCTGGTCGAAAACGTCATCGATCCCGCCCGCATCGGCTATGCGGCATTGAGCGTGCTGCGCAAGCGCGTGGAGACGGTGTGCTTCGTCACCGGCCATGGCGAGACGTTTCGGCCGCTGCCCTCGCACTTCCATTTCAGCCATGTCGAGACCCTGAAGGGCCACGAGACGCCCGGTGCCGGCGACGTGCTGGAAACCGCGCCCGAAGCGCTCGACCGGCTCTTGCTGGCTCTGAACCAGATCGGCTTCGAGATGCGCGAGCTCGTGACAGTGACGGCGACCAGCATCCCGCCCGACTGTTCGGTTGTTGCCGATATCGGCCCGCGTACGGCTTTCACCGTTGACGAGGCGGTGCTGCTCGGCGATTATGTGAAGGGCGGCGGCCGGTTGCTGCTCCTGATCGATCCGCTGTCAGAGATCGGTGGTGATCTCGAGCGGCTACTGCTCAAGCCCGTGGGATTGTCGAGTGAAGCGGCGATCGTCATCGATCCCCTCAATCATTTCCGCACCGATGCGGACAAGGTCGCGGTGCCATACTATCCGCCGCATCCGATCACGAAGCGTCTGGCGCTCACCGTGTTTCCGCAGGCGCGGCCGATCGCGGTGTCGCGTCCGCCGTCCGGGGTGAGCCTTGTAGTGCTGGCCGCAAGCAGCCAGGACAGCTATCTGCGATCGCCTAAGGCTGCGGCTACGACAGGCGGAGATCCGCCAAACGCGCAGCGGAGCGCACAGCCGCTCGCAGTCGCGCTGGAAGGTAGCTGGCCGGGAGCCTCGCCGAGCAAACGCTTCCGCCTGGTCGTGGCCGGCACCAGCAAGGTCGCCAGCAACGAATATTTCCCCTATGTCTCCAATGGTGAGCTGTCGCTCGCCATGCTGCGCTGGCTCGCCGAGGATGACGCGACGCCGAGCGTCGCCCCGCAGACCTTCAAGCTGCCGGAGATCGTGCTGACCAGCAGCCAGATGCGGGACACCTTCATCGTGCTGGAGGTGCTGCTGCCGCTGAGCACGGCGCTGTTCGGTGTTGCAATGTGGTGGAGGCGACGGTGAGGGACCGGGCGGCCACCCGCGCGATGGTCCGATGGCTGACGCCGCTGCTCGCTGTTTGCCTGATGGCACTGCTGGGTGTCTTGATCGTCAGCGGGCAATGGCCGGAGCTGCGCAGCAAGGTCGCATTCGCACCGAAGGGGCTCGTGACGATCGCGCCCGCCGACGCGCAGCGGGTGGAGATTCGCTCTGACGGCGACAGCGTCGTCCTGTTGCGTAAGGCCGGCGAGTGGACGATCGAGGGCTTGGATGGCGCCGTGCCGGTCGAACTCAGATCGCATCTCAAAACGGCGCTGCGGCTTGTCACCGTCAGCGAGCCCGCACGCGAAATTTTAGCCGCGGAACTCACGGCGGCGAGCTTCGCCGCCTTTGGTCTCGATCCACCCGCAACGGTTGCCGTGATCGAGACCGCCGATGGTTCGACGACGTCCGTGAATGTGGGCGCGCTCAACCCGGCGAGCACCTCTCATTACGTCCGGATCGCCGGGCGTCCCGCAGTGTATCTGATGCCGCGCCATGTCGGGGAGGAGTGGAGGGTCACGCTCGATATGGCACGCCGTCTGCACGGCACGTCCGGGCCGGACGCGGCAAGCCGTGGCAGGAGCCTGTTGCTGCCGGTTTCGATGGCGCAGGTCTGGGCGCTCGAGATCGTCTATGCCGGCAAGCTCACCCGCTTCGAACGCGACGCCGCCGGCAACTGGTTCCGCCATCTCGGTCAGCACAATCACTCCGCCGGCAACCTCGTGCACGTCGCCGATCCCGAGCAGGCGCGCATCATCGACGCGGCGCTGCGTGCGTTCGATGCCGCCGCAGTCGAGACCTGGGTCGGACCGGCCGATCCGTCGCAACTCGCCCGCTACGGGCTCAACCTGCCGAGCCTGATCGTGCTGGTCTTCGCGCGCGATGCGGCTGCGCCGTTGGCCAGGCTCGAGTTCGGCACGTCCGCCGACAGTCTCGACCGCTACGCACGTCTCGCGCCCGATGGCGCGGTGGTCACCGTGGCCGAGTTCGAGATGCGCCGATTGACCGAGCTGCTCCGCGCCGTCGGAGCAGGATCATGAGCTTGCTCCGCCTCCTGCTCGGCATCGTCCTGCTCGGCTTCGGCGTGCCGGCGTGCGCGCACCAGGTCAATCTCTCGACGGCGCGCCTGGCGCTGGCCGCCGACCGCACCGTGACCGTCGAGGTGGCGCTCAAGGGCAGTGACGTCGACCGCCTCGTCGGCATCAAGATCTACGACGCAAAGGCGGACGCGGTCGATCCCGCCGCGGTCGATGCGGCTGCCGCATCGATCCTCGCGTACATGAAAGCACATCTCGCCGTGACCGGTGCCGACGGCACAGCCTGCAGCGCCGGAACAGCGGCGATCCTGGCGGACGGCGATGGCGTCATCTATCGCAACAGCTTTGCCTGCGCGGGCGTCGCCGGCGACATCGTCTATCGCTCCACTGTGCTGACCGAGAAGGATCCGACCGCGCGCCAGGTCGTGCTGGTCGCGCAGGGCAAGTCCGAGGCGCAGGCGCTGCTCGATGCCGGCAATACCACCGTCACGCTGTCGGCGCCGGCGCCGCCGCTGTGGTCGACAATGCAGCGCTATCTTCTCACCGGCATCGAGCACATCTTCCTCGGCTACGATCACGTCGCGTTCCTGATCGCGGTCGTGCTGTGGGCGCGCCGGCTCATTCCGGTGATCAAGATCGTCACTGCCTTCACCATCGCCCATTCCATCACGCTGTCGCTGGCGGCGCTGGACCTCGTCGTCATTCCGAGTCGCATCGTGGAGCCTGCGATCGCCGCCTCGATCGTGTTCGTGGCCGTCGAGAATTTCTTTTCGCGCGACATCGACAAGCGCTGGCGCGTGACCTTTCTGTTCGGGCTGATCCATGGCTTTGGCTTCGCCGGCGCGCTCCGGGAGGTCGGCCTGCCGGCCAACGCGATCGTGCCGGCGCTCGCGGCGTTCAATATCGGCGTCGAGATCGGGCAGGTAGCAATCGTCGCGATCGTCATGCCGGCGCTCGGCCTGTTCGATCGGCTGATCGCGCCTGATCCGGCCAAGCCGGTCAGGGCGGCAAGATTGGTCTATGCCGTATCCGCGGCGATCAGCCTGCTCGGCGGCTATTGGCTCTTCACGCGCGTGTTCGAGGCCTGACCGAGGCGGCTTGCATACGCCTTCGCGGCGTTGCTTGGGCCCATTCATTCCCGTGAGCATCTTGGTGGTGCCGCTGTCCGGCGTCGGGGACGGCGCACCCATGACATCGAGGCGGGCTTGAGTTCATGTGCGGGGCCTGTATAGAACAACGGAAGAAATAGAATATCGTTCTGTAGGGTAGAACGACTCGATCGAGGGTGGAGCAATGGAATTCGACCGTGGCCAGAGCAGCGATCCGCCGGTGTCATTTTCGCCAGACGCTGTCGTCGCGAGCTTCAGGGCAATTCCGGAGTTGCTGGCGCGCGACGCGGCGCTGATCGCACGCGGCCGCTGGCTCGACGTCGATTGTCTGCTCGGCCCGAGCACGCAGCCGTTTCATGTCGCCATCCGTGCCGGGCAGATCATCGACATGGCGCCCGCGCCGGTGCTGATGCGGTCCTGGCGGTTCGCCTATCGCGCGACGCCGGCGGCATTCGCGGCCTATTGGCAGACGATGCCGCCGCCCGGTTGGCATGATCTTCTGGCGCTGACCAAGCGCGGGCAGGCGACGCTCGAAGGCGATCTGCATCCCTTCATGGCGCATCTGCAGTATTTCAAGGATCTCTTGGCGCTGCCGCGCCGCAACGGTTTCGGAGGCCCGTCATGAACGGCTTCATCGAGCCGATCGTCGGCCGTTACGTGCATGTCGAGATCAACGGCGAAACCAATCGCATCTATTTCGAGGAGAACGGTAGCGGCATTCCGCTGGTCTGCCTGCACACTGCGGGCTCCGATGCGCGGCAGTGGCGTCATCTGCTCGTCGATGAGGAGTTCACCAAAAACTTCCGCGTCATCGCCTTCGACATGCCATGGCATGGCAAATCGAATCCGCCGGACAGCCAATATGGCAGCGAATACCGGCTCACCACGGCAGGCTATACCGCGACGATCCGCGCTTTTTGCAAGGCGCTGAAACTGGAATGGCCAGTGGTGATTGGCTGCTCGATCGGGGGCCGCATCGTGCTGAACCTCGCGATCGAGCACGCCCGCGAGTTCCGCGCGCTGATCGGGCTCGAGGCCGCCGATTTCCAGCAACCCTGGTACGACACCGCCTGGCTCAACCGGCCCGACGTTCATGGCGGTGAAGTCTGCGCAGCGCTCGTGTCCGGCTTGATCGCACCGAACGGCCCGGAAGCGGCGCGAAACGAGACGCTGTGGGGCTACAAGCAGGGCGGCCCCGGCATCTTCAAGGGCGACCTCTATTTTTATCGCGTCGACGGCGATCTGCGCGGTCGCATCGGTGCCATCGATGTCAACCAGTGCCCGCTCTACCTCCTGACCGGCGAGTACGATTTTTCCTGCACGCCGGACGACACGATGCGCACTGCGGCAGGCATTCCGGGCGCCAAGGCCGCGGTCATGGAGCGGCTCGGCCATTTCCCCATGAGTGAGAACCCCGCGCAGTTCCGCCGCTACATAGCGCCCGTCCTGCAAGACATTCTCGACAAGCAAAGTTCGTAAAGTGGAGTCGTATCGTATGAAGTTGCGTTGGATTGCGGTGGCCGTTCTGGCCGCACAGGCGAGTGTGGCGTCGGCCGCTGACAATGTCATCCGGATCGGCGTCCTCAACGACCAGTCCGGTGTGTTCGCCGACAATGGCGGGCGCGGCTCGGTCGCCGCTGCGAAGCTCGCGGCGGAGGATTTCGGCAACGAGATCCTCGGCAAGAAGATCGAGATCATCTCGGCCGATCATCAGAACAAGCCTGACATTGCCTCGGCTACTGCGCGCAAATGGTTCGACAATGAGGGCGTCGACATGATCGCGGACGGCGCGGCCTCGTCCGCCGGCTTTGCCATCCTCGAAGTGGCCAAGCAGAAGAACAGGATCTTCGTGATCAGCGGCCCCGGCTCATCCGACTTCACCGGAAAGTCCTGCTCGCCGATCAGCTTTCACTTCAACTACGATACTTATGCGCTGTCCAAGCTGACCAGCGACGCGATCACGCGCGCCGGCGGCAAGACCTGGAATTTTGTCACCGCCGACTACGCTTTCGGCCATGCGTTGCAGCGCGACGCAACGAAGTTCATCGAGGCAGCCGGCGGCAAGGTGATCGGCTCGGCCGCGCACCCGCTCGGCACCGCCGACTTCGCCTCGTTCCTGTTGCAGGCGCAGGGCTCCAAGGCCGACGTCGTGGGCCTTGCGACCTCCGGCGCGGATGTGCAGACCGCCATCAAGCAGGCCGGCGAGTTCGGCATCGTAGAGGGCGGTCAGAAGCTTGCCGGTCTGCTCGTCTTCATCACTGACGTCAATTCGCTCGGCCTGAAGGTCACCCAGGGCCTGCAGGTGACGACCTCGTTCTATTGGGACCTCAATGAGGAGACGCGGGCGTGGTCGAAGCGCTACGCCGCGCTGATGGACGGCAAGGTCGCGAGCATGGTGCAGGCGGGTGTCTATAGCGGGGTCCGCCACTATCTCGCCGCCGTCAAGGCCGCCGGCACGACGGACGCGACGGCCGTTGCGGCAAAAATGCACGAGATGAAAGTGAACGACATGTACAATAAGGATGTCGCAATCCGGCCCGACGGGCGCGTGCTGCACACGATGTACCTCGTGCAGGTGAAGAAGCCGGAGGAGGCCAAGTACAAATACGATTACTACCGGGTCGTCAGCTCCAAGCCGGGTGATGACGTTTTCCGGCCGATGAGCGAGGGCGGCTGTCCGCTGGTCAAGTAGGAATATCGGCGGGCGGGCGCTTGCGCCTGCCCACCGCTGGCTTTTGAGGAGAGTACGGAATGTCTGGATTGATCGGGTTCATCGGTCTCGGCGTCATGGGCGAGCCGATCTGCCGCAACCTCTTGCGCAAGAGCGGGCGGACGGTGCTGGCGTTCGATCTCGCCGCGGATCCGCTGGCGCGGATCGTCGCGGATGGCGCGACTGCGGCCAAATCCGTCGGCGACGTCGTCGGCGGCAGCGAGATCATCTTCCTGTGCCTGCCGAGCGCGAAGCATGTGCTGTCGGCCTTCGAAGGCGGCATCCTGCCGTCGATCAGGAGCGGACAGACCGTGATCGATCTCGGTACATCCGAAGTCGGGATGACGCGCGAATTCGCCCGGCAACTGGCTGAAAAGGGCGCGCTCTGGATCGATGCGCCGATCGCCCGGACCCGCCAGGCGGCGCAGGATGGCACCCTCAGCGTCATGGTCGGCGCGACGCCGGAGCAGTTCGCAAAGGTCGAGCCGCTGATCCGGCATTTCGCCACCGACGTCACCCTCTGCGGTGGCACCGGGGCAGGGCAGGTGACAAAGATCCTCAACAACATGGTGCTGTTCGAGACGGTCAATGCGCTGGCGGAAGCCGTCGCGCTCGCCAAGCACAGCGGCGTCGAGCCGAAGCTCCTGCTGGAGACGCTGTCGAAGGGGTCGGCGGACAGCTTCGCGCTCCGCAATCACGGCATGAAAGCGATCCTCGCCAAGGAGTTTCCGCTACGGGCTTTCTCGACCGAATATGCGATGAAGGACCTGAGCTACGCTCTGGCGCTCGGCGAGGAGGCCGGCCTCAACCTCAGGGGCGCGGGGCTGATGCGCACGATCTTCGAGGAGACGATCGACAAGGGCATGGGCGATGCGTACTTTCCGGTGATCGCAAAGTTGATCGACCCGTCCGGATTCCCTCAAAAGGAGACTGCATGGCTTCGCCCGGTGTCGCCGCCGTCGACCGCGCCTTGACGATCCTGGCGGCGTTCGAGGACGCGCCCGAGCCGATGGCGCTGGCCGAGCTCGCCCGGCGCACCGGCATGTACAAGAGCACGCTGCTGCGGCTGATGAGCTCGTTGCAGGAGTTCGGCTACCTCGTGCAATTGTCCGACGGCCGTTATCATCTCGGCGCGACGCCGTTCCGGCTGGGCGCGGTCTATCAGCGCGCCAACAATCTGCATGATCGGGTGATGCCGCTGTTGCGCCAGCTCGTGGCCGACGGCACCGAGAGTCCCTCGTTTCATGTGCGGCATGACGCCAAGCGCAGGCTCTGCATCTTTCGCGTCGATTCTCAGCATTCGACCCTCGACCGGGTCGAGGCCGGCATGCTGCTGCCGCTCGATCGCGGCGCGGCCGGCCGGATTATCCTCGCTTTCGACGGCGAGAAGGGCGAGGCCTATGACGACATCCGCGAGAGCTGCATTGCGGTGTCGTTCGGCGAGCGCGATCCGGATTGCGCGGGGCTGGCCTGTCCCGTATTCGGGCCCGGCGGCAAATGCGCCGGCGCCTTGTCGCTCTCGGGGCCGAAGCCGCGCTTCACGCGGGAGAGCATCAAGACGATGTCGTCGCTGCTGCTGAAAGCGGCCATTCGCCTGACGCGGGCGCTCGGCGGTCCGACCGAGCTCCTGGAGAGCGCTGTGGCCTCGGCCGCGGACGGCCGTGATGCGGGCTCACGTCCGCCGCGCCGGGCCAGGAGATAGCCGGCGCGTCTACTGTTTCTGCAGAAGCTTCAGCCGGCAGCGCAACGCTTCGCGAATGTGCGCGCGCGCAAGGTTTTCGGCCTTGTCGCCGTCGCGTGCGGCGATGGCGTCGATGATGGCCTGATGTTCTCTGTGGCTGGTCGTCGGCCGGCCCGTCACCGTGAAGGTCGTCGGTCCCAGCAGCGCGATCCAGTCCTGCAACTCGCGGGACGCGTTGTCGAGGTAGCGATTGCGCGCGGCCCGGCAGATGGCCTCGTGGAAGGCGCGGTTGAGCCTTGCCATCTCGGCGGCGTTGGTCTCGGAAGCCTCGGCAAAGGCCTGCTCGATGTCCCGGAGCGCGTCGATCTCGGGGGTGGAGGCGTGCTCGGCGGCAAGACGGGCAGCCGCACCTTCCATGATCTCGCGCATGGCATAGAGCTCGAGCACCTCGGAGATGTCGAGGCTGCGTACGATCAGCCCGCGGCCTCCGGCGGGCTCGACGAAGCCGCGCGCCGCGAGCCGGCCAAGGGCCTCCCGCACCGGCGTGCGGCTCACCTTCAGCCGCTCGGCGACCTCTTCTTCGCGCAGGCGGTCGCCGGCGCGATAGCTGCCTGCCTGAAGCGCCTCGCACAGCGAGCGGAACACGGCTTCGCCCAGCGCCACACCGGCGCCGCGCGAGATCGATCCGCCTGCCTTTGCCGGGCGTCTGGCCATGGTTCCTCGTGACGCAGGACGCATCCTGCCCATGCAGAGATGCCGCTTGCACCGTTGATGTATATCTTTGTATACAAAAGTACGCAATGGCGGCCGGGTTGACCGCGGCCGCCGGCCAGCAGATTCTCTCTAACTCGCGTCGCATCGGACGGACGGCATGGGCAGCAAATACGACGTGCTGGTGATCGGTGGCGGCAATGCGGCGCTCTGCGCGGCGATCGCCGCCCGGCGCGGCGGCGCCTCGGTCCTCGTGCTCGAAGGCGCACCTAAGTTCTATCGCGGGGGCAACACGCGCCATACCCGCAACATGCGCTGCGCCCATGACGCCGCGACCGAGATCCTGACCGGCCCCTATACCGAGGAGGAGTTCTGGAAGGATCTGCTGGTCGTGACCGGCGGACAGACCGACGAGGAACTCGCCCGCCACATGATCCGGGAGTCCAAGGACATCCTGAACTGGATCGTGGAGCAGGGCGTGCGCTGGCAGCCCTCGCTCGGCGGCACGCTCAGCCTCGGGCGTACCAATTCCTTCTTCCTTGGCGGCGGCCGCGCGATGCTGAATGCGCTTTATCTCACCGCCGAGCGGCTCGGCGTTGAGGTCGCCTACGATGCAGAGGTGATCGATCTCGTGATCGAGGACGGCATGTTCTTGGCCGCCCGCGTCAAGCGGCCGATCAACGGCGACACCGAGATCCGCGCGACCTCGCTGGTTGCGGCCGCCGGCGGGTTCGAGGCCAATATCGAGTGGTTGAAGGAGCACTGGGGTGAAGCCGCCGACAATTTCCTGATCCGCGGCACGCCCTATAATCGCGGCTCGATCCTGAAGATGCTGCTCGGCAAAGGCGTGCAGGAGGTCGGCGATCCCACCCAGTGCCACGCGGTCGCGATCGACGCCCGCGCGCCGAAATTCGACGGCGGCATCATCACACGCCACGACTCCGTCGTGTTCGGCATCGTCGTCAACAAGCACGCGCAGCGCTTCTATGACGAGGGCGAGGATATCTGGCCGAAGCGCTACGCCATCTGGGGCCGGCTGGTCGCCGCGCAGCCCGATCAGATCGCCTACATTATTTTCGATTCGACCGTCGTCACCAGCTTCATGCCGACGCTGTTCCCGCCGATCGCCGGGCAGACGATAGCCGAACTCGCCGGCAAGCTGACGCTCGATCCGGCGGCGCTGGAAAAGACCATCTCGGGCTTCAACGCCGCGGTGCGGCCCGGCACCTTCGACCACACCATCCTGGACGACTGCCGCACCGAGGGCATCACGCCTCCGAAGACGCATTGGGCGCGGCGGATCGAGACACCGCCCTATCTCGCCTATCCGGTGCGGCCCGGCATCACCTTCACCTATCTCGGCACGCGCGTGAACAAAGAGGCGCGCATGCTGATGAAGGGCGGTAGGCCCTCGGCCAACATGTTCGCGGCCGGCGAGATCATGGCCGGCAACGTGCTCGGTAAGGGCTATGCCGCCGGGATCGGCATGACCATCGGCAGCGTGTTCGGGCGGATCGCAGGACGGGAAGCGGCGAAACATGCACGGAACTAGGATTCTCGACGAAGCCGACCGCCTGATGACGGTCTGCAATTCCTGCCGTTACTGCGAAGGTCTGTGCGCGGTGTTTCCGGCCATGGAGATGCGCCGCGCCTTCTCCGACGGCGATCTCAACTATCTCGCCAATCTCTGTCACGCCTGCGGCGCCTGCTATGTCGACTGCCAGTTCTCGCCGCCACACGAATTCAACGTCAATGTTCCGAAGACGCTGGCGATTGCGCGCGCTGAGTCCTATGCGGCCTATGCCTGGCCGCGGGCGCTGTCCGGCACCTTTGCGCGCAACGGCCTCGTGATCAGCATCGTTGCTGCGCTCAGCGTGGCGGCCTTCATCCTCGGCTTTGTCGCCCTCAACGACCGCGGCGTTTTGTTCGGCGTGCATGCCGGGGCCGGCGCATTCTACAAGCTGATGCCGCACAATGCGATGGCCGTGCTGTTCAGCGCAGCGTTCCTCTATGCCATCCTCGCGCTGGTCATGAGCGTCCGCGCGTTCTGGCGCGACATCGGCGATCCCATCGGCGGCCGCGCCGATGGCGGTTCGCTTCTCCAGGCGATCCGCGATGCGGGCGAGCTGCGCTATCTCCATGGTGGCGGCGTCGGCTGCTACAATGAGGACGACCGGCCGACCGACCGCCGCAAGCTCTGTCACCACCTCACCTTCTACGGCTTCCTGCTGTGCTTTGCGGCGACCTCGGTCGCCACGCTCTACCACTATCTGCTGGGCCGCGAGGCGCCGTATCCGTGGTGGGATTTGCCGGTCGTGCTCGGCACGCTCGGCGGCATCGGCCTGATCGCGGGGCCGATCGGGCTGTTCGTTGCCAAGATGCGTCGCGCCCCCGAGCTGCTTGACGAAGCGCGCTACGGCATGGATGTCGGCTTCATCGCCATGCTGTTCCTAACCGGTGCCACCGGCATGGCGCTGCTGATCCTGCGGGAGACCGCCGCGATGGGGCCACTGCTCGCGCTGCATCTCGGCGTGGTGTTCGCGCTGTTCGTCACCATGCCTTACGGCAAGTTCGTGCATGGCATCTACCGCTTCGCGGCGCTGGTGCGCTATGCGCAGGAACGGCGAACCGAGGGCACCTGATCGGCGGCCGATCGCCCCTGCGGACCATCAGCCTCGCGCGACGGCAATTTCGCGCTGCCGCGTCTGGACTGTGATGATCTCGGACCTTGCGGTGTCGACCTGAACCCGGTTGCGTCCCTTTTCCTTGGCCCGATAGCAGGCGACGTCGGCGCGATGCATGGCCTGCTCGAGCGTCGTGTTGCTGTCGGAGATGCAGGCGACGCCGATGCTGGCCGTCACCCCGAAGCAGCGATCGTCCCAGACGAAGTTGAACAGCTCGAGCGACTTGCGCAGCCGCTCGGCGATATCGACAGCGTCGAGCGGCAAACATTGCGGCAGGATCATGCAAAATTCGTCGCCGCCAAGCCGGGCGACCAGATCGTGCGGTTGCCGGTCCCGCTGCAGCAGGCGCGACACCTGGGTCAGCAGACGATCGCCGGCGAGATGGCCGTAGGTGTCGTTGACGGATTTGAACTGGTCGAGATCGATCAGGATCAAGGCCAGTGAGCCGGCGCCGTCGAGCTCGCATTGCAGGCGCGCCTCGAAGGCACGCCGGTTGGCGAGCCCCGTCAACCAGTCGTGCGAGGCCTGCCAGGCAAGACGTTCCTTCTCCTCATGCAACGCATCCTCGAACGACTGGCGTTGCAGAACCAACCGTCGCGTATGCCAGATCAGCAGAAGGATCAGGGTCACGGCCGTGACGATGTTCACGCAGGTCAACGTCAGCTTGATGGTGCGGGAGCCTTCGCCAAGCACCGTCGAGAACCGGTTGGCATGCTTGGTGAACCGGCTGTTCAGCTCCGAGAGCCGCGACGACAGGAGCTGCAAGCGGCCGCTGTCCCGAATGAGACCGTTCTTGAGATCGTTGCGGATAACATCGCCGAGGATGCCGAGCTCCAGCAGCATGGGATCGGTGGCGGTCCATTCCCGGATCGCCTCCTGGAAAAAGCTGATGCGGCTGAAATAGCGGAACAGCCAGATCAATCCGGGAACGTCGTCGGGATGGTTGCCGCCTTGCAGGAAGCCGATGCGTGCCGTCTCGACATCGACCGGGTCGCGCTCGAGCGCCCATCTTGCGTATTCATCGCCGATGGGAACGGCGAGGGAGGTCCGGTAGTGCGCGAACTGGCTCGCCTCGCCCGAATGCAGATAGAGATTGAGGAAGTAGACGGCGTTCTTCTGCGATCGTGACCACATCGCCTCGCCGGCGACATAGGCGCGGACCGATGACATCACTTCGAGGCTGAGTCCGGCGATCGTCGCCTGCAGCACCACGACCATGACGAAAGGCGAGACGAGCTTGATGACATGAACGAAGTTGCGTCCCTTCGCCGACGTCGCTGTTCTGCGAGACACTCTACGTTCCCCAAATCGCTCAACGACCCCAGCGGAGCGCTCGCTGATAACGCGAAGTCGGCTGGAACGCTGCTTAACTCGACCTGAAGAGCGGAGCGACCGTGTTGCAGGGTGAAGGCGCTGTGAAGTGGATGCAGGCAGATCGTCGCAAATGCCGCGAATCCGGAACTGGCACAGCATCCGAGCGAACAATCTGTCGAATTCTTCGTGCGTGGTTTACTCGATCGAGAGAAATCGGTCGCCGCTAATGTTGTGTCTCTACGTCTGATTCACTCAATGTCATTCCGGGGCGCGACGAAGTCGCGAGAATTCATTCATCCACGTACTCTGCGGCCAGATGGATTTCCGGGCTCCGTCGCTCCGCTCGGGCTCCGGAATGACGGAATTGGGACTGTCGGAGTTACAACACTAGACCAGCACGGGCGTACGCACGCGACCGGCATTGCCGAACACGCGCAGGTAACGCTCGATCTCGGAGGGCATGCCGGTCGCCTTCTCCGGATTGTCCGAGAGCTTCACCGCTGGACGCCCGTCGACCGACGACACCTTGCAGACCAGCGAGATCGGATCGAGATCGAAAGAGCCGTCCGGTGCGCAGCCGACGAAGTCGTTGGTGAGGTTGGTGCCCCAGCCGAACGAGAGCCGCACGCGGCCTACGAAATGGTGATAGGTATCCTCGATCGAGCCGACGTCCATCGCGTCGGAGAAGACGAGCAGCTTGTCCCTGGGATTGCGGCCCTTCGTCTCCCACCATTTGATGATCTCTTCGCCGGCCTGGATCGCCGGGGCGCTGTCCGGGCGGAAGCCGGTCCAGTCGGCGACCCATTCCGGCGCGTCGCGCAGAAAGGCCTTGGTGCCGAAGGCATCGGGCAGCGCGATCAAGAGATTGCCGCCATAGGTCTGGCGCCACTGGTCGAGGATGCGATAGGGCGCCCAGCGCAATTCCTCATCGTCCTTCGCGAGCGCGGCCGCCACCATCGGCAGCTCATGCGCGTTGGTGCCGATGGCTTCGAGATCGTTGTCCATCGCCAACAGCACGTTGGACGTCCCGATGAAGGACGAACCCAGCCCTTCCTTCACCGCCTCTACGCACCAGCGCTGCCACAGGAAGCCGTGGCGGCGGCGCGTGCCGAAGTCGGACAGCCGCAAATTCTCCAGCTTGCGCAGCCGCTCGACCTTGGTCCAGAGCTTGGCCTTGGCACGGGCGTAGAGCACGTCGAGCTCGAACCGGCCGCGGTCCTTCATCGCCGCACGCGAGCGCAGTTCATTGAGGATGGCGAGCGCCGGAATTTCCCACATCGTGGTGTGGGTCCAAGGCCCATGGAAGTGCAGCTCGTACTGACCTTGGACCTTGCGCAGCTCGTATTCGGGCAAGCGGAATTCGGCGAGCCAGCGGATGAAATCGGCCGAGAACATGTGGGTCTTGCCGTAGAAGGTATTACCGGCAAGCCAGATCAGCTCTTTCTTGGTGAAGCGGATGGTGCGGGCATGGTCGAGCTGGGCGCGCAACTCGCCCTCGTCGATGGTCTCGGCAAGCCGCACATGGCGCGAGCGGTTGATCACCGAGAAGGTCACCTTCTGATCCGGGTAGGATTCCCGAATCATTTGCAACATCAATAACTTGTAGAAGTCAGTATCGAGCAGGCTGCGGATGATGGGATCCAGCCGCCAGCTATGATTGTAGGTCCTGCTCGCAATATCGGTCACGGTCATGGACGAATTCTAGCGTGGCTGCCGCGTCGCAACCAGTGGGTCTGGCGAAGGGCAGGCTTCCGCAAGCCGTGACCAAGGATCAGTCGCCGGCCGTCGTTGCCGCCACGGTCTCGAGCTGGCTTCGGATCCAGCGATGGGCCGGGTCTTTCTGATAGCGCTGGTGCCAGACCATGAACATGGGCAGCTCGGCCAGCGTCCGGCTGCGCGAGGCCAGAGGAATGCGCGCTTGCGCGAAGCCACCCATCACGCCGGAAGCCAGCAGGCTCGGCATGCTCGCCAGCATGTCGGAGCCGCGCAGGAAGGACGGCACGCCGGAAAAGCTCGGCACGGAGATCGCGATGTCGCGATGGAAGCCGTTCGCGGCGAGCCGGCGGTCGAAATCGAGCCGCTCATTGTCGGTATAGACCACGGTGATGTGGCGGGCCGCGAGATAGGCGGCGCGGCTACCCGGCGCGGCGCGTGCCTTGGGATCGTAGTAGCAGACGTAGTGATCCCTTAGGAGACGCTTCTGCACGATGTCGACGCCGGACGGCGGCAGCGGCGTGATCAGAAGATCGCAGCGGTTCTCGCGCAGCATGGCAGGCGAGGGTGACTGCGAGGGAATCACGCGCAGGTTCAGGCTCTTCACCCTGTCCGCGACATGATCGAAGAACCGCGGCAGCAGCAGATCGCGCTGGAAATCATTGGCTGCGATCGTCAGCGAAAGCTGCGCGCGCGCCGGCTCGAAGCTGATGCCGCCAGCAAAGCTCCGCATCTCGTCGATCAGCGCGCGCGCCTTTACCGCCAGCGCCTGGGCGTGCGCGGTGGCGACGATGCCGCGCCCGGATTTGGCGAACAGCGGATCGCCGGCGATCCGCCGCAGCTTGTTCAATCCGTGGCTGACGGCTGATTGCGTCAGGCCGAGCCGCGTCGCCGCTGCCGTCACCGAGCCTTCCTCCAGCACGGCCAGGAACAGTTCGAGGGCGTGGCCGTCGAGCGCCAAATGATCAATTTCTTTCATGCAATTCATTATAATCCATCTATTTATCTTGAGAATGGCCGGAGCCATGATCTCCAGATTAGCCGTGCGCCCGGACCCGGACGCCAGAGGGAGAGACCAACGCCGATGAACGCCCAGGCGCCAATTCCAGCCTTGCAGGATCCCCGCCTTAACCGCCCCGAGCCATTCACGCCGCCGCTTCGTGATGGCGGCTTCTTCCAGCGCGACCGCTCCATCCATCCGCCGGCGCATGCGCCCGGCTACAAGTCCTCAGTGCTGCGCTCGCCGCGCCAGGCGCTGCTATCGCTGGAGAGCTCGATTTCGGAGATCACCGGGCCGGTGTTCGGGCACAACGATCTCGGCCCGCTCGACAACGATTTGATCCGCAACTACGCCAAGGACGGCGATCCCGTCGGCGAGCGCATCATCGTTCACGGCCGCGTGCTCGACGAGACCGGCCGCGGCGTGCCGAACACCCTGGTCGAGTTCTGGCAGGCCAATGCCGGCGGCCGCTACCGGCACAAGAAGGACACCTATCTCGCACCGATCGATCCGAATTTCGGCGGCTGCGGCCGCGCGCTGACCGACGACACCGGCTATTATTACTTCCGCACGGTGAAGCCCGGTCCCTATCCCTGGCGCAACTACGTCAATAGCTGGCGTCCAGCCCATATCCACTTCTCGGTGTTCGGTTCGGGCTTTGCGCAGCGGCTGATCACGCAGATGTATTTCGAGGGCGATCCTCTGATCCCGGTCTGCCCGATCCTGACGACGATCCCGGACAAGGACGCGCTTGAGCGTCTGGTTGCTCCGCTCGATCTCAACGCCTCTACGCCGTTCGATTCGCTCGCCTACCGCTTCGACATCGTGCTGCGAGGGGCGCGCTCGACCTATTTCGAAAACCGCACCGAAGGAAACTGAGCAAATGCCGCAGCCGCTCAATTACCTCAAGGAAACCGCCTCGCAGACCGCCGGGCCCTATGTCCATATCGGCCTGATCCCGGCGATGGCCGGCTTCGACATCTTCGAGAAGAACTTTTCCAACGTCCTGGTGACGCCGAACACGGAAGGCGAGCGCATCACGCTTGAAGGCCGCGTGCTCGACGGCAGCGGCTCGCCGCTGCGCGATGTGCTGCTGGAAATCTGGCAGGCCAATGCCGCCGGCCGCTACAATCATCCTGCCGATCGTTCCGCCGGTGCGCTCGACGAAGACTTCCGCGGCTGGGGCCGCGCGGGCTCGGATTTCGACAGCGGCCTCGTCACCTTCGACACGATCAAGCCCGGCGCCATCACCGACAGGATGGGGCGCAAATGTGCGCCGCACGTCAATGTCTGGGTCGTCGCCCGCGGCATCAATATCGGGCTGAACACGCGGCTCTATTTCTCGGACGAGGAAGCGGCCAACGCCGCCGATCCCGTGCTCAACCTGGTCGAGCCGCCGATCCGGCGGTCGACGCTGATCGCAAAGCGCGGCGAGCGCGCCGGCAAGGTCGTATATTCCTTCACGATCAATTTGCAGGGGCCGGAGGAGACCGTGTTCTTCGACGTCTGATAATCCCGCGGCCGTTGCGCGGGATCATTCCACCCGGTCGCCGCGATTGATCGCTCCGCGCGCGAGGAATTGCGGCGGCTGACGCATCTCGCGCGATCCGGGCCGCTCGACCGGATCGCGCCCCACTTTTGGTTTCAGCTCTGCCAAATCAATGAATACGTCCGCCTGCCGGCGCAGTTCGTCGGCGACCATGGGCGGCTGGGTGGCGAGCGTGGAGACGACCGTCACGCGGACGCCGCGGCGTTGCAGGGCTTCCACCAGCGAACGAAAGTCCCCATCGCCAGAGAACAACACGATCTGGTCGACATGCCCGGCGAGTTCCATCGCATTCACGGCGAGATCCACATCCATGCTGCCCTTCACCTTGCGGCGGCCGGTGGTGGCGTCGACGAATTCCTTGGTGAGCTTGGTGACGACGGCGTAGCCGTTATAATCGAGCCAATCGATCAACGGGCGGATCGACGAGTATTCCTGATCCTCGATGACGGTGGTGTAGTAGAAGGCCCGCAGCAGCCTGCCTCGGCCGTGAAATTCGCTGAGCAGGCGCCTGTAGTCGATGTCGAAACCGAGCGCCTTGGAGGTGGCATAGAGATTGGAGCCATCGATGAAGAGTGCGATCTTCTCAAGCGAAGACATTATGCACAAATCTCCAGTTCCGCAGAAAACACTGAAATCGCCGATGGCTTGCTGAAAAAGACAGCGCAGACGGCCGGACAGGGTGTGGCCGTCTTGCGCCAAGGTTAGGGAGGTCCATGCCACCAGCGCCAGGGCGCCGAATGCAGCCACGCTAAGGCGTGCGCATTTCCCGCTCAATTGTACGGAGGTAAAGGGCAGCTATCCAAAGGATAGGGCGCTATATACGAAGGTAAGTGGCGGCGCCGGCAACACGCGCTGGCAACAAAGGCCATTACGGCTCGCAGCCTGGCCTCCGACCAAAGTCTATCCGGGCAATGCCTGCTGCCCTGGAACCAAACTCCCTCCGAATGATTCCATCGGCATATCCCCGCGGGAGATGTGTCATGAGCAGGTTGCAAGAGCGCGAAACCGTCCCAGACGTCTACAATCTATTCCTCGCGGCTGTGCTCTTCATATCCCCGTGGCTGTTCAAGCTGACTATCAGCCAGGGCAAGATCGATCTCTGGGTGACGAGCGCGATCATCGGCATCCTCTCGCTGGCTGCCATCATCGCCTATCGCGACTGGGAGGAATGGATCAATGTCCTGATGGGCGTCTGGCTCATCGTGTCACCCTGGCTGCTTGGATTTGCGCACACGCGCGCGATGCATCTCAGCATCGGCTTCGGCATCGTCATCGTGCTGCTGGCGTTGCTCGACCTCTTTCTCCACTATGAGAAGGCGCATCCGGAAGAAACGGAGTCCCGGCAGGAGAAGGCGCATCAGTAGCAACGCCTGGCCGTTGGAACGCCCGACACGTCAATCTGCGCCGCCATGCAACTGCACGCGAAAGGCGCGCGGCGAGAGGCCCGTGGCAGCGGCATAGACACGGCTGAAATAGGCGGGATCCTCGAAGCCCAGCGCATACGCAATGGTGGAGACCGGCAGGTTGGTGTAGACGAGATTGCGCCGTGCCTCGCGGATCAGGCGGTTCAGGATCAGGTGCGAGGCGGTATCGCCGGTCGCCGCCCGCGTCACCCGGTTGAGATGCGTCGGCGTGATCGCCAGCGCCTTGGCATAATCCGCGACGCTCCAGCGCTCGAGATGATGCTCCTCGAGCAGCGCCTCGAAGCGGCGGAAAAGGCCTGACTCGGCCGTTCCACTACTGCCGCTCTCGCTCATCAGCGCGCGCGCGACGAGCCCGATCATCGCTGCCGATAGCGCGCGGAGCACATGGGCCCGGCCGAAATCACGCGCCGCATGTTCGGCAAAGATCTGTTTCATGGTCGTGCGGATCTGCGGCGTGCCGCGGACCACGGCCGATCGCGACAACGCGCCGCGCAGGCCTTCCGAGGCAAGCAGCGCCTCGTCAAGGATTTCCGCGGCGATGGTCAGCACCCAGCCTTGCGTGCCCGGCACGAAACGGAAGCCGTGGACGTGGCCGACCGGCACATTGACGATCTGCATCGGCCTCAGCGGCACCGCGCGCCCGTCGAGCGTCGCCTCGCCGCCGCCGCGCTCGATCAGGAGCACTTGGTGCAGCCGGGCATGCCGGTGCACGGCCAGCGTCCAGTCGTGCAAGACCGAGCGTGACGCGATCGTCTCGCAATGCACGACATCGGGCAGATCGCCGGACTCGCCGAACAGGTTATAGACCCGGATGGCCGGGGAAGGGGCTGCGGTTCTCATGTTCGAATTGTACAAGACAAAGGCGAAACCCTCCATCGGTTTGCGGCGCAAAATCTGCAAAAAGCGCTCCGACGGGAGGACGCAAAAATGAAAGTTCAGGTCTGCATCATCGGCGGTGGCCCGTCCGGGTTGCTGTTGTCCCAGCTCCTGCACCTGAAGGGCATCGAGACGGTCGTGCTGGAGAAATACAGCCGCGAGCACGTGCTCGCCCGTATCCGCGCCGGCGTGCTCGAGCACGGTTTTGCCAAGCTGATGCGCGAGGCGCAATGCGGCGAGCGGATGGACCGCGAGGGCGAGATCCACAAGGGATTCGAGATCGCTCATGACGGCGTGCTCTCCCACATCGATCTGCACAGTCATTCCGGCGGCAATTCGGTGCTGGTCTACGGCCAGACCGAGCTGACGCGCGACCTCTACGAGGCGCGCGACCGGCTTGGCGGCAAGGTCGTGCACAATGCCGAGGACGTCACGCCGCACGACCTCACCTCCGACAAGCCGTTCGTGACCTACCGTGTGAACGACGAGACCATCCGGGTCGATTGCGACTACATCGTCGGCGCCGACGGCTTTCACGGCGTCAGCCGCAAGTCGATTCCGAAGGACGTGTTGCGCGAATATGAGAAGGTCTATCCGTTCGGCTGGCTCGGCGTCCTGTCACGCACCAGGCCGGTCAACCCGGAGCTGATCTATGTGAAGCACCGGCGCGGTTTCGCGCTATGCTCGCTGCGCTCGCAGGTGCTGAGCCGCTACTACATCCAGGTGCCGCTGACCGACAAGGTGGAGGACTGGTCCGACGATGCATTCTGGGCCGAGCTGAAGCTGCGCCTGCCGGACGAGGTCGCTGGCCGTCTGCTCACGGGCCCGTCGATCGAGAAAAGCATCGCTCCCTTGCGCAGCTACGTCGCCGAACCGATGAGCTACGGCCGCCTGTTCCTCGCCGGCGATGCTGCCCACATCGTGCCGCCGACGGGCGCGCGCGGGCTCAACAGCGCCGCCTCGGACATCTATTATCTCTATCATGGCCTCCTCGCGCACTATCAGGAGGGCGATGATTCCGGCCTGGAGGGCTACTCGGCCAAGGCGCTGGCGCGGATCTGGAAGGCGCAGCGCTTCTCCTGGTGGATGACCATGATGCTGCATCGTTTCCCCGACCGTTCCGGGTATGAAGACAGGCTCCAGCAGACCGAGCTGGAATATCTGTTCTCGTCCGAAACGGCGCAGCGCCTGCTCGCGGAGAATTATGTCGGGCTGCCGTTTTAAGGGCGGTGGATTGCTCAGCAGGTGACGTGAAAAAGGCCGATCTTCCTGGCATGCGAGCGGTTGAACGTATGAATTGCCTCCGGGGTCGGCTCGAGCAGGACCGCGCAACCTTTCTTCGCAAAATACGCCTCCGCTTCCGGCGATAGATGCACATTGCCCATCTGGCCCGACCCAAGAATGAGCTGCTCGCATCCGTCTTCAAAGATGAACTTCGCCTCGTCCTTCGAGAGGACGTGCGAGGTGCCGTAGTACTTCTTCGACAGCTTTTTCTTCCGCTTCGCCACTTCGCCGGACAGACGAATGATCACGTCGTGTTCATAGGTCTTTCCGTCAATCGTGATCGTGCCGAACGTCGTGGCTTCGATCTCCATGGCCTGACCTCCTCATGATATCGGCACAAAGTCTCGCTCTCGGCTTCGGTGGACGAGCCTGCGCCAATCCGCACTGGGCACAGGCCCGTCGAGACTCCGAAGTCGCTTACGGGAGCTCGGATATCAGCTTGGTCCACTCGGCCTCGGTCCAGGCGCGTGAGGTGCTGGTACGCACATTGCCGAGGGAGCCGAGCGCAAGCGCGAATTTTGTGATGTGGTCGCCGAGCGGTGCTTCGGCGAGGACGAGAAGGTCATGCGCGCCGGAGGTGAGATAGATGCCCTTGATCTCGACCCCGACTTTCTTGGCAAGCGCCTTTGCCGCTTCGCTGCGCTTGGGAGCTTCCCTGACATTCCGAATTCCCTGGTCGGTCCAGTCGATCGTCAGTATGAATGTCGCCATGTCGATCCTCCCTGAGGTACACGTGCGCATGGCCTGCCGCGCGCGGCGGGCCAACTTGCTTCATGCTGAAAAATTGAGGGAGCGCCACGAAGGTCGGCGCTGCTTTCAGACTGCGATGCCTGCCGACGGCCTGCTCGCTGCCCGTTCCGGCAACCGGC